>JAISJR010000102.1 GCA_031261425.1 Planctomycetota bacterium
GCATTTTAACAATAACTCCGATAAATAATTTTTAATTGTCATTTTTTATTTGTTATTTGTTCTTGCATAACGCCGACGGAGAAAAAATTATGCCCCCCCCCCCCCCCCGCAAAATTGAATGGAGGACGCCAATGACCGCGACAACTGAAACTTTATCGGCGCCGGAGGACGCCCTGACGCGACTACGGAAAGAGAACGCGCGGCTGGCGCGGTATATACGCCGTTTGGAAGCGAAGATTGGACTCAATGAGGCGGCGGCGGCGACCCAGGCGAGTTTGAATTCGGCGCGGACGCTCGAACAACAGAAGCAGGAGTTTTATATGCGGATGTTGTTGGACAATAGCCGCCATTTGATTTTGTTGCTGAACACGGCGGGCGGCATCGCTTACGGCACCAAGATGTTTTTGCGCTTGGCGGGCATCGTCGATTTCGCCAAAATCGACGGGCGACCGTTAGCGGCGGTTTTAGGCGAAATTACCGACCCGAATTGGAGCCGCGAGTTCGGCGAAAAAATGGACGAGGCGTTCTCGCGCGGTTTGGCGTTTAGCGTCAAAGCCGAAATTGATTTTCGCCGCCTCGGACGGCGGCATTATCACGTGCAATTCACCTCGACGCTGAACGCCGCCGGTCGGGTGGTGGGAGCGATAGTGCTGTTTAACGACGTTACCGAGCAGAACGAGGCGTTGCTAACGGCGGAACAAACCCACCACTTGAAAAGCGAATTTCTGGCGAATCTGAGCCGCGAATTGAGTTATTGCATCAATGAAATCGGCGATATCGAAAATCACCTGTTCCGCCTGACCAAAAGCACGCTGGAGATGTCGAAAATTGAGAGTTGAGAGTTGAAAGTTCAGAGTTGAGAGTTCAGAGTTTAGAGTTTAGCAGAGGTTGCGCTTCGCGCATTTTTAAGATAAAAACTCCACTCTCTGAACTCTCAACTCTCAACTCTAATTTCACGCTTTCCGAAACGCCACCTCGCCTTTTTGCAAATCCGCCACCACCGTGTCGCCTTCCTTAAATTCGCCTTCGAGAATTTTCAGCGCCAACGGATTTTGCAGTTCGCGCTGAATGACACGGATTAGCGGGCGCGCGCCGTTGGCGGCGTCGTAGCCGAGCGCGATGAGTTTTTCCTCCGCCGGCGGCGTGAGTTCCAACGTGAGCCCCCGCGCCCGCAACAGTCCGCGCAAGCGCGCCAACTGCAAGCCGAAGACCTTTTTCAGATTCTCAACGTCGAGCCGGTTGAACAACACTATCTCGTCGATGCGGTTAAGAAATTCCGGGCGGAAATGCGCCTGCAACGCCGCCAACGTCCGCGCCCGCACTTCCGGCGCGGCAATGTCCGCCGCGTCCTGAATGAATTGCGCGCCGAGATTCGAGGTCATAATCACGAGCGTGTTGCGGAAATTCACCGTCCGTCCTTGCCCGTCGGTCAGCCGCCCGTCGTCGAGCAATTGCAACAGCACGTTGAACACTTCGGGATGCGCCTTTTCGATTTCGTCGAACAGCACGACGCTATACGGACGCCGCCGCACCGCTTCGGTCAAATATCCGCCGGCGTCGTAGCCGACGTAGCCCGGAGGCGCGCCAATCAACCGCGCGACGGTGTGCTTTTCCTGATACTCGCTCATATCGACGCGCACGATATTTTGTTCGTCGTCGAACAAAAATTCGGCGAGGGCTTTCGCGACTTCGGTTTTTCCCACGCCGGTCGGTCCCAAAAATATAAATTTGCCGAGCGGGCGGTTCGGGTCTTGCAAACCGGCGCGGGCGCGGCGCACCGCGTGGCTGACGGCGGCGAGCGCCGCGCTTTGTCCGATGACCCGCGCGCCTAATTTTTCTTCCATTTGCGCGAGTTTGCTCATTTCGCTTTCGAGCATTTTGCTGACCGGAATCCCCGTCCAGCGGCTCACGACTGCGGCAATATCGGTCGCCGCGTCCACCTCTTCTTTCAACATCGCGCCGTGGTCCTTTTGCAAGTCGCGCAGGCGCAAATTTTCGACTTCGATTTGGCGCTCAATATCGGGAATGACGCCGTGGCGAATTTCCGCGACCTTGCTTAAATCGCCCGTCCGTTGCGCGGTCTCGCTCTGTTGCCGCGCGCGGTCGAGGTCTTCTTTATACCGGCGGATTTGCCGGATAACTTCTTTTTCGGCTTGCCAGCGCGTCGCGAGTCCGTCGAATTTTTCTTGGCAGTTGGCTAATTTTTCCCGCAACTCGGCGGCGCGCTCTTTCGCGGTGGCGTCTTTTTCGACCGCTTTCAATTCGATTTCAATTTGCATTTTCTGCCGCGCGAGCGCGTCCAAATCGTGCGGCATCGAGTCGATTTCCATCCGCAGGCACGAACACGCCTCGTCCACCAAATCAATTGCCTTGTCCGGCAAAAACCGGTCGCTGATGTAACGCTCGGACAACTTCACCGCCGACACGAGCGCCGCGTCCTGAATACGGACGCCGTGGTGAACTTCGTAGCGCTCTTTCAGTCCGCGCAAAATCGCGATGGAATTTTCCTCCGACGGCTCGCCGACATAGACCGGTTGAAAACGCCGTTCCAACGCCGCGTCCTTTTCGATGTATTTGCGATATTCGTTCAGCGTCGTCGCGCCGATACAGCGCAAATCGCCTTTCGCCAGCGCGGGTTTGAGCAAATTCGCCGCGTCCGCCGCGCCCTCCGCCGCGCCCGCGCCGACAATCGTGTGCAACTCGTCGATGAACAAAACAATGTCTCCCGCCGATTGTTCGATTTCGGTCAGCACCGCTTTCAGGCGCTCCTCGAACTCGCCGCGATATTTACTGCCCGCGAGCAACGCGCCTAAATCAAGCGTCAAAACCTGCCGGTTTTTCAGCGACTCCGGCACGTCGCCGGAAATGATGCGTTGCGCCAGTCCGCCGGCGATGGCGGTTTTGCCGGTGCCGGGTTCGCCGATAAGCACGGGATTATTTTTGGTGCGCCGCGAGAGGACTTGCATCACGCGACGGATTTCCTCGTCGCGCCCGATGACGGGGTCGAGTTTGCCCTGCCGCGCCAATTGCGTCAAATCGCGGGTGTATTTTTTGAGCGCCTGAAATTTTTCTTCGGGATTTTCGTCGGTTACGCGCCCGTTGCCGCGCACCGCGGACAACGCCTGATAGACCGCCTCGGCGGTAACGCCGTTTTGCCGGAGCGCGTCGCCGACGGCGTTTTTCGCTTGCGCGAGCGCGAGCAAAAGATGCTCGGTCGAAACGTAGTCGTCTTTCAGCCGCTCGGCTTCGGCGAACGCTTTTTCGAGCAGGTCGGCGAGTTCGCGCGTCAAATTTTCACCGGCGCGCGCACCGCTTACTTGCGGAATTTTTTTGATGAGTAGCGCGGCTTCGCCGGCGAGCAATTCCGGCGCGACGCCGAGTTTTTGCAACAACGGCGCGACGATGCCGCCGTCCTGTTTGAGCAACGCGAGCCATAAATGCGCCGCGGCGATTTCCTGATTTTGATTTTCTTCGGCGAAACGCTTCGCGACTTCAAGCGCCTCGCGGGACTTAATCGTGAATTTATCAAAGCGCATCGGCTACTCCTTTTGCCGGGAATGAAAAATCGAGAGTTAAGAATTTCACTCGCCGCAAAACAATTTTTGTGCCATTGAAGAAAAGCGGGATTTCTCGACGGAATTAGCGGAATGGCGAGGACGCGCCGCGGGCGCGCGGGTCAAAATGACCGGTCGGGGGCGGAAGGTTTTGATAAATTATTCAGCCGCGAAGCGAATTAAAAAAATCAAACTCCGCTTTCTTACCGTCCGCCGAAAATTATATCGCCGTAACAGCCGCTTCGCGCGTTCGAGCCGAAGGTGTCCGCCCATTGCGCGATTTCATTGACCGGTTTGCCGCCGTCATTGACGGCGCGCGCGCCCAAGTCGCGCATTGCCGCCGACGCGATATTTTCCGGCGTAATCGCGGCGTTGATGTTTTCTATCGGCGGCGGCAGGTCGGCGCCGCCGGTGAAGTCGTTGTGAAAAACGTCGAAGCCCCAGCGCGCGCGCGCCGCCGGCGCCTGCGTCAAGCCGAACGCCGCGAACGGAATAAACGCCTCGACCGCGTAGCCGTCGTCTTGCGGATGCGTCTTGACCTGCCACTGCGGATTCCACGCCAAGCCGAATTGACTTGACCGGTCTAACGTAACGCCGGCGCTGTTGACCGCGAATTGGTAAAAATCGCGCCCCTCGCCCGTCGGGTCAAAGAAAAATTCCACGCTGTCGTCGCGATGCACCGCGTCGTCGTGAAATTTCGCCGTCGTCGCCGGACTGCCGCCGGTCGCGGCTTGCGCGAACAAATAAATGCCCGCCGCGTCCGTCATCATTTTTACGGCGAACGGACGGTTCGGCGCGCCGCCGCCGAGCGTGATAAAATCCCGCAAAACCGTCGCCTGTTCCCAATCCGGCTCGCTCGCCACGCCGTCGATTATTATCGCCGACGACGCGGCGCGCGGCGCGATTTCCGCCGCTTTTTTCGCCGCCAAAATCAGCGGTTGCGTCGCCGCGCCGACGTTTTCAATCGTCGCCGTCAACTCCGGCATCGGCGCGGTTTCGACGGTGATGTAACGCTCCGCCGTGAACGTCGTCGCGCCGCGAAAGCCGGGTTGCAACTGAAATTCGACCGCTTCCGGTTGGATTTTCCACGCCGTGTCCGCCGCCGCCTGCCACTGCAACACGCCGCGCAACGGCTGTCCCGTCGGGTTGTGCAAAATGAAATTGAGCGTCTGTTTATTCGCGGTCAAATCCGGCACGGCTTTCGCCGCCTGCCGCGCCAACGTCAGCACTTCGCGCCGCAAGGTCAGCGCCGCCAGCGCGTCGGTCAAAATGTCCGTCTTTTCCACCGCCGGCTCGCCCCCGCTTTCGCCGTCCGCCGTAATGGTCAGCGTGTCGAGCGGCGGCGGATTTTTATTCGCCTCGACGAGCGGATAAATCGTCCACGTCAAACTTTCCGGCGTCGCGCGCAAAATGCCGATTTGCGGCTGGTCAACCATGACCGCCGCGTATTCGCGTCCGAGCAATTTTTGCTTTTCGGTGTCCAGTCCGCCGACGTTGAGATAGCGCGTCGCGAAGTCGCCGGACTGCACCGGCACGGTGCGCAGGTAATAGCCGACCCCGCCGCTAATCACGAGGTTCACGCGGCTTTGTTCGAGGAGCGCCCCGAACGTCTCGACGAGCCACGCATTGATTTCTTTCGCGCCGAAGACCGGTTGCGACAGGCAGAGGATTTTCCAGGGTTGCGCGGTCATCGACAAATCGCGCGCCAACCACGTCAGCCATTCCTGCCGCGTCGTCGGATTTTTCAGCAATTCCAAATCGCCGAAATACAATCGCGCGCAACCGAGGTCGCGCGCCCAATAACGGCGCGGCAGAGGATTGGCGGCGAGCGGCGGCATTTTCGCGCGGTCTTCCGGCAGGAAAATCAGCGGCGCGCGGCGCGACAGCGGCAAAAACGGCTTAAAGAAAAATTGGTCTAAACTGCGGAGTTGCCCGTCGAGCGGCGTGGCGTTGCCGAGAACGACGACGGCGTTCGGCTGATAGCGATTAAATTCCTCGGCGGCGGCGGCGAGTTGCGGGGCGCGGTCGCGTCCGCCGTGCAGAAAGCCGATGGTCGCCGCTTCGCCCGCGGCGGGCAGACGATAATAAAATTTCTCCCGGTCTTGGTCGTCCACCAGCAAGGTGATTTCGGCGTTGTTTTGCGCCGCCGCCGATTGCGTCCACGCGGTCAGGTCAATCGCGTGCGCGAGCGACCGCCGCCCGTAGCGTTCGACGCGCCCGCCGACGCGCATACCGGCGACGGACGGATAATCCGAGCGCAAATACAACATCGGCGGCAGGGCGGCGTCTTCGAGCAACGAATACGCGCCGACCAACTTCGGCGAACGGATAAAGGTCTCTTCGTCGATTTCCGGTTTTTCGGCGCACGCGATTAACACGGCGGTCAGCGCCGCGAGAAATAGATAACGGCAAGAGGTCATTGGGTTCCGGTTTAGAAAAGGGGAGAGGGAAAAGGGAAGAGGGAAAAGGGAAAAGGGAAAAGTTGAAAGTTGAGAAGTCAGAAATCCCTCTTCCCTCTTCCCTAACCACTTTTCCCTTTTCCCTTTCTCCTTTTCCCTATAAATAAAAACGCCCGCCAGAATGTTCGGCAGGCGTGGAGCCGTTATTTGGTCGCGACTGCCGGCGCGATTTCGGGGTCGATTTCGGCTTGCACCGGCACGCCGCCGGGCCACAAGTTGCGCGCGAAACGGCGGGGCGCGGGGCGGCTGTTTTTCGCCGAAGTCGCCGCCGTCGCTTCCAATTCGACCGCGTTGAAATTGCCGGGGTCGCCCGCGAGCAATTGTTGTTCGGCAAACTCTTCGGTCGCGGCGTTGGCGGCGCTCGCCATTTTTTTGCCGGAAATTTGATTGAGCAAATTTTTCAACGCGCCGCTTTGTTTTTCGGCGTCTTTGACGCTGTTCGACGTGGCGCGTCCCGACGTGGCGCGTCCGCCGTCGGCGATTTGACAACTGTTGTCCGCGCAGTCCTTTTCCCCGATGGCGGCGACCGCCGGAATGGTCGGCGCCGGCAACACGGCGACTTGGCGATAATCAATCACCGGCTCGTCGGTATCGACAAAATCGTAATCACTGCCCCGATTGACCGGACTGACCGGCGGCGGCGCGGGACGATAAACCGGCGGCGTTTGTTGCGGGGCGGTCGGCGCGGGCAGGACGGTCGCCGGCACCTCGGTCGGGTATTGACCGCTACGGATAACGTCGCCTTTGGTCAATTCGGAACTCAAAATGGCGGTGTCCTTGCTGACGACCACTTGCGCGTCTCGACGTTGCGCGGTTGAACGCGACGCGGGCGACTGATACGCGGGGCTCGCCGCCGGTCGGACCGGCGCGGACGATTTCTCGCCGCAGGCGACGGCGCAAAACGCGATAGACCCGAAAAATAAAGCGTGGCGAATAAGCATGGCGCACTCCTCTCACGAGCGATAACCCAAAAAGAACAGCCCGTCTATCGGCGAAAAAAGTTGACGCCCTTTAATTAAATTTTGTTTTTTTTGTTGGCAGTGAGCGGTGGTAAGCGCGGCTACTGTCCACTGCTCACTGTCCACTGCCCACTTCCATTGGCACAAAATTTGCATCTTGCGACGAAATTAACTTTCGCGGCGGAAAATTTTTCCCCCGCGCCTTGACGGAGACCGACGATGGGCTTGCAAAACACTTTATACACCGGCATGAGCGGTTTGTTGTCGTATCAGACGGCGTTCAACGCGCTGGCGAACAACACGTCGAACATCAACGCCATCGGCTACAAACGTCTCGACACCTCGTTCGGCGACCTGCTCTACAACACCGTCGTCCCGGGCTACGGCGAAGAAAACGGCGCGAGCGCCACCAACGCCGCGGCAATCGGCAACGGCACGCTCGTCGCGGCGCAAACGCATAATTTCACGCAAGGTCCGCTCAACAACACCGGTCGCACGCTCGATTTCGCCATCGACGGCGCCGGTTTTTTTATCCTGAACGGCGGCAACGCCGGCGAACTGTTGACCCGCGCCGGCAATTTTTACCTCGGACAAAGTTCCGCCACCACCGTTGACTTGCTCAGCAACGACGGGATGCAAGTGCTGGGCTACAACGCCACGCCCGAAGGCGCGCTCAATAATTCGATGTCGGCGATTCGTCTGCCGCAACTCGGCACGCTGTATCCCGGCGTCGCCACGCGCACCGTCGAACCGACCGGCAATTTGCCGCCGCGCACGCCGGTCGCGACCGGCAATACGATTACGAGCGCCGACCACTGGCTGAAAGCCGACGGCGTAACGCCCGTCGATTATCTCAACGTCGGCGCCGTGCAGACCTCGGCGGCGTTGCGCGACAAAACGACCGGTCAAGACGCGACGGCGCAAACGTTGCTCGCTAATCTGCAATTCACCGACACGCAAAATATCGTCAACGCGCAAAACGCGCAGAAAAACTTGGACGCCGTCAACGCCGACCCCAATTCCACGCCGGAACAAATAACGGCGGCGCAAAAAGCGTTGGACGAAGCGCAAAAAAAATTAGCCGCGTCGTGGCAAAATCTCTACAACGAGCCGAGCGGCAGCACCGTCAACAGCCGCGAAATGATGATTAACTTTGAGCGCGGCGGCGTGGCTTACAGCAAAACCTTGACCGTAACGCCGGCGACGACGTTGGCGGATTTTTCGACGTGGCTGTGCGGCGGTTTGGGCGACGACGGGAGCGCGGCGCGCGCCGACAGCGGCGTGCTCGGCACCAATCACACGCGCGATTACGCGCTTATTCCCGACGGTTTCGCGGCGGCGGGCGAGCAGGCGGGCGGCTTTTTGAGCATTGACGAAACGGGCGTCCATTTCAATATCGCCAGTAATGTCGGCGCGATGAACACGCTTAGCAACATTTTGCTGACCACGACCGCCAACGTTACCACCGCCGACGGCGCGTCGCGCAATATCGTGGACGACTTTTATCGATTTTTCAACGACAACGAGAAATTTCCGGCGGACGCGGCGGACAATCCGGTGGCGTTGTATGAAAAGGTCTCGCCCAATCCGACCGCTTACGCGATGCAAGTCGAAGACCAAATGCTGTATTTGGTCAAATTGAGCGCCGACGACGAGGGTTCGACGTGGCGCTGGTATGCGGCGCAAACCACGAACGTCGCGGTCGAAAATCCCGACAACGGCGCGGTCGGGCAGGGCACGGGACTCGTCCGCTTCGACAACGAAGGCAATATGATTAAAGAAACGACGGAGTTGGGCGCGACGCTGAATTTTGATTTCAGCCGCGTTACGCAAGTCGGCGCGGCGCGGAGTTTGACGGCGGGCGCGGACGGCTACATTCAGGGGTCGTTGATGACCTACACCAACGCGCCGGACGGAATGATTTACGGGCGTTTCGACAACGGGCAAACGGCGCTTTTGGCGCGTTTGGCGCTGGCAATCGTGGCGAATCCGCAAGGGTTGGACGGCAAAAGCGGCACGACGTTCAGCGCGAATGAAATCAGCGGCGCGGCGGTCTATAGCGGCGCGGGCGTCTGGGCAAACATTTTCGGCTCGTGTTACGGCGGGTATTTGGAGGAGTCGAATTTTGAATTGGGCGCGCAATCGATTATCTACCAACGCGCCTACCAATTCAGTTCCAAATTAGTAACCACGGCGAACGAAATGTTGCAAACGGCGTATAATTTGAAGAGTTAAAAACTCGTGTTACGCGGTCAACAAAAAGACGGAATTTTTACGAATAAAAAAGAGAGCGATTTTTTGTCCACGAATTTTCACGAATTAGACGAATTAACCCGAATTAAGAGCCAGAGATTTCTCGTAGCGGCACGGAGAAATGCCGATTAAAAATGCTCTATTCAATTGCCACGCCCTAAAGGGCGTGGCAATTGAATAGAGCAATCGCGCAAATTTGGTTGACCGCGTAACACGAGTTTTTAATTTGTAATTTTTAATTACGGTATGAAAAACCTTAGCCCCTTAAAATTTTTTTTCTCTCATGCAAATCAAAAAAAAAGGGATCTCGTAATGTTATCCGCCGGTAAAAAACAACTGTTGCTCAACCTTGCCGCCGTGTTTTTATGGAGCGGGTTTGCGGTCGCCGTGTTCGTTCGCGTTATTCTGGCGGGCGGCACGCACCGTAGCGCCTACGACTGTTTTTATTTCGCCGGCGAACATTTTTTACAACAACTGCCGCTGTATTCCGGCGAAGCCCACGGCTATCAATACTACCCCGGCTTCGCGGCGGCGATGACGGTCTTGACGTTGTTGCCGTTCGCGGTCGGCGCGCTGGTCTGGACGGCGGTTAATTTCGCGGTGTTTTTATTCGGCGCGTGGCGCTTCGCCGGTCAATTTATACCGCCGGCGCAACGCGCGTGGTTTTTTATCGCCTTGTTGCCCGTCGCGTTTGAGGGACTTCTCAATCAGCAGTCCAATCCGCTTCTCGGCGGCGCGATTCTTTGGGGCGCGGCGCTCGTCGCGCAACATAAATGGTGGCGCGGCGTCGCGGCGCTGACGGTCGCGGGCTGGATTAAAGTCGCGCCGCTGTGTTACGCGCTCCTCGTCGGCGCGATTTTCCCCCGACGTTTATGGTGGCGCGGCGCGGTCGTGCTGGCGCTCGCCGTCGTCGGCGTTTTCCTCTGCCAAAATTACGAATACGTGGTCGCCGGTTATCGCGATTGGTTAGATATGTGCCAACGTCTCAGCAACGACCGCCACGACTATCGCGATATGTTCACGCTCTACGAATACCTGACCACCGGCGCGATTACCCGCGGCGCCCCGGTCGCCGAGATGACGGGTTATCACCTCGCGCAACTGCTCGCCGCCGGTTTGGCGCTGGCGTTCACGCTGAAAGTTTATTATCGCGACCGCTGGGACGCGGGGCGCGCCGTGCTTTTTGCGTATGCGGCGGGCGCGTGGTGGCTGATGTCGTTCGGTCCTTCGACGGAAATCCCGACGCTAACGCTGATGGCGGCGGGTCCGGCGTGGGCGCTCGTCGCCGCGCGGGAAATGAAAAATGCGGGGGGGGGGCGTTTTGGCTAATGGCAAGCGCGTATTTTTTATTGATGCTCGGCGCGAACGGCGATATTGATTATCATCTGCGCAAGGCGTTTTCACCGGCAAACACCGCGCCGGTAATTATGTTGCCGTTAGGAAATGTCTTATACGGAATTTGGCTGTTCGGCTTTTATGCGCGACGAAAATAGAAAAAGTCAAACTCGCGCGCGCTATTCGATTGAATTTTTCCGCTACACGGCGGCGGCGACCATTGCCGCCGGAATTTGGTCTAACGGCAGGATTTCATCGACGCCGCCCGCCGCAATCGCTTCTTTCGGCATCCCGAAAACGACGCACGATTTTTCGTCCTGCGCCAAACAATACGCGCCGGCGTCGTGCATCAATTTCATTCCCTGCGCCCCGTCGTTGCCCATACCGGTCAATATCACGCCGACCGCTTTGTCCCCGACCGTTTGCGCCACCGAGCGGAACATCACATCGACCGCCGGACGCTGATGACAAACGAGCGGTCCGGTCTTGATGGAGACAAAATACTTCCCCGGCGCTTTTTGGCGCACGACCAAATGGTAATTGCCTTTGGCGATAATCGCGCGACCGACGGTGATTTCGTCGCCCTCTTCCGCTTCTTTGACTTCAATCGCGCAAATACCGTTCAGCCGCTCGGCGAACGAATAGGTGAAATTTTCCGGCATATGTTGCGAGATGATAATGCCGGGCGAGTTGGCGGGCAAAACCGTCAAAACCGCTTCCAACGCCTGCGTGCCGCCGGTCGAGGACCCCATCGCGATAATGCGCGACGGCGTCCGCGTCAATAAATTCTGGCGCGTCTGTTGTCGCTCGGCGACTCTTTGTTTGCTTAATTTGGTAACTTTGACTTTCGCCGCCGCTTTGATTCTATCCGCCAGCATCACCGATAAATCGCTCAGCGCGTAAGTGGCGCTCGGTTTCGCCATCACTTCCACCGCGCCGTAATCCAACGCTTCAAACACCAATTTGCTACCGGCGCGGGTGAGCGACGACAACACAATCACCGGCAACGGCACGTGATACATTATTTTTTTCAGGAAACTCAAACCGTCCAAACGCGGCATTTCCAAGTCCAACGTTATCACGTCGGGATGCAGTTGCACAATCATATCGCGCGCCACGTAAGCGTCGGGAGCCGAACCGATGACCTGAATCTCGGGGTCGCGCGCCAATTCCGTCGAGAGAATTTTGCGCACGGTATCGGAATCATCGACAATCAACACGCGAATAGCCGCCATTGAGTTATCCTCCTTTTTTACAATTAACAATTGTTAATTGTAAATTCCCCTTACGCTTCCGGCGTATAGGACAGCAAAATCAGGTTGTCATCGACCATAAACGACAAACCGTTAAAGACGCGGCGGGTTTCGGCGAATTCTTCCGCCGTCAAATCGCAACATTGCGGCGGGCAGAGGTCGAACACCGGCTCCTCGCCGAAATACGCCGTCATAAATTGCCCGCAGGTCATATTCAGCAGTTCGCGCGCCGCGTCGTTAAGGTCAACGCTGGCGGGAATTTCGCTTTCGTCAACGCCCAAACTCGACCCGGTGATGATACGGCAAAACCGGTGCGACAGCGCCAGATACAGTTCGCCGCGCGAGTAACCGTGGTAGGTGATGGTTACCGCCGACATCGGCTCGTCCACCGCCGGCGCTTCCGCCAAATCAACGTCTTCGGCGAACAAAAACATCTGTTCGTCCAACACTTTCATAAAGACCTGCCGCAACACCGCAAGCGGGTCAATTTCAATCGCCGGCATTTTGCGCCTCCTTAAATCAATTAAGAATCAAAAGACAATTGAAAGATAATTAAAAATTACAAATTAAAAATTAAAAAATTTGGAGTTTGATGGTCAAAGATTCGCTTCGCGGGCGCTTGCGGATTCGCTAATCAACTCCGTCATTTTTAATTTTTAATTTGTAATTTTTAATTCATTAAAAAGAACTAACCAATCTCGATAACCCCATCGTCGCCGTTCGGGTCGCCGATGAGGACGCCGTTAATCACGTCGCGGATACATTCCGGCGTGAACGGCTTGCGAACATACGCGCGCACGCCTTTGGCTTTGACCTCTTCGATGCGCGACGACGACCCGTCGGTCGAGACGACGACGATGGGTATCGTGCTCATCACCTCGTCGTTGGCGAGCGTGTTAATCAGTTCTATACCGTTCATTTCCGGCATATTGATGTCGGTGAAAACGAGGTCAAACCAGCCGTCGCGCAGAATTTCCAACGCTTCCCGCCCGTTGTTGGCTTCTTTCAACACGCCGACCGCGACGCCGGATAAATGCAACGTCTTTTTCAACACCGCCCGCACCGTGGCGGAATCATCGACGATAACGATATTGTATGCCATAGGAGTTCTCCTTGAAAATACTTTGACTAATTAACAATGAAAAATTAACAATTAACAATTTTGGCTGGCGCTTCGCTCCGTTATCAATAATTGTTAATTATGAATTGTTAATTGTTAATTGATTTACAAAACGTGCGTCTTGCCGCCGCTACCGATTTCCGTGCGTCCGTCTTTCATATAAAGATACATCGTGCGCGGCACGGCGCCGCCGACTTCTTCGTTGGCGATTAAGATGTTGTTTTTCCACAATAATTTACGCAAAACCGTGTAGTTGCGCTGACCGATTTGGAACACCGTTACGTCTTTGAGCGGCGACGCGCCGCCCGCGACTTTGACCTCTAAATTTTCCCGCCGCGCCCCCAGATCATAGACCTTTTGCAACAACAGCGACACGCCGGTATCGACAAACATCGCCGGATTGGCGCTGGCTTTGTCCGGGTTGTCCTTGCTCAGCGGCAACATACAATGCACCAAACCGCCGACTTTCGCGCGCGGGTCATACATTGTTACGCCAACGCACGACCCCAAAGAATACGTAACAATGACGTCTTCCGGGTCTTGCGACACATATATGTCAGATATTCCAACCGTCCGTTGCATAGCGGCACCTGTTTAGATGAGAGTTTAGAGTTTAGAGTTTAGAGTTTAGAGTTTAGAGTTTAGCAGAGGTTGCGCTTCGCGCATTATTAAAATAACTCAACTGCTAAACTCTCAACTCTAAACTCTAAACTCTAAACTAACTACTTCTTTTTCAGATACGTCGCCGGTTTAACGGTCTTGAATTCGGTGTTCAGACCGGTCAAACTTTCGGCGTGTCCGATAAAAAGATACCCGCCGGGTTTAAGCACGCGGAAAATTTCACGCACCAATCTCTCGCGAAGCCCGTTGTCGAAATAAATCATCACGTTGCGGCAAAAAACGATGTCGAGCGGACCTCGAATCGGAAACGGCGGCGCGGACAAATTCAGGCGGCGGAACGCTATCATCCGTTTCAGCGCCTCGCCGGCGGTGTATTCGTAGCCGCCGTGCGCGCCCGAGCGGGTGAAGTATTTGTCGCGCAACGGCAACGGCACGCCGCGGATTTTTTCTTCGTCGTAGTTGCCGTTCATCGCTTTTTCTAAAATTTTCGTCGAAATATCGGTCGCCAAAATCCGCGCGTCCACGCCGCTCCCCAACGCTTCATAAGCCATAATCGCCATCGTGTAGGGTTCTTCGCCGCTGGAACTCGCCGCCGACCAAAAACGGAAACGGGTCTGCCCCGCGGCGCGCCACTTTTTGCATAATTCCATCATCAAGTCAAAGTGGTCGGGTTCGCGCCAAAAACTGGTAACATTGGTGGAAATGCAGTCCAACAAATGAATCAATTCTTCGCCGCGCGTGTCGCTGTGCAGTAAGGTAAGATACTGCTCGTAATCGTTTGCCCCTAAGCCGATTTCCCGCATTCGCTTGCCGACGCGCGACGACACTAACGACTCCTTGCTATCGGTGAGCGCGATGCCGGATTTATCATAAACTAATTTACAAAATCCTTTGAACGTATTATGGTCCATCCTGCTATCCTTCTTTCAGCAAAATAACGTCTTGACCGCCTCTTATTCCCCACCTCAAACAAAGGGGAATTGCGCAGAGGTTATTAGACCTTCAATAACCAATTGGTTTGCCCCGTTAGGGGCAAAATGTCGGTAGAAAAACCGCCGCCATAAAACCGTGTCCCGTTAGGGACGCAATGTCGGTAATAATTGTCCCGTCCCTACGGGACGGATGATTTTTAGACACCCTTTTTCTACCGACATTTCGTCCCTCGCGGGACGACTGTTCGAGGATATTTTCTTACGCCGCGCGTCCGGCTTTGTCCAACGCATCCAAAAGTCCGCCGATGTCGATAATCAGCCCGACCAAGCCGTCGGGCATAATCGCGCCGCCGGCGATGCCCGGAATGGCTAAATAATCGCCCAAACTCTTAATCACGACTTGTTGTTGTTCTAAAATTTCATCGCAAAGAATCGCCAACCGCCGCCCGTCGGCTTCCACGATTAACACGATGCCGGCGCCGACATCGTCCACCGCGTCGCGCGTGTTCAGCAACGACGACAGCCGGAACATCGGCAATTCGCGCTCTTCGTCGCGCACCATTTCGCCTTTGCCGACGACCATCACCACGTCTTTGCGGCTCATTTGCAACGAATGTAAAATCGACAGCGTCGGAATAATATAGCGCTCTTTCGCCACGCGCACCACCATTCCGTCGATAATCGCCAGCGTCAGCGGCAGGCGAATCGAAAAATTGGTGCCTCGACCGGGGGCGGAATTGATTTCTATTCGCCCGCGCATCGCGTCCACGTTGCGCTTGACCACGTCCATCCCCACGCCGCGTCCGGACACGTCGGTAACTTTTTCGGCGGTCGAAAAGCCCTGCTCGAAAATCACCTTAAACACTTCGCTGTCCGACGCGCTCTCGCCACCCGGAATCGTCAAGCCGCGCTCTTCCGCTTTGGCGATAATTTTTTCGCGGTCCAAACCCCGCCCGTCGTCGGACACGTCCAAACAGACGTTGCCGCCCTTGTGATACGCGCGCAACGTTACTTTGCCCGCTTCCGGTTTGCCTAATTCGACGCGCTCTTTGACCGCGGACTCGATGCCGTGGTCAACCGAGTTGCGCACCATATGAACTAAAATATCGCCGATGCGCTCGATGAGCGACTTGTCCAATTCGGTGTCTTCGCCAATCGTTTCCAACCGGACGTTTTTGTTGCTTTTGTGCGACAAATCGCGCACCAAACGCTCCATTTTATTGAACACGCCCCTAATCGGCATCATCCGCAACGACATCCCGATTTCCTGCAACGTCCGCGTGATTTTGCTCAACTGCCCGATTTGCCGCACCAGCACCGGCTGGTCGGAGGTGAGTTTGTTAATCGACTGGTCAACCATGCTTTCGGCGATGACGAGTTCGCCAATCGTGTCGAGCAACCGGTCCAACCGGTCGGAATCGACGCGCACCATTTCCCGCACCATCGCGCCGCCGCTTGACGCTTCGATTTTCGGTTCCGGCGCCGGACGCGGAGCCGCTTTTACCGCCGGCGCCGGTTCAAACGCTCTTTTCACCGCCGGCGGCAAGCCGCTCTCGTCTAAAGGCATTACTTTCTCCGTTTCTTGCTTCGCCGCCGCCGGTTCGGGAGTGATTTTTACCGCCGCCGCTTCCGCGATAAACGGATGCCCCGCCGGTTCCATATCCGGCGGACGCCGGCGCGGACGCGGCGGTCCGAAAATAATCGGCTTCGTCGAAGTAATTTTTTTCGTCGCCAAAACCACCAACGGGTCAACGGGCTTGCCCTCGGCATCGACCGCCTCGCTCGCGGCGACCGGCGCTTTTGCCGCCGCGACATTCTCCGCTTTTTCCGGCGCTTTTGCCGCCGCCGCTTCTTTTGCCGCCGCCAACGCCGGCGGCGTCGCGGACGCGGGCGTCGCAGACGGCGCAGACGCGACGGGCGTCGCGGACACGGAGGTTGCGGAGGGCGCCGCTTTTACCGCCGGAGCGGGCGCGGTTTTTTCCACCGGCGCAGTTTTCGCCGCCGCGGGCGCGGGCGCTTTTACCGCCGGAGCGACCGGTTCCGGTTTGAGCGGCGACGGCGTAATTTTATTGGTAGCCGGCACCGGCGCGCCGGCGGCGGTGCGGTTGAAAATGTCAATCAACGGACGCGGCGACGCGATGGCGTGTCCGCGCGACAGTTCGGTGAACGCCGACCGCAACCAGTCGAGCGTCGTAAATAAAACGTTGCTCAATCCTAACGGATAGCCGTTGCGCAAGTTGTCTTCGACCGCGTGGCACAGATGTTCGATTTGGTCTAAGCCCATCAGCGCGCTGTCGCCTTTGAGCGTGTGAATCAGCCCGCGCAAATCGGCGAGGTCGGCGATTTTGTCGCCGCGTTCGGCTTGCAACAGCATCTGTTCCAAGTCGTCCATTCTGCCGAGTTGCTCGCCGACAAACGCCGCGAAAATTTCCTCATCGACGTTGTCCGGCAATTGCATTTTTTCGTCGGTCGTTACCGCGATGCCCAAATCGGCGTCCACAATTTCGACGCCTGCCGGATGCGTCTCCGGCGCTTCCGGCGTCTCCGGCTCGGCGACCGTCGCCGCGGGCACGGGCGCGGGCGTATTGTTATTATTGTTGCCGACAAGTTGAATTTCGGGAAGTTGCTTGCTTTTTTCGAGCGCGGCGAGCGAGTTGCGTCCGCTGAAATTCTCGAATTTGGCGGTCAGCGCGTCCGCCGAGACGAACGACTCGTGGTGCGTCAGCGCGACGAACACCGAGCGCAACCAGTCGAGTGCCTCGAAAAAATCGTCGCTGATTTCCGCCGGAAAACCGCCGTCGCGCAAATTGTCTTCCATCACGTGGCAAAGTTTTTCCACGTCGTCGATGCCGAGCAGTCCGGTCTCGCCTTTGAGCGTGTGAATCAAACGGCGCAAAGCGTGCACGTCTTCGGGGTCTTTGTCCCGCTCGATTTTGACTAAATACTCTTCAAAGTCGTCGAGATTGGCGGATTGCGAGGCGACAAATTCGGCAAAGGTCTGTTGGTCGATATTGGCGGGCAGAACGTAAGTGTTGCGCGCCGGCAAGCCGAAATAGACAAACATTTCGTTACTGCCGCGCAGGGTCGTGCGGTCGCGGAAAACCGGTTGCATCGCCGTCAGCGCTTCGGTAACTTTTTCTATCGCTTCGGCGGCGTCGGCGATTTCGCCGTTGTGGAGTTTTTGCAGGCACCGCACGCATCGGTCGAGCAACTCGCCGGTGTCGGCGGCGCGTCCGTCGCTTTTCAGACGGAATAAAGCCAACAGTTCTTGAAAATCGGCGAGCAACTGCCGCACGCCGCCGCGGTCGCTGGGTTCAAGCAACATCAAGTTGTTGGCGAGTTCGTCGATAATTTCGACGGCGCTTTTGGTTGGGGCTGACATCGTCTATGCGTCCTCAAAGACACTCGTCGGGAAAGTCGCGCAGTGAATAAACGCGGAATTGTAAATAAAAAATCGGGGCGCAAAAGAACCTTTCGCGTTAAAAATGGCAATGTTTGGCGAAAAAAGAGCAAAGGGAAAAGAGGTTAGGGAAGAGGGAAAAGAAAGGAAACGGTCGGGGCTTGCCCCCGCCCAAATTTTACAACCTTCGCTAAAAACGCCTACGGCGTTTTTAGCGAAGGTTATTATTCCGGCGAAACTCCCTTTTCCCTAACCCCTCTTCCTTCTCACCTCTGCTCCATCATATTCTTAAACTCGTTGTATTCGGCGATGGCTTCCTGCAAGGCGTTGAGCGCCGTTTCGGTTTTGAGGCGCAATTTTTCCGCGACGACCGGCGGCAGGTATTTTACGATGGCGTTGGGCGAGTCGCTTTTTGCGAGCGCGTCCAACATCCGCCGCGCCGCGTAAATGAACGCCGCCTCCAACTGAAAACCGCGCTCTTTCGGCGTGGGGTTATATTGATACGAAACCACGTCCAACAAATCGTCGGGAAATTTCCACAGACGCGCCAGAATATAACCGACGTGGACGTGATTGATGGCGAACCGCTGATGTTCGAGCACCGGCAAATCCGCTTCGAGCAACCGGTCGGCGACCACCGCGGCGTATTCCCCTTTCAACACGTTGTTGAACGCGATAATGCCGGTTTTGCTGAGAATTGCCGCGGTGAAAATTTGTTCCGGCGACGGATGCTCGTTGAAATGCGCGACGGCGCGGGCGAGGCAGGCGATTTGCAACGTGTGGTCCCAAATTTTTTCCGGCGGAATGCCGCCCGGAGCGCGGCGGCGGTAGAGCGCCGACAAACCGTGCGCGTTGGCGATGTGTTTAATTTCGTTGAAACCGAGAATAACCGAGGCGTCGGTAATCGTGCGCACCGGCGAAACCAACCCGTAAAACGGCGAATTGACCTGCCGCAAAATTCTTGCCGACAGCGAGGTGTCGGTTTCGATGACATGCGCCAAATCGCGCACGCCGACGCTGGGCGTGCAGAACAAGGCGTTTAATTTTTGCACGACGGTCGAAAGCGGCGGCACCGCGCTACCGTCCTTGACCGCCAACAAAACCTTGTCTTTATAGTCGTCGCCGGACATCGCCGCGCCCCTTCGGAAAACAATGTAGGTTAAATATCGCGCGGTAAGAGTCAATTTTTAGCCGGCAGTGGGCGGTTTTCGGCGGCAATTTATTGCCGCCCGATTGCAAGGCGCGAAGCGCGGCGAATTTCAATAGCCCGCCGTTTTAACGGCGGGTAAAATGGCTACTTACTCAAACACGAGACAAAAAATGCCCCTTCCCATCGCGCTTTTCGGCGGCACGTTTGACCCGCCGCATTGCGGACATCTGAAAATCGCGCTCGCGGTGTTGGACGCCCAATTGGCGGCGCAGGTCTGGTTTATGCCCGCGAAAACGCCGCCGCACAAACACACCGGCACGGCGTTCGCGCACCGTTTCGCGATGACGGAATTGCTCATTCAAAATCATTCCGGCTTGGCGTTGTGCGACCTCGAAGCGCGCGCCGCCGGACGCAACTACACCATCGACTCTTTGCGGCGGTTGCGCGCGCAATATCCCGAGCAAAAATTCCGGTTGCTCATCGGCGCGGATATGGCGCTCTCTTTTGGCACTTGGCGAGAGGCGGGCGCGGTGTTGCGGCTCGCGCCGCCGCTGGTCGCGGCGCGTCCGGGCTATGAATTTCCCGCCGGTTTCGGCGCAGACGAGCCGGCGGAATTGACGCCGGACGAGCGCCGGCTTTTAGCCGATGGCGTTTTCACCGCCGCGTTGGACGACGCGGCAAGCACCGCGATTCGCGCCAATATCGCGCGCGGCGACTACCGCTCCGTCCCCGCCGCCGTCGCCGACTACATCCGCGCGCAGGGGCTGTATTCAATTAACAATTCACAATTAACAATTAACAATTGTTGAAAGGATGCGCTCCGCGCATTTTAACCATAACTCCGCTAAATAATTGTTAATTGTTAATTGTTAATTATTTACGTATCGCGCCGGCTTTGCCGCCGGCGGCGTGAATGAGTTGCGCCGCGTCGAAATGATTGCCGGTCAGCGCGGCGTCCAACGGGGTGTCGCCGTTTTCGTTCGCGGCGTTGGCGTCGGCGCCGCCGCGCAGAAACGCGGCGGTAATTTGCGGGTCGGAATTGTGCAACGCCGCCAAATGTAGCGGCGTAAAACCCATGCCGTTCACGGCGTTGACCGCGCCGCCGGCGGCAATCAAGGCGGTAATCACGGCGGGTCGCCGCCCCAACATCGCCGCGATATGCAACAGCGACATTTTCTCGACGCCGGCGGTGTCGGCGAGATTCGCCGCTTCGTTCGGGTCGGCGCCGCCGCGCAATAATTCCGCGACAATTTCCGGCGGGCGATTGCCGGAAACGGCGAGATACAGCGGCGTCCAATCAAGATAACCGCGCAACCGCCAGTCGGCGCCGTTCTTTAATAATGCGGCGACGACGGCGGGATTTTTATTGACGGCGACGGCGAGATGCAACGGCGTCTGCCGGTTTTGGTCGGGCGCGTTGACCGCCGCCCCGTTTTCGACGAGCAACGTAATCACCGCCGGGTCGGGATTGGTCATTGCCGCCAAATGGAGCGGCGTTACGCCGTTGGCGCGCGCAACGGCGACGCCGGCGCCGGACGCGAGCGCGGCGCGAATATCGGCGACGGCGCCCTGTGGCGCCAGCGCAAAAATATCCGGCGTTGTTTCGTTGGGCGTTTCGCCGGACGTTTCATTGGCAACCGCCCGTCCAACCGCCATTACAATAAAAAATAATGCCCAAACCGCTAAGTGCCGAAATCGTCGCATTGAGAAATCCTTTTGGCTTTGAAAAAACCGTATTGCCGTCGGAGATTGAATAACTCGTGTTACGCGGTCAACAAAAAGACGCGAATTTTTACGAATAAAAAAGAGAGATTTTTTTGTCCACGAATTACACGAATTAAAGAACCGAAAAACGGACAAGAATTTGGACGGCACACTAACCTTCGCTTCGCTCGGTTTCGTGAAAATTCGGGTTAAGTTCTTTTCGTGTTTATTCGTGGCTTCTCTTTTTTTTTGCGCGTAACTCGATTGAATAATTGCCGCGACAAAGATTGAGGTTAGAGCGCGGTCATCTAAACTGTCAACTTTTAACTTTCAACTTTGAATCTTATGAAACTGCTTCTTCACGTTTGTTGCGCCAATTGTTTGGCGAAGACCTTGCCGCCGTTGCGGGACGAATTTCCGGCGGCGGAAATTCATTTATGGTGGTTTAACCCGAACATCCATCCGCTCATCGAATACCGGCGGCGGCTGAAAGCGTTGCGCGTTTATTTGGAGCGCGACCCGTTGCCGTTGACCGTCGTGAACGATTACGGTTTGGAAAATTTCTGCGCCGCGTTAAACGGCGATTTTTCCGCGCCGCGCCGATGTGCCGTCTGTTATCAGACCCGTTTGCAAACAGCGGCGGAAGCGGCGGACGATTTTGACTTTTTCGCGACGACGTTAATGGCGAGCCGCGAGCAGTCGCAAACGCTGTTGCGAGAAACCGGCGACCGCGTCGCCGCCGCGACGGGCAAGAAATTTTTATATCGCGATTGCCGCGCGACGGAGCCGGCGGCGAAAGAATTGAACGGCATTTACCGGCAGACCTATTGCGGTTGCGTTTTCTCCGAAGCCGACCGTTACCGGCACACTTCGTTGCACCTTTACGGCGGAGAGTTGAAAGTTAAGAGTTGAAAGTTAAGAGTTTAGAGTTTAGCAGAGGTTGCGCTTCGCGCATTTTCAAGACAACTCCACTGCTAATCTCTCAACTCTCAACTCTAAACTCTCAACTCTCGATTTATCAGAACCCCGCTTCGGCGAGTTTGTCCAAGACGCTATCGACGGTGAAGCCGAAGTGTTTGGCGACGACCTCCGGCTTGCCCGACAAACCGAAACTGTTCATCCCGATAAACAATCCGTTGTCGTCCAAAATGCCTTCCCAGCCGTCGATGACGCCCGCTTCTATCACGCACCGCCGCCGTTTGGTGTTCGTTTGCGGCAGAACCGTCCGGCGATACGACTCCGGCTGTTGTTTGAACAATTCCAACGACGGCATACTGACGACCCGCACTTTCCGTCCCGCCGCGCGCAACGTTTCCGCCACCGCCAGCGCCAAATGCAGTTCGCTGCCCGACGCAATCAGGAAAATTTCCGCCAAGCCCTCCGGGTCTTTTTCCAAAATATAACCGCCGCGCAAAGCGTTGCGCGCGTCGGCGAGATTGTTCCGGTCGAGCGCCGGCAAATTCTGGCGCGACAACGCGAACACCGTCGGACCGTCCGTTCGCGCCAACGCATACTGAAACGCATACGCCGCCTCGTTCGCGTCCGCCGGACGAAACACGTTCACATTGGGAATGCACCGCAACGCCGCCAATTGTTCGACCGGCTCGTGCGTCGGTCCGTCTTCGCCGACATAAATGCTGTCGTGCGTGAAAATGAACAGAGTGCGGAGTTTGCTGAGCGCCGCCAACCGCACCGCCGGACGCAGATAATCGCTGAACACGAAGAACGTCGAGCAAAACGGAATCAAACCGCCGTGCGCCGCGATGCCGTTGCAGATTTGTCCCATCGCGTGCTCGCGGACGCCGAAATGAATGTTGCGCCCCAAGTATTCGCCCGGCGCGACAAATTCCGTCCATTTGCCCTTGGTGATTTCGGTTTTCGTCGATTCGACCAAGTCCGCCGAGCCGCCGACCAATTCGGGAATCGCCTCGCCGAACGCCGCCAACACTTTCGCGCCGGACACGCGCCCGCCTTCGCCCTTTTCGTCGGCGGGAAATTCGGGACGGGCTTGCTTCCAATTTAACGGCAATTCGCCGGAGACGACGCGCTGATATTCTTTCGCCGGCGCCGGATGTTTGTCCGCGTATTCCGCAAATTCCCGATTCCATTCGGCGCGGAGCGCGCGCAAAGAATCTTTGTGTTTCGCGAAAAATTCGGCGACGGCTGGCGGCAGATAAAACGGTTCCGCCGGCCAGTTCGCGAGTTTTTTGCCCGCGGCGATTTCTTCGGCGCCAATCGGCATCCCGTGCGTTTTGTGCGTGCCTTGTTTGTGCGGCGAACCCTTGCCGATAACCGTTTTCGCGACAATCAAACTCGGGCGCGGGTCGGCTTTCGCGGCGACGAGCGCGGCGTCAATCGCGGCGTGGTCGTGTCCGTCGATTTCCTGCACGTGCCAATGATTGGCTTCATAGCGCAATTTAACGTCTTCGGTGAACGACTGACTCGTTGCGCCGTCAAGTTGAATCCCGTTGCTGTCGTAAATGGCGATGAGATGCCCCAACCGCAAATGACCGGCGAGCGACGCGGCTTCCTGCGAAATGCCTTCTTGTTGACAACCGTCGCCGAGCAGGACGTAAGTGTAATGGTCGAACAATTCGGGAAATTTCGGCGTGAAATACATTTCGCTGAGCATCCGCTCGGCGAGCGCGAAACCGACGGACGCGGCGAAACCGGCGCCCAACGGACCGGTGGTGAAGTCCACGCCCGGCGTGTCGCCGATTTCGGGATGTCCGGGGGTTTTACTGCCGAATTGCCGGAATTGTTTCAGGTCGTCGAGCGTGATAAAACCGTTCAGCGTCAGCATCGAGTAAAGCAACGCCGAACCGTGTCCGGCGGAGAGAATGAAGCGGTCGCGATTACTCCATTTCGGGTCGTCGGGGTCAACGATTAAATGGCGGGCGAGAAGCACCGCGGCGAGGTCGGCGCACCCCATCGGCAAGCCGGGATGCCCGCTATTGGCGGCTTGAATGGCGTCCGCCGCGAGCCAGCGAATGGTCTCGGCAATGGGCGGAATCAGCGATAAATCGGCGTCAAGCGTTCGGCTCATAATTACCTCCTTTATGTGAAATAGACAAAAACAGTCGCGTCATTGTAGGCAATTTCCGGCGCCGCGCGAGGTTTGTAATTACCAAGAATCGAAAATTTATTCGCGAAACCAAGCAAAGCGGCGGACGCGGAATCGCGCCGAACGCGCGACCGCCGGTTGTCAAACCGGTTTTACCGCCGACCGGCGGCGGCGAGGATAACCGCCCAAATAACGACCGCGTTGATAATCGCGAGCAAGACGAGCAGGGCGCCGAGGTCTTTGGCTTTTTTCAGCAATGCGTGTTGAGCGTCGGAGATGCGGTCGGCGAGCGCTTCGAGCGCGGAGTTGACAATTTCGGCAAGCCAAATGCCGATAATCGCGGCGACCAACAGCACGGTCTCAATCGCGCTCAACGGCAAAAACGGCAACGCCAACAACGCCGCGCCGCCGCCATAAATTTCTTGGCGAAACGAAACCTCGTCGCGCCAAATCGCGGCGAAACCGTCGCGGGCATACGTCAAAGAATGTCGAATTTTTCGCCAACCCGTATGCGCCGGTTTCATTTTTTCGCCCCTCCGTTCGGCAAAGTCCACAACTCATCATAGCGGCGCGACGGGCGTTGGAGTTGGTCGTTGACCGCGGCGTAACCGAGTTCTTCCAACAGCGTTTTTTCGCCGCTACTCATCGAGCGACCGAGTCCCAAACCGGGCGCGTTAATTTTGCCGCCGACCGCTTCGACCAACGTCGGGAAGAGGTCGAAATGCGAGAATTGCCGATTTTTCGCGAATTTCGGCGACAACGGCGAATTGATAAAAATGTTCAGCGGACGGCGCGCGCCGTTGCCATATTCTTGACCGGCATCGAAATCCGGCGGAAAAACCGTGTTATCCATATACAAGTGGTCGCCCAAAATCACCACCGTCGTATTTTCGTAAAAATCTTGTTGTTTCAGCCACGCGATAAATTCGCCTAATAATTTATCTGCGTCCGCCCAGACATTTTCAATTAGCGCCGGAAATTTTCGTTCGGCTTGCGGGTCGAGATAACCGGTCGGATGCGTGTCGAGCGTCGTCATCGTGAAAAAAAACGGCTCGCTTTGTTGCGCGACGGCGGTCAATTTTTCTTGGGCGAATTGATACAATTTACGGTCTTCAAAGCCCCACCAAACCGAATAATTGGCGGGCAAGACGCCGGCGCGTTTGAAATACGAAATATCGAAAATTTCGGCGTTGCCGTGCGTCTTGAAAAAACTCCCCATTCCGGCAAATGACGAATCATAGCCGCCGAGATGGTATTCGCGGTAGCCGTTTGCCGCCAAAATATCGCCAAGCGCCACCGCGCCCGGCATAAATTTTTCGCCACTCAACGGTTTCTTTGCATGGTTTAAAAAACTTAAAAGGGGCGCCCCATCGGGGGAAATTCCGGCGAGATTGCTGACAATTCCCGCTAATGTATAGTTTGTGCCATGACATTGAATTTCACCCCCGATTTTTTCGGTTTGACTGAAATTCAGATTTTCCATCGCCAATTTTTTGATGTTCGGCAACAAATCGTCGTCAAACGCGCCGCCGTCGGCTTTGGTTAAAAAACCGGTGTCCAAACTCTCGACGAAAATCACGATAAGATTCCGCTTTTTTTCGGGAAACGAAATTTCTATCGCTTGCGGGGCGAGATAACGTTGTTCGTATAATACGGATGGCGTTCGCATCTGTTCGGTAAGATAGTTGAAAGCACCGACGTAATGCGCAACCGCGATGACCGCAAAATCGATAAGCAACGCCGCCGCGACTCCGAAAAATTTCCGCTCAAAATTTAAACGCAACCGCTCGACGATAAGCAAAACTCCGACCGCCACGCACGCGATGCCAAGCGGAAGCGGTTCTAACAAAAAACCGATGATGACCGGCGCTAAGCCGTCATCGAAAAGATAACCCCAATGCGCGATTATTTGCGCAAATGAAATGGTGAAACGTTGATGATAGAGATGCGCCGTTTCGATAAGAAAAACCACAAAAAACAACACGCCGCAAAAATAAACGGGAACGGTCGGCGCAACGATTTTAACTTTGACGAACCGGCGCAAAAATTCTCGCGTCCAACGCATTAACCGCCAATCACGGCAAAGATAAACCGCAATAATTACGCCGTCCAAAACGGCGGCAAGCCGCAAAAACGGCGCGTGAAGGTGGTAAGCATTCGCGCGCGTGGTCATAAACTTAATAATATTTGGTAGCGAACTCCATTCCGCCAACGAAAAAACGCACAAATAGACGGTGGAAATGACAAAAAAACAGCGAGCATAGCCCGCTAATAACCAAAAGGGTAATTTTTTATCACCCCCCCCCCCGTGTTACGTATTTATAAAAGATAAATAGCGGCAATACCGCAAGATTGAGGTTAATAAACAAATTAAGCGCGGCGGCAAACATCGGTCGTCCTTTCGGCAAATAAGGGGGAAATGCAAAAAATAAGAACCGATAAGAAATTTAAGATGATTAAGGATTTTAAGAAACGTAAAAAAAACTTAACTCGTGTTACGCGCTACTCTTAATAGCCCCACGCTTTAGCGTGGGGGCAAAGGTGGATTAAAAATCATCGGCTTTAGCCGAACGGTTTATTGGGGCTAAAGCCCTTTCTTTTTTTTTGACCGCCGACCACGCCTTAAAAGGCGTGGCAATTGAATAGAGCCACCGCGTTTGTAACCGTAATTTGGAAATCACACCAACCTTCGCTTCGCTCGGTTTCGTGAAAATTGGTTTAATTCGTGCAAATTCGCGGACTCGCGCTTTCCACTTACTTAAACAACTTCCGCAAATTCCCCACCGGATTCGGCGCGGCGGGCGCTTTGGGAGCGGGCGCGGCGGACGGCGCGGCGGCGGGCGCGTCCGTCTTCTTCGCGCCCAAGATGCCGCCGATGGTGTTCAACACGTTGTTGTCGGCGTCGTCTGCATCTTTGCCCAAAATCCCTTTCACGAGATTGCCCGCCGTGTTGACGACATCGCCCGTCGTATTGACGCCGAACTTGCCTAATCCTTCAAGCATTTTCAGCGGCGCGACATCGCCGATTTTCAGGTCGCCGAGATTGCTCAAATTATTTATCAGTCCGTCCGACACCAAGCCGACCAAATTCGGCACGTTCAAAATCGATTTGACCGTTTCGAGCATAATCGCCCCGAACATCGACTTGATTACCTGCATTATGATGCTACTCGTGCTACTGCTCGTTACGTCGTTTATCGTTACGTTCAGCGGCAATTTTTTCCCGTCGTAAATGGCGCCGGGCGCGACGATGCTGACCTCGCCGTTTTGAATTTGCAAGGTGTTAATCAGCAACGATTGCCCGCCGCTCGCCGCCGGACCTCCGCCGCCGGATTTTCCGCCGCTCGCTTGACCGGCGCTCGCGCTCGGCGAACCGCCGCCGCCGCCCGCATCGCTGGAAATGCCGTCCAACACTTGGCTTAACGCTTCGACATTGGTATTGCCGTTTTTCTGTTTTTCATACACGGCTTGCAAGCCGGTCAACAACACTTGGTCGATGGTGAACGGCGAGAGCGACGCCAAACGCGGCGTAACCGTAATCGACGGCACGCGCAACACCGGCGTCGCCGAAAACGCCGGATTCGTCAGCGTCAAGTCGCGGATAGTCAGCGTCGAACTTGCCGTGTCGAAATTCATCCCGCTAAACGACGTGTGGACCGTGGCGCGGTTTTGCGTGTTCGTCGCGCTCATCGCCAAACTGCCGACTTGCAACGAGCCGCGCGCGGCGGCTAAATCCACCGTCGCGCCGAGCAACGACGTGTAGGGACTGTCGAGTTTCACCCGCGCCGACTCGAGCGCGCCGCTCAAACTCAAATTTTGGATGCTCGGCATAAACGGACTGAGCATCGCCAAATCGACGTGTCCGACGGCGACCTCGCCGCGCAGACGATTGGCATTTTTGTCGAGGTCGATATTTTGCGCCGTGATGTTAAACGGCGCGCCGATTTTCACCGCCGCCAACTTGACCGCGATATTCCCGCCGCCGGCGTCGAGCGCGAATTGGTCGAGCGACACCGGCAACTTGCCGTCGAGAACGACGCTCGGCACTTCGACTTTGCCGTCGGCGTGTTGCCGCGCGCTGAATTGCAAATGAAGCGGCTCGCCTTTTTTCTTGTCATAAACGTAAGGGTCCATCACGCCGAAATGAATTGCCGCGCCGGTCATATCCAACATACCGGCGGCAATGATGGTTTGCCCGCCGTCCGCGATTTGCACCGTCAGCGGTTTTTCCGCCGGAAAACCCGCCGCGCCGGACAACTGCAACAGCGGCTCGCGTTGCGCCGCGCCGGCAAACGACAACGCGCCTTCCGCCATACCGGTCAGGATAAAGTCCTTCTCGCGCGGCGTCAGCCGCCAATTGGTCAGCACAAAATTTTCGCCCTGCAAGGCGCGCACCGAAGCGTTGCCCTCTTCGCCGAGCAGTTTTTTCAGACCGGCGACCGACAAGACGGCGCGGGAAATCAGCAGTCCTTGCGGCAGGGACGCCAGCGCCGTCGCCGGCGTCGGCGACGCGGCGATTTTGCCCGGATTGCTGACGGCGGTCGCCAACGAAAATTCTTGCAACAACGCGCCGGACTTGCCGCCCTTGACGCTGATTTCCGGCACCGCCAATAATTTTTTATCCGCCGCGTATTCGGCGCGGACGGTCAGTTGCGAGTCCAGTCCGAAAATCGCCGGCGGAATTTTCCCGCCGAGCATCCGGTCGATTTGCCGCCACGCATTTTCGCCCACGACCAGCGCGACATTAAACGCCGGCAATTGGTCGAGCAACTCCGGCAAAGAATTTGCCAAATGCAACGGCACCGCGCCGGTTACCAAATTGACGTTCGCCGCCGAGGAGCGGATTTGCAATTGTTTGACGGTTAAATTCTGCGCCCCCTTGGCGGCGGTGAAATCGACGACGCCCGACAGTTGCGCTTTCGGCTCGCGCCAGAGATATTGGTCTTGTCGCACCTGCGCGTTTTCGACGAGGGAGTTGAACCGCGCGTCGGCTTGCCACCGGTCGCCCGCGCCGCTCGCGGTTACTTCGAGCGCGCCGCGGAAATTGCCCTTGGCGTCCGGCAACGCCGCCGTCGAAAAAATCGGCATAAACCGGCGTTGCAACGCCGACGCGGTTTCCAAGGTCAGCGCCGAATTGACGGTCAGTTTGATTTGCGAAACGCCGTTGTCGCCGCGATTTATCGTCGCCTGCAAACTCGTGTTATCCTGCGGCGTGGCTTTGATTTCGCCGGTGATTTTCACTTGCGGCGAAGTCGGCGCGACGACGTTTAACGCGAGTTCGACCGGCGCGGCGTTGCCTCCGACCGGCGTTAGCCGCAACGCGGCTTGATATTGGTCGTCGGTGCATTGCAACTGCCCGACGATTTGTTCGTTGATGTCGCCGACGCCGAGTTCTTTCAGCATCGCGCGGCATCGGCGGGACAAGTCGGCGGCGTTGACGGCAAACTGCAACTGTCCGCGCAAATGTTGCCAAGCCGCCGGCGACGGCAACGTCAGCGGCGACGGTGTTTTCACCGAAATCGTCGGATTTTTTTCGTCGCCGGCGACGGCTTCCGCCGTGAAGACCAAATTGCGGGCGCCCGCTTCGCCGGCGTCAAATTCGGCTTGCGCGCGCCCGTGGAACGGAAATTCCTGCATCCGGTCGTTGACGCGCAAGCCGAGATTGGCGGACTCCACTGCCAACGAAATGGTCGCGTGGTCGGCGGCGGTCGGCGTCTTGACGGTTTGGGCGAGGACGCGCAATTGCGTTTCGCCTTGGCAGAGATTGGCGAGATTCAGCCGCTTCGCCAAATCGCTGGTCGCGAACGCCGTGAGGTCTTGCGTCAGCGCCAATTGAAAATTAAGGTCGCGGTCGAGATTGCCGGTGCCGCCGGCGAGGAGGCGTAGCCACGTCGCCGAAGCGTCGCCGAGTTGTAAATCGAGATTTTTAAGTTGCCACTCGCCGGTCGGCTTCGCGGCGGCGTCGCCGTTGACGGTCAGACCGGGGAACGGCGTTTCATTTTCGCGGCGCGGGAAAAGTTCAAGCAGACGCGGCGTGGACAAATTGAACGCAAGCGTCAAACCGTCGGCGAGATTGTCGCCGCTCGCCGAAAATTTGCCGGCAAACGGCGCGCCCAACACGATGCGATTTTTCTGCCAACGGAAACCGGCGCCGTAATAACGGGTTACGTAAGGCAGGTCGAAGTCGGTTAAATCGCTCTCGATTTTGACGCGGCTAAGCCGCGCCAAACCGGCGGCGCGCGGCGCGAGGTCGGCGCTCACCGTCAAATTAAACGCGCCGGCGGCGGGGACTTGCGGCGTGACCAAACGCATTCGCGCGGCGGCGGCGAGCGCGTCGCCGTTTTTGTCGGCGGTGATTCTGACGACCTCCAATCGGCAGTCGCCGAGACGTTGGCTCGCGTCGCTCAACGTTACTTTGCCGTTGGCGACGACGAATGAAAATTGATGGACGTAAGCGAGCAGGTCGAGATTTTTCAGATAATCGTCCCACGGCAAATCCCGCAGTCCGTCGAGCGCCTGCCGAATGTTGGTGGTGTGTTCGTCGTCGGACGTTTCGGCGGCTTCCGCCGGCGCGCCGCGGTCGGCGCGGTCGGCGCGTCCGGCGGCGCGCGTTCCGCGTTGGCGCGGCTCGCGAACGACGTTCACTTGCCACCCGTCGATAAGCACGTTGCCCCGCGCTTTGCCGAAGAGGACGCTCGTCAAGCCGAGATGCGCGTCCACCGTTTTGACCGTGAGCAATTCTTTGGGCGCGGAACTGTTCGCGGCGGCGGCGAGCGTGATTTGCAAATCGGTCAAACGCGCGTTGCCGCCGAAAAGCGACAATTGCAAACCGCCGATTTTGCAGTCGGCGGCAAGCGCGTCGCCGAGATGACGCTCCAATTCGGCGCGAATAAATTCGTCGTTGTATTTGGCGCGCAACGCGACGCCCGCCGCCGCCGCGAGCGCGACGATGACAACGAAAATAAGCAGGATAATTTTCAACCGACGCCATTGCCGTTTCACCGGCGGCGACGGGACAAATTCAGCCATCTTGCGGTCTCCTTATATTTTTACAGGGATATTTACGGGAATTTTCTTTCGCGCGACGCTCTCGCCGCCGACAATTGTCGCGGGATTATAGCGAGCGCCGCCGTCGCCGGTAACTGTTTTGAGAAGCGAAAGGCGGGAAATGGCAATTAAAAATAAAAAATTGAAAAACGCGGTAGTCCGCTTCAATGCAAAACGGGCAACCGCAATGGTTGCCCGCCTTGCCGTTCAATCAAAATGGGATTACCGCAAGCACATCGGCAGATTGCCCTTGCTTCGATGTTGCGCGATACATTCGCAACAGACGCCGTGACGCGGGCAATCTTTGCTTGGACAATTGCACTTTTCCTCGTTGCGCTCGCGGTTGGGACATTCGGACATTGAAATACTCCTTATTTTTTCGCCGTTTTTTGCGGCGCGACGTAAGGTTGCGCCGGACGAATCAGCACTTGCGCGCCGTTGGCGCCGGGGACCGAGCCGCGAATTAAAATCAGATTTTTTTCGGGAATAATTTTCGCGACTTTCAACCCTTTTTGCGTAACCCATTCGCTTCCCATGTGTCCGCCCATTCGTCCGCCGAGCGGCGTCCGCGCCGGCGTCAGCGAGCCGATAGAACCCGGATGGCGGTGGTGCGTTTTTACGCCGTGCGTCGCGCGCAAACCGTGAAAGCCGTGCCGCTTCATCACGCCTTGAAAGCCCTTGCCTTTGCTCTTGCTCGTAACCTGAATTTCTTTGCCGACCAAATCCTCCCACGTCGCCAGCGTGATGACATCGCCCTCTTTCAATTCGGTCGCTTCGCGCAAACGGATTTCGCGGATAAACCGCATCGGCGCGTTGCCGGTCTTTTTCGCGTGTCCGATTTCGGCTTGCGAACTGACTTTTTCGCGTTTCGGGTCGAAGCCGATTTGATACGCCGCGTAGCCGTCGCGCTCCACGTTTTTAATTTGCAAGACCGGACACGGACCGGCTTGCAACACCGTTACGCCGACGCGGTCGCCGTTTTCGGTAAAGTATTGGGTCATACCTAATTTTTTACCCAAGATTCCTCGCCACATTATTTTGCTCCTTCGTTAAAAATGCTCAAAATTCCGTAATAAACGCGAAGGCAAACAAATTCACAATTAACAATTAACAATTTACAATTTCGGAGAGGAAATTTTTAATTGTTAATTGTTAATTTTTAATTGTCGCTTACGCCGACATTTGTCTGACCTGTAAATCGACGCCGCGCGGCGTGGCGACTTTGCCGATGATTTCGATGGTCGAGGGCGAGAAATCCGTGATATAGACCACGCGCTTGTGCGTGCGGATTTCAAATTCCTCGCGGCTTTTTTTGTCCACGTGCGGACTGCGTAAAACGCAGTATTTTTCGATGCGCGTCGGCAACGGAATCGGTCCCGCCACCCGCGCGCCGGAACTCTTCGCCGCTTCGACAATTTTCCGGCTCCACGTATCCAAAATGTCGTGGTCATACGCTTTCATTCGGATACAAATTTTTTCCGCCATTATCGGCTCCTTAAAAAGAATAATCGCTGTCAGAAATAACAATTTAGTATTTGGACGCAATCAATTCAAACGCCATCGTCAAACTACTCGGCGAATAAGAGTGCATTCGCAGACCGTTAATCCAATCCTTAACCAAACGCACGGGAATTTTGGCGACACAGAAATCAGGGTTAGACAAATCGTCTTTATATTCTTCACAAATTGCCAAACTACTGATTAGACCAACCAATTCATTTATCGCCGGATAGTAATTTTGCGAGTCATCAGCATAACTAATGGGCTTCAACTTTCTGAACCAGAACGAAAACACTCCGGCAAATTTCGCCACATTAGGTCTCGGCAACCCAAATTTATTGAGGTCATTGTTGGCATACTGTTTCACTTCCGACAGTATATTCCGGTCTATTCGCAATCTAACCTGAATATCTCTTTCAGCCGCATCACAAATACGCTTAATCGCCGGCTCAAAATCGACAAACTTAATGAAATCAGTTTCGCCCATAACAATTCCTTTAAGATTGAGAGATACAGGATTTTCGTAATTCATCAAAGACGCCATTTTTTCTAAACGCACTAATAACCGAATCGACACCTTCCAGAATACCTTCGGTGGTAATTTCATAGTTGCGCTTATTTTCCTCATAACCGGGCATCTTGTAATCGTCTATCTTAAAACCTTTACCAAATAAATACGTCATAATGTGTCCTTTCATTGATAATAAAAATCGTCCGCGAATCGTCGCCGACTCGCGGACAAGATTTACTACTCGATAATTTTGGTAACGACGCCGGAGCCGACCGTCCGTCCGCCTTCACGTATCGCAAAACGCAACTGCTCCTCCATCGCAATCGGCTCTATCAACTCTATGTCCATCGTGATA
>JAISJR010000018.1 GCA_031261425.1 Planctomycetota bacterium
CGTCAATTGCACATCGAATTCGCTTTGCAGGCGTTGTCCGTCAGGCAGGCGACGAATACGTTCGCGATTGCGTTGCACCGAATCAAAATGTATGCCGCCGAAGGTCTGTTTTGCCGCTAAAGCATTAAAAAAATACTCTTCCGCAAACATTCCGTTGCTTTTGGCAATACCGTTGACGTTTTCGGTCGTGGCTTTAATCGCTTTCCACACGTCAGCCATTTCGATTTTTCCGCCGTTGACGTTTTCGGTCGTGGCTTGAATCGCCTTTTTCAAGTCCTCAATTTCAACTTTACCGCCATTGACATTCTCGGTCGTGGCTTGAATTTTCTTGCCGAGTTCTTGCAATTCGCGGGCGGTCTCTTGCAGTATCCGGTCGGTCTCTTTTTGGCTTTCGCGGAGTTCGTGGATTAGGCGCATTTCTTGCGAAAACAGGTCGTTGGCAGAAGTTGTCGTTTGGGTAACCATCGTTTTTTTCCTTGTCGCAAAAAATAGGCATACGGAATGTTAGCCGGTTCGCGGTAAAACCGCAATAACAAGGGCGGAAGTTGCCTCCGCAAAAAAAATCCCCGCGCCTTTCGGCGCGGGGGAAAATTAAACACACGATTTCAATCTTAATAACTGTATTCTCCGGATTTCAGTGAAGCATCGCTACCAACAACCAACGTATCAGTATGAGCAACAGCGCCTGCGCTGTCAGCGTCGGTAACAGTAAGACCGTCAATAGTCGCACCACTCTTTTCGTCTCCATATTTCGTCCCAGTTTGCGGTGGCGCTGCACGGCGCACTTCATTGCCGCCAAATAAAAGTGATACGCTACCGTCGAGAGTGTGCTTACCTGCATCTGCCGCCGCAATTCTCACCGCAGACATTTCCATAACATTCAAATTAGGATTCCATCCATACTTATTGCCCTCCTCATTGCCAGCCGGACAAAAGAAAATACCGTCTTGTACATTCGTGTCGCTTTTGAAAAAAGCATAAACATCCACCATTGATGGAAATTTAGCACTCTCGACGTATCCCTGCGAGGAGTAAGTCGCGACAGCCAAGCCGATTTGGTGCAAGTTGTTGGTGCAACCGGCTAATTTCGCCGTATTTCGCGCCCGAATTAGCGGACCACTCAACAACGCCGCCAAAATTCCGATAATCGCCACGACGATTAACAACTCAATCAGCGTGAAACCGCTTTTCTTTTGCGTCTTCATGGTATTGCCTTTCGATTTTTAGGGGACCGGGCGGGCAGAAAACGAATCTGCCAAGAAGTGCTTCCTGCCTGTCCGGTTCCCGCCTAATTTGTCCGCGCTCACCGTTGAGTGCGGACGCGCTGAAGCCAAATTTCACCACGCGCGAACGACCTATTTCTGATATTACCATTACGCTTTTTTTTTCGCGTGAACGTCATTCAGCTCCGGTAACCCTCCGCTATCGCGCCCCTCTATCGCCAATAACGGCACCGCTGTTTGCGTGTCGCACACCTCCTTTCGATAAAAAAAACGATTAAAGCGCCGTCGGCTTTTCCGGCGACAACACTCTCTTACGCCGTAACAGTTACAGTATTGTAACCTGTTTAGCGTTGAAAGTCAAGGTAGTAAAATGATTGAAATTTTTGATTAGTTGGGATTGGCAAGATGGCGAGCGTTGGAGAAAAACTTAAGAATTTACGTAATGCCAAAAAAATGACGCAAATGTCGTTGGCAAAAAAATCCGGCGTGGTGCAACAAGTAATTTCACAATACGAATCGGGAAGAAACGCGATTGGCATCCGTAATCTGGCAAAATTGGCGGCGGCGCTTGAATGCTCGGTTAGCGATATTGACGCCAGGATAACCCCGAATATCACCGCCGAAAAAATCAACGAGCCGTATGAAAAACGCCGGCTCTACATCCACGACGATATGCTGTTATACATTTGCAATAATTGGCAGAAATTACCGCTGAACCGGCGGGCTGAAATAATGGCGGAAATAACGACGGAGGTGAAAAATACGCATCCCGTATTAAAAACCGTAGAGGCGAATTCGCCCCTACGGTAAGATTTGTGCCGTCTCCTCATTCAACGCTCAACTTCCCCTTACCGCGCATACTCGACAAACCGGTTTTCGCGAATCATCGTTACTTTGACTTCGCCCGGATAGGTCAATTCGTCCTCGATTTGTTTGGCGATTTTGCGGCAGAGTTGCTGGCAGTCGGCGTCGCCGATGTTTTGCGCGTTGGCGATGACGCGCAACTCCCGCCCCGCCTGCACCGCGAACGCCTTATCGACTTCGGGATAATTCGTCGCCACGAGTTCCAAGCGTTCAAGCCGCTTGACGTAATTTTCAAACGTCTCGCGCCGCGCGCCGGGGCGCGCCGCGCTAATCGCGTCCGCCGCCTGCACCACCGTCGCGTAAAGATTATCCGCCGCGCCGGGTTCGTGGTGATACAAAATCGCCGCGATTACGTCGGCGTTTTCGCCGCACATTTTCGCCACGTCCGCGCCGAGTTGCGGATGCGTGCCTTCGTGTTCGTGGTCAATCGCTTTGCCGAGGTCGTGCAACAAGCCGCACCGCCGCGCCAACTGCTCGTCCAAGCCCAATTCCGCCGCCAACATACCGGCGAGCCAACTGACATCGCGCGAATGGTTCAACACGTTTTGCCCGTAACTGGTGCGGTATTTCAGCCGCCCCAGCAACATAATTTCCCGCGGACGCAAACCGCGCACGTCAACTTCGAGCGCCGCTTGTTTGCCGTTTTCTTCCAGCACTTTGTCCATTTCCTCGCGGACTTTGGCGGCGACTTCCTCAATGCGCGCCGGATGAATCCGCCCGTCGGCGACGAGCCGCGTCAGCGTCCGCGCCGCGATTTCCCGCCGCACCGGCTCAAAGCCCGACAACACCACGACGCCGGGCGTGTCGTCGATAATCACGTCCACGCCGGTCGCGTTCTCAAAGGCGCGGATATTGCGCCCTTCGCGCCCGATGATGCGTCCTTTCATTTCTTCGGACGGCAATTCAATCGTGCTGACGACGTATTCGGCGGTGCAGTCCGACGCCAACCGCGCAATCGCGTTGGCGATGTAATGGCGGGCTTTTTCGTCGGCGATTTCTTTGGCGCGGGCGTTGGCGCGGTCCACCAAGACGACGATTTCGTGTTCCATTTCGTCCTCGACCCGCCGCCGGATTTCGTCGCGGGCTTGCTCGACCGACATCTTGCCGATTTCGTGCAGACGCGCGTGTTGCTGGTCGATGATTTTGGCGATTTCGACATCGCGGGCTTGCATCGCGCGCTCGCGTTTGAGCAACGCCTCGTCCTGCTCGCGCTGTTGTTGTTCTTTTTTGTCGAGCGAGTTACTTTTTTGGTCGAGATTGTCTTCGCGTTTGGACAAGCGGCGCTCGGTTTGTTTCAGTTCGTTGCGCTCGTCGCGAATTTCTTTTTCGAGGCGTTCGCGCTCGGCTAAAACCTCGGCTTTGCCGCGCAAAGCCAATTCGTCCGTCCGCCGTTTGGCGTCGCGGTCGGCGGCGGCGAGAATTTCGCGGGCTTGCAATTCGGCGGCGTTTTTGCGATAGATGCTGAACAAGTGCCGCGCCGCCCAACCGACAACCAGCGCGACGACGGCGATAATGGCGTATTCCATCGGATATTCCCTTTCTATATGCAAACGACGCCGGCGCATCCGGGGTCGGGTAGAGCAATTCACAATTCACAATTAACAATTAAAAATGGCGGCGGTCGATTTAATAACTTCCGCTTAATTCCCCTCTACGGAGGGGCTGGCATCGCGACGCTCTTTCTCTCTGTCGCGATGACGGGGTGGTTGATTTTTAATCAATCATTCTGCTAAAAACGCGCCGCGAAGCGGCAAGGCGTAACAGCCCAGCGCAACGCGCTAGGTAAAAAGTCGCCAATAAATTATGCGCCCTGTTAAGGGCAATGCAAAAATTTCCATTGCTCTTACAGAGCGCCGACGTTTTTTCGGCAACGCTAACCCAGCCCGCCGGAAAATCGATACCACCGATTTTCCTTTGGGCTGGGCTGTTACGCTCTGCCGCTTCGCGGCGACGGTCGGAATGATTTATAAAATCACCACCCCGTCATCGCGACATAAAAAGAGAGCGTCGCGACGCCGGCGGATAGTCCGCCTCAACCCCTCCCGTAGGGGGGAATTTTATCCCGCCTAAAAAACATCGGAGACGCATTTTTGCCCACGTCTCCGACTCCGCTTCATTCGACCGCCCCCTATTTATTCTTCGCTTCCTGCCGCTTCTTTTTCGCTTCGATGACTTCTTCGGCAATCGAGAACGGCACGGCTTCGTAATGCTCAAACTGCATCGTGAAATTGGCGCGTCCCGACGACACGTTGCGCAGTTCCGTCGCGTAGCCGAACATACTCGCCAGCGGCACCGTGCCGCGAATGATTTTCGCGTTGCCGAGCGCGTCCATACCGGTTACTTTGCCGCGCTTGGCGCAGATGTTGCCGGTAATCGTTCCCGCGAAATCCTCCGGCGTCGTTACCGCCACGCTCATAATCGGCTCCAACAATTGCGGATTGGCTTTCAGGAACGCTTCCTTGAACGCCATCGAGCCGCAAATGCGGAACGCCTGTTCGCTGGAGTCAACCTCGTGATATTTGCCGTCGATGAGCCGCACCCGCATATCGACCACCGGATAGCCCGCCCAGACGCCTTTGCTCATCGCGTCGATGATGCCCTTTTCGATTGCCGGAATGTATTCTTTCGGAATCACGCCGCCGACGATTTCGTTGACAAACTCAAAGCCCTCGCCCGGTCCGCGGCTTTCCAACACGATGGTCGCTTCCGCGAACTGCCCGCGTCCGCCGGATTGTTTCGCGTAACGCAAGCGGTGTTCGATCTGCGGCGCGCGCGCCGTTTCGCGATACGCCACTTGCGGCGCGCCGGTGTCCACGTTCACGCCGTATTCGCGTTTCAGCCGGTCAACGATGATTTCCAAGTGCAATTCGCCCATACCGGAAATCAGCGTCTCTTCCGTTTCGGGGTCGGAGCCGACGATGAACGTCGGGTCTTCTTCGGCGAGACGCGCCAAGCCCTTCGACAGTTTGTCGCGGTCGGCGCGCTCGTGCGGCGAGACCGCAATCGACAACACCGGCGACGGAAATTCAATCGCTTCCAAAATCAAATTGTCGTCCTCGCCGCAAATCGTGTCGCCCGTAATCGTGTCCGCCAAACCGACGACCGCGCCGATTTCGCCGGCGCAAAGTTCGTCCACCATTTCCTGCCGGTTGGCGTGCATTTTCACGAGTCGCCCGACGCGCTGTTTTTTGTCTTTGGTCGAATTGAGGACGTAAGTGCCGGCGCGCAACACGCCCGCATAGACGCGCGTGAACACCAATTTGCCGATATGTTTGTCCGCCATAATTTTGAACGCCAGCGCCGTCAGCGGCGCGTCGTCCGCGGCGGGCTGTTCGATTTCCACGCCGTCGCGCATCCCCTTGGTCGGCGGCAAATCGAGCGGACTGGGCAGATAGTAAATCACGCCGTCGAGCAATCGCTGAATCCCTTTGTTCTTAAACGCGCTCCCGCAAAAAACCGGACAGATTTTGTGCTGGAAGGTCGCGTTGCGAATCGCGGCGCGCAATTCCTCGACGGTAATCGGCTCGTCGGCGCAGAATTTGTCGAGGAGTTTCTCGTCGGTTTCGCTGACTTTTTCGAGCAGATTTTTCCGCCATTTATTGGCTTCTTCCTGCAATTCCGGCGGCACGTCTTTGACGGTTTGAATCATTCCGTCGTCCTGGTCGTAAAAAATCGCCTGATTTTCCACAAGGTCGATGATGCCGCGAAATTCTTTTTCACAGCCAATCGGAATGACCAGCGGCACGGCGTTGGAGCCGAGTTCGTGGGCAATCGATTCGACGACGCCGTAAAAATTCGCGCCGGCGCGGTCCATTTTGTTGATGAACGCGACGCGCGGCACCGAGTATTTTTCGGCTTGCCGCCAGACGGTTTCGGATTGCGGCTCGACGCCGCCGACGGCGCAAAACAAGCCGATGGCGCCGTCGAGAATTCGCAACGAGCGCTCGACTTCGACGGTGAAATCCACGTGTCCGGGCGTGTCGATGATGTTGATTTCGTAGTCGCGCCAGAAACACGTCGTCGCGGCGGAGGTGATGGTGATGCCGCGCTCCTGTTCCTGTTCCATCCAGTCCATCGTGGCGGCGCCGTCGTGGACTTCGCCGATTTTATGGTTGCGACCGGTATAATAGAGGATGCGTTCGGTGGTGGTGGTTTTGCCGGCGTCGATGTGCGCCATAATGCCGATGTTGCGCATCCGTTCCAGCGGGGTGCTCCGAGCCATTTTTTCTCCTTCTTTTTGATGGTTTGACGAAAATTATCGCTTGACAAATCGCCGCGCGAAGTTGACGCGCGATAAAAAACGGCGGCTCTCCCGCCGAATTTGGCAAAATATACCGCCCGCCATAGCGATTGCAAGACGCGGCGAGCGCGGCTTGTAATGGGCGGGGGAATTTTTAACATCAATTCCTCTCGTGTGGCTCGCCCGCCGGTTCGGTCTTACGACAAAGCGAAAAAAAATGGCAAAAAAAATCCCCGTCGCCAGCGTCAAGAAAAATAAGAAGCCCGACGCCTCGCCGGCGCAGATTGACCGGCTCGTCAAGCAGGGCGACCTGAACGGCGCGTTAGCCCTCGCGCAAACCGCCGTGCTGTCCGCGCCGAACAGCGCCACCGCCAACAACAATCTCGGTTTCGTCCTCGCCCAATGCGGACGCGCCGCCGAAGGATTGAGTTATTACGAACGCGCCGCGCAACTCGACCCGTCCGACCCCGAAACGCTAAATTCGATTCTCCGCCTGCGCTTCGACCTGAAAACGCTCACCGACGCCGTCGTCGCGTCGGCGCTCGCCCGCTTTCCGCGCCACGTTAAATTGCTCACGCTCGCCGCCTCGCATTACGGGCGCGAAGGCGACCGCGAAAAATCCGAGCAATACTTCAAACAGGCGCTCGCCGTCAACGAAAAATCCGCCGAAACGCATTACCATTACGGACAACTGTTGCGCCTGCGCAAAAGCAACGCCGCCGCCGCCGAGCAATTTTTACGCGCCCACGAACTCGAACCGCAAACGCCGCGCTATCTTTTAGAAACCGCGCTCGCCTATTCGCTCTGCGGCAATACGCAACTTGCCGACGATTACGCGCAAAAAGCCGCGAAATTGGCGCCGAAAGATTATCACTGCTACGCGGTGTTGGGACACATCTGGGCGAAAGCCGACGTAACCAAGGCGCTGTTTTATTTCGACCACGCGCTCGAACTCGCGCCGGACACGGCGAACGAAATTTACGGCTTCAAGGCGCTGGCGCTGGAAACGGCGGGCAAATTTGAAGAAGCCGAGGCGTGCTTTCGTCAGTCGATTGCCCGCGACCCGACCGGCGCCGCCAACCACACGATGAATTTGGCGAACGTGTTGGTCAAACAGGCGCGTATTCCCGAAGTGATGGAAGCGCTGGCGCAAACGTTGCGGCTCGACCCGCAACATTCGCTCGCGATGAACAACATTTTGCTTTACGCGCATTACGCGCCGACGGCGTCGCGAGAAGATTTGTGGACGCTGTTTCGCGATTACGACCGCAAATTCGCCGCGCCGCTGTGGAATAAAAATCGGGTTTTCCCGAACGTCCGCGACCCGCGCCGCAAGTTGCGCGTCGGCTTTATGTCGGCGGATTTGCGCACCCATTCGGTCGCGTTTTTCACCGAGCCGGTTTTGCGCGCGCACGACCGCGAGCAATTTGAATTTTTCGCTTACGCCAATCAGGCGCGTAATGACCAATACACCGAATTGTTAAAAACCTACGTCGAGAATTGGCGCGATATTTTCAGTATCTCCGACGCCGAAGCGGAAAAGTTAATTCGCGACGACCAAATCGATATTTTAATCGACCTGACCGGACACACGGCGAACAACCGGATTTTACTGTTCGCGCGCAAACCGGCGCCGGTGCAGGTCGAATGGTTGGGATTTCCCGACACCACGGGCTTGTCGGCGATGGACTACCGGATTGCCGACGAATTTACCGACCCGCCGCGGTGCGACCGGTTTTCGTCGGAAAAAGTCGTGCGCCTGCCGGGCGGCTTTCACTGCTATTGCCCGTTCCCGAACGCGCCCGGCATCGTGCCGTTGCCCAAACTCAAAAACGGCTACTTAACGTTCGGTTCGTTCAACAACTACGCCAAAACCAGCACGGAAATCGCCGCGCTGTGGGTGGAGATTTTGAACGCCGTGCCGGACAGCAAATTGTATTTGAAGTCGCACGGACTTGACGACGCGGCGGTGCAGGCGCGGGTGCGCGAGCGTTTCGCGAAACTCGGCTTGGCGCCGGAGCGGTTGTTAATTGAAACGCGCAAATCGTCGATTTACGCGCATTATATGTGCTACAATCAGATTGACGTGGCGCTCGACACCTGGCCCTACAACGGTACGACGACGACGTTTGAGGCGCTGTGGATGGGCGCGCCGGTCGTCACGCTGACCGGCGAAACGCACGCGTCGCGCGTCGGCGCGTCGCTGTTGGTCAACTGCGGCTTGGAGGCGTTGATTGCGCAAAGTCCGGCGGAATACGCGCAAAAAGCGGTGGGTTTGGCGAACAACGACCTTGAGCGGGCGAAACTGCGGGCGACGATGCGCGAGCGGCTGTGGTGTTCGCCGCTGTTGTCGGAAAGTTGGTTCGTGAAAAAATTTGAGACGGCGTTGCGGGCGATGTGGCGGGAATACTGCGGCGAAACCGGCGCGACCGACCAAGCGAATCTCTACGCGGCGATTACGAATGAGGTCGGGGCGTATCAAGTCCCCGACGCCCGCCGCCGCGACTTGGAAGCCGCGTATCAGCGCATCAATGAAATGATTGCGCAAGCGGTAGAACCGGCGGGACAGAGTTGAAAATTGCGCTTTTTGGCGGTTCTTAAACCTCCTTAAATTATTAGCCCCCCTCTTAACTCATTGAATCGAGCCGCCAAGAAAAAATCCCCGCACCTTGCGGCGGTGGATTTATTGGGTTTGCTCTATTCAAACCGAGCGAAGCGAAGGTTAGTGTGCTTTCCAAATTGCCACGCGCTTTAGCGCGTGGTTAGCGGTTCTCTTAAAAGCAGAGTTGAGAGTTAAAAGTTGAGAGTTGAGAAAAAAGTGGATTTGTTTTTTTTAAGACGCGCGAAGCGCCACCGCCCTTCTCAACTTTTAACTCTCAACTTCCAACTTTTCTTTTTTGCCCGTTCACCACGCCCAAATAAACAAACCAGCCACAATCAAAATGGCGCAAATAATTGCTATCCGTTTGAACGCAGAATGGTTATCTTTTGGGAGCATCTTTGGGCGTGAATATACATTTGATAACCCCACCAACGGCAAAGAGGATGGTAGTTATTAAAGCCCCTTCCCGCCTTCCTTCCCGCCTTCCTTCCCACCATCCTTTCCCAAAAACGTCTCGGAATTTCTGTTGTAGCGTTTTAGGTTCGTTGCCCATGAGATACCCTCCGATAAGTGAAAAATACGAATGAAATTTTTAGTTAAAAACTCTGGTTTTTAATGCAATCATCTAGATAATCCCACAAACCTATAAAACCGGAAGTAAAACAATAAGCGCCGAAATGCCTATGTAAGCGCACAGTTTAACAGTGCCTACCCATTTTTCTCTTTTTCGTTTTTTTGCTAATTCCTCCGGTAGTGGAATGCATTTATCCGAATATTCGCCACCATTTTTTTCTTTTTCGTTTTTCTCCTCTTTTAATCCACCACTTGCCAACGGCTACTACCCCGTTAAATATATCAAATTTGTGTTTCCATATAGTAGCACCGATAGTCGCCCATGGAATCCCCATCTTTCTATTCTCCCTTGTTTAGAAAAACATTACAAAAAAAAACGAATAAATAGCCGATTCTTAAATATGGTTAATCAACACCAAGCAATCGGCCCGCACCGATTGCTTTCCCCAACGACAAATCGCTGTCACCTACTCCTTTCCTCGCCGCGTATTGGCGATTTTGCCACAAAAAAAGCCCGAATCCACACGGATTCGGGCTTATCCAAATTTCTTTGATGCGAAAATGGCATAAAAAAGGGGACGCCATTTATCGCATCCCACACAAGGTCTGCCACGACCCATATCCACGACGCAACCAATAGCGCCCAACGGCGCGTGGTTCGTGAATATGGGAAGTTTGAAAACGTGGCAGTTTTGTGTGGTTCCCATTTGTGACGCCGATTCCGCAAATACCGGAACCGGCGTGTATGTCTGTAAATTTAATCCTGCAACGAATAAAATAAAAAAATAATCCGACCGAAAACGGCATGAAACGGTAAAATGAATTTTTGTCAAGTCAAGAGGATTCTTTTCACCGGTTTAATTTTAGCACTCCCTTTTCGTATTTTTTGCGCTAAATTTGATTTGTTCAATACTTGCTGAATTTGGCGGCGCTCTATTCAATAATTTTAAGGGTTTTAAGAAACGCAAGAACGCAACTTTCAACTCTCAACTCTCCCGAAAGGACGCGCCGATGAAATTACGTCTATTTTTTTTGCTGATGAGTGTCGGTCTGACGGCGGGAATTTCCGGCGCGGAGGCGCCGACAAATACGCCGACCGGCAGTCAATCGCCGGTCAATCGCGACTGGGAAAATAAAACGGTCGTCATTCCGCTCCACGGCACGATTTTGCCGGTCAAATACGGCGGGCAGGCGGAGGAATTTATCGCCGCCGTGCAAGCCGCGCAAAACGCGCAACGCATCGTCGTGGACCTCGACAGCCCCGGCGGCGCGGTGGACAGTTGCGACGACATCGCCAACGCTCTGTTGCGCAGTAAAGTCCCGACGGTCGCGGTCGTGCGGCATCAAGCCGTCAGCGGCGGAGCGATGGCGGCGACGGCGTGCGCCCAAATTTTTATGGTCAAGGGCGCGCGCATCGGCGACGTGCAACCGATGAACGTCGTCGGCGACGCGCCGGACGAGCGCACGGCGGAAAAAATCGAAGCCGACGTGCGCGCCATTATGGCGGTCAACGCCACGCAAAACGGCTATCCGAAATTGTTGTTGGAAGCGATGGTGTCGCGCAGTTTCGAGGTCTATGAAGTGCGCTTCACCGACGGGAGCCGCGAATTTATGACGGCGGAAGAATTTGCGTTACGGCAGAAAAACAATCCGCAAAAAGTAATCGCCGGCGCGCCGCGCATCATCTCGCATAAAGATAAATTGTTGTCGCTGGCGGCGAACGAAGCGGTCGAATTGGGAATAGCGACGAAAGTGTTGGACGACTTCGACGATATTTTCGCCGAGTTGGCAATTGCGCCGGCAACCGTCGCGCGGGCGACCGTCGCGACCGGCAGTTTTGACCCGCGCAAATTGCTCGACAGTTTTTCGTTGGGGCGCGGTTTGACGCTGGCGCTGGCGGTGTTTTTATTGCTCGGCGTCGCGGGGACGCTCGTGGAGTTTCACACGCCCGGCTTCGGTCTGCCCGGCGCGCTCGGCATTATCGGGTTCGCCTGTTTTTTTTATTTGCTTTACAGCCACGACCGCGCCGAGTGGTATGAAATGGCGATTTTCGTCACCGGCATAATTTTGCTCATCGTCGAAATCGCCGTCCTGCCCGGCTTCGGCGTCGCGGGCATTACGGGCGCGGCGTGTTTGGTCGTCGGTTTGACGCTGGCGTTCGTGCCGGATTTGTCGAGCGATTATATGAAGCAAAATTTCTGGTCGGAAATTACGACGGCGTTGGTGATGACGTTCGGCGGACTCGCGGCGGCGGGCTTGTTGTTTATCGCGCTCGTCGGCGACGGCGATAAATTGCCGTTCAGCAAACGCGCGTTTTCGTCAAACGTTTTGCCGGACTATCCGACCGCGCTCCATTCGCAACCGGCGCAACCGGCGGCGGACGCGGCGACCGAGGCCGATTTTGCGCCGGCGGCGGCGACCGCCGTCACCGATTTGCGTCCGGCGGGCAAGGCGCAATTGGCGGACGGCAAAGTGGTCGATGTCATCAGCGACGGCAGTTTTATCGAGAAAGGGCGCGCGGTGGAAATTTTCGCGCTCACCGGCGGGCAACCGGTGGTGCGGGCGGTCTAAACAGTGAGCAGTAAGCAGTGAGCGCTCGCGAATTATGAAAATCAAACTCCATAACTGCCCACCGTCCACTGCCCACTGCTCACTTCATTTCCAATTAAGGTTGACGCCTAATTGTTGCGCGAAAAATCCGACGGCATTACAATTCCCCGCACGTTAGCGGACACGGCGGACGGCGGGGAATTATTGAATGAGCGGATTGCATAAAACATTATTTATTTTTGCCGGCGGGCTGTTTTGCCTGCTGTTGGTGCGCGTCGCCGAACGTCCGGCGTCCGGCAAAACCGCGCCTATCGGTTTGGCGATGGTCGCCGACCGCGCGAACTTTGCGCCGGAGTCGCGCAACGACAAGCCGCGCAACGGCGAGGCACTTCGCAACGAGTTGCTCCGCGACGAGTCGCCTTTTGTCGCCGATTTTAGCCGCGTGTTGGCGAACCCGAAACTTTCCGCGTTGCCGTGGCGCGCGCCGTCGCCGACTTCGCGGTTGCCGTCGCCTTACCCGACTCCCAATCCGTCCAATCCGTCCAATCCGCCCGATGCCGCCGCGCCGGCGAAGTATCACGAGGTCTGGGCGGTGGTTACGGCGTATTGTCCGTGCGCCCGTTGTTGCGGGGCGCGGGCGCACGGGCGGACCTCGCTCGGCAATACCGCGTGGGTGTCGGGCATCGCCGCCGACCCGCGCGCGTTGCCTTATGGCACGCGCCTCGCCGTGCCGGGCTACGGCGAGGCGGTGGTTGACGACACCGGCGGCGCGATGCGTCGCCACTGGGACCGGCGCGGCGAAATCCACGTTGACGTGCGAATGAAATGGCACCACGAAGCCCGCGACTGGGGGCGGAAGTGGATGAAAATTCGGATTTATGACGAGTAAGCAATTGACCGGCTCTTATTCCCCTCTACGGAGGGGTGGCAGGCGAAACGCTCTATCTCGCCTGACGGGGTGGTTGTTTGTGTTGCCCCGTATTTCGGTAGTGCGATTTTGGGGTATAACGGCAACCACCCCGTCATCGCGACGATACCGCAGTCGCGATGCCACCCCTCCGTAGAGGGGAATTAAAAGGAAACGGCGATGATTGATTTCACCGGTCCCGTGGCGGTCTTATCCGACGTGCATGGCAATTTAGAAGCGTTGGACGCCGTGTTGACCGACATTCGCCACGCCGGCGTCAGCGACATCATCAACCTCGGCGACTGCGTCGGCTACGGTCCCAATCCGTGCGAATGTATCGATTTATTGCAAGCGTCCTGCCGCATCAATTTGCGCGGCAACCACGACTACGCCACGCTTTACCGAAGCGACAATTTCAATCCGGCGGCGCAAGCGGCAATCATTTTCGTCCGCCAACAACTGCAACCCGCCGACAACGCGGACGCCGCGCGACGGCGTTGGCTCTTTCTGCAACAACTCCTGCCGATGTATGAAAACGCCGACTTTGAGTTTATGCACGGCTCGCCGCGCCGCCCGATTACCGAATACATTTTGCCGTCCGACCCGCTCTGCGACCCGTTCAAAATCGACGATATTTTCGCCGCGATGGGGCATCGCTACGCTTTCGTCGGGCATACGCACTATCCGGGCGTGATTGAAGAACATCAGGAATCGTTTGTCCGCCCCGACGAATTGCACGGGAAATATCGGATGACGGAAAAACGCGCCATCATCAACGTCGGGAGCGTCGGGCAACCGCGCGACTCCGACCGGCGCGCCGCCTACGTCGTCATTCACCGGCACCAGGTCGAATGGCGGCGCGTCCCGTATAAAATTTTGGAAACCGTCGCGAAAATCGAAGCGCAAAATTTATTGGACGACCAACTCGCCCGCCGGTTGTTGGTGGGGCAATAGATGAGAATTACGAATTAAAAATTACAAATTAAAAATTAAAAATCGTGGAGTTTGGCGGTCAAAATCGCTTCGCGTAATTTGATAATTAAATCCTCAATTTTTAATTTGTAATTTGTAATTTTTAATTCCTTGAACAGGTCGGCAAGCAAGTCAAATGAAGACAAAATAATATGGGATTCTGCTTTTCTCCGCCACGTGGAATTTACGGTTCGGCGCGGCAATTTACCACTTGCCAAAGCGCGTTTTTGCGGTAATCGAGATACACGCGGTTGTTTTGCGGGCGAATGTAGGACAGCACTCGTTGGATGGGCTCGTTGCCGCCGACCGTCGCCGTTACCCGCGCCGTTTTGCCGTCGGCGGCGATTTCAATGTTGATGTCCGTCAGGTCAAATTCGACTTTGCGCGTCAAGTTGAGCGCCATCCAATCGCGGGCGCGGTCGTATAAAACGGCGTAATTATTGCCGTAACGGTCGGCGTAGTCGGCGGCGACTTGCCCCATCAACATCCGCGTCTGCCGCGCTTCGACCGCCAATTCAATCGTCGCGAGCGAATGACGAATCCGTTCCTCGTCGGTTACGCCGTAGCGACTGTAAAGCCACAGCCCCGCCGAAACCAAGCCGCTTAAAACCAACGCGACGGCGAACACCACCAACCAGCGCGGATATTCGAGCGGCGGTTTTTTATTTTTGGGCGGCGGCGGGCGGCGCGGCGCGGGAAATTTTTTCGGGGGCGGCATAGGGCGACTCCAAATTAAAAATTAGAAATTAAAAATTAAAAATCGTGGAGTTTGGCGGTCAAAATCGCTTCGCGTAATTTGATAATTAAATCCTCAATTTTTAATTTGTAATTTGTTCTACTGAGAAAATTCCGGTTTATCTTTCATATCAATAATTAGATGCACTTCGGCGAGCGAAATTTGCAGGCGCCGCGCGATTTCCGACGCTTCCGCGCCGTCGCGATGCAACGCCGCCACCCGGCGGCGCGCCGACATTCGCACGCCGTCGCTCTTGCGGTTTGCCGGCGGGGGGACGGCGGCGGCGGCAAATTCTTTGATTATTCGCTGGGCTTCGTCCTGACCGACCGGCTCTTGATTGACCGTTTTTGGCGCCGCCGGCGCGGTCGGCACGGGAGTCGCGCCGGTCGCCGGATTGTTCTCGCCCGCCGCCCGTTCTAATTTTTGGCTGACTTCTTCGGCTTCGCGAATTAGTCGATTGAGCATACGGATTTTCGTGTCGATTTGAGCGTTGATTTCGCGGCTGGCTTCCGCCAAGTCCAGCATTATCCGGTCGGCGCCGCTTTTGACTGCCAACGCGTCGTCCATTTCCCGTTGTATTTTTTTTTCGCGTTGCCGCCGCGCGTTGAAATTGCGGCGCGTCAACCGCGGCAGGACGAACATCAGCATCACGATGCCGAGACACACCAAGCCAAACCGCCAGTCGAAACCGGTAGCGGCGGCGGTAACTTCGGCGGTCTCGGCGGCAAGTAAAAACATTGGGCGTAACGTCGGATAGGGACGGCAAGAGTTGACGGATTTTAGAAAATGGGCTTTCAAAGCCAAATTTTTTCTGAAAGATATTTGCCGGATTCGGTAATTGGAGGTTGAAGGCGGGGATTTTTCAATTACGAACTCACGTTACGCGCCAAAAAAGAGAAGCCACGAATGAACACGAAAAGAACTTAACACGAATTTTCACGAATTAGACGAATTAACACGAATTTAAGAACAAGAAATTTCTCACCGAGCCACAGAGGCACGGAGAGTGAAAAGAGAAAAAATAAAAAGTTAAATAATTCGTTTTCTCTGTGAAACTCTATGCCTCTATGAGAAACAAAAACTTTGGAAAGCACACTAACCTTCGCGTTGTTCGGTTTCGTGAAAATTCGTGTAATTCGTGGACAAAAAAATCTCTCTTTTTTATGCGTAAAAATTCGCGTCTTTTTGTTGACCGCGTAACACGAGTTCTTAATTTTCAATTGTTAATTGTTAATTGTTCTTTCAAGGTTTCAACAATGAAAAAATTCCTAACTCTATTGGTTGCCGTTTTGGCGGGTTTTTCCGGCGCGGCGACTGCCGCCGACGAATGGGGCGGCGACGGCGAGGATTATCGCGTCGCCAATGCCGCCGCGTCCGCCGTCAAAAAATTTAACGCGGCGGCGTTGGCGCCGGACGCCGAGCCGCGCGCCGTGATTGCCGACGCTTTCGCCCATTCCGACGAGTGGGGCGGCGACGGCGACGACTACCGGCAAGCGTCCGGCGACGGGCGCGCGGTCTTTAATCAAATGTTCGGTTCCGATTTCAAGGTGGACGGCGGCTCGTTGCGGTATGCGCCGGACCGTCGCGCGGTCATTATCCGCGACTACGCGACCGTTACCTTGCAGGGGCGAAAAATCAGCGCCCGCAACATTGTTTATTTTGTCGAGGTCGCGCGAATTTACGCCGAGGGCGATGTCAAATTTGAAGACCGCAACGGCTCGTTTTTGACTTGCGAGCAAGTTTATTTTGACGTTCGCGATTGGCGCGGGCGCGCGCTCGGCGTCAAAATGCGCGGCGTCAAAGGACGGCAGGAAGGTCCGATTACCGAAATCGACGTAACCGGCAAACTGCTCGACGACCTCGGCGCGGAGCGCAATTCGCTTCTCGGCGATTCCGCCGCCGCCGCCGACGATAAAATCGTCAACGGACGCATCAACATCGCCGCCGACGATATGCGCGTCATTTCCCGCAATCACTTTGAGGCGACGCGGGCGTGGGCGTCGCCGTCGAATTACGCCGAGCCGCACTGGCGCATCAGTTCCGGCGCCGCGCACGTCCGCCCCGACGAAAAAGTCGAAGCGTGGGACAACTGGTTCAAAATCGGCAAAGTGCCGGTGTTTTATCTGCCGTATTTGGTCTATGACTTGCGCTACAACTGGCCCTATTACCGTCCGTCTTACGGTAGCAACAACAAGCAGGGGCTTTACGGCTTGAACCGTTTCGGCTGGAATTTTTCCAATCCGACCGACGCCGACGGACGCGCGGTGGACGAAAACGGCGACCGCGTCAAACGCTATTTTCAACTCGACCAAATTTTTATCGACGGCGATTATCGCTCGTTGCGCGGTTGGGGCGTCGGCGGCGAAACCGATTATTCGATGGACTTTCTCGGCAAGGGCAAAGGCAATCTGAAACTCTACGAAATCAGCGAAATTTACACGATGGGCAAAGAAGACCGGCGGCGCGCCGAAGAAGACGTCGAATTTCGGAGCGACTACTGGAGCGGACATAAAGGGTTTTCGCCGGCGTTGTATGCCAACGACGCGCGGTATTTGATTGAGTGGCAACACGCGCATCAGTTGGATTACGGTCTTGATTTGCGGGCGAATCTGCACCGCTTTTCCGACCGCGATTTTTACAAGGAGTATTTTCCCGATTACTGGGCGCGGTCGGAGCAAAAGTTGACCAATGTCGATTTGCGCTATTTAGGCGACGTGTTTTCGTCCGACCTGGCGGTGCAAATGCGGCTGAACGAATATCGCTCCGAAACCGAATATCTGCCGCGCTGGCAGTTAAACCTGCCCGGTTTTCAGTTGATTGACGGCTTGCCGGTGTATTTTGAGAGTAAGACGGAAGCGGCTTTCGCGCGGCGGCGGACGGACGAAATGTTGCGTCGGCTGGATTTGCTGACGCCGACCGACCGCACGCGGCAGAGCGGCGACACGCCGTGGATTGGACGGCTCAACGAAGACGCAACGCTTTCCGCGCCGTTAGACATAAAAACGCTGACGGTGCGCCCGTGGGTCGGCGGTTTTATGACCGGCTACAGCGAGGGTTACAATGCGGCGACGCAAAATTCCACCGGCGGCGAATTTAACGCGGCGGCGAAATGGGGCGTGGATTTATCGACGCGCTTTTTCGGCTATTTCGACAATTTCACGCATCTGATAGAACCGCAAATTGCGTGGCTCAATCACGAGTCGCCGGTGCGCGACCGCGAAAAATTGTATGAACTCGACGCGATTGACAATTATCGCCAATCGCGAATGTTGATGTTCAATCTGCACCAAGACCTGTTGAAAAATAAAGCCGGCGGCGGCGAGCGCGTGTTGGCGTCGGCGAATTTGCGCACCGGTATGGTGTTGGACGACAACGAAGCGAAAAAATACAACAATAATCACCTGCTCGCGGACGTGGCGTTGGACGCCTCGCTGTATCCGACGGAAACGTGGTCGCTGTGGGGCAACACGGTGTATAGTCCGGCGGCGGACGCGGTAACCTCGGCGGCGGCCGGCACGGATTTTTGGTTCAGCAAGCGCCTCCGTTTTTTCCTCAAGCATTACTACAACGCGGGTTACGACGCGAACACGTATGAAAAAAAATACAACGTGTCGAACACCACGTCGTTCGCGGTGCGGACGCAGTTGTGGGACAAGTTAAGCCATTACGCGGTCGAGTATGGTTTGAGTTATCAGTGGAACGAATCGGCGGGCGACGTGATGAGCGACGACCACTATCTCACGGGCAAGGTGCAACAGGGCTTGCAACGCCAGCGGATTTCGCTCATTCGCGATTTGGACACGTTTGACTTGGGGCTGACTTACGCGCACGACCACGTGGACAACGACTGGACGGTGTATGTGAGTTTGACGCCGAAGAATTGGGCGGAAGTCAAGCGCGCGCCGGACACCGGCACGTCGGTGAAACTCGACCAGGACTGGAACCGCTATTCGCACCCCGTGCCGGAAAAACAAGCCGCCAATTACGCCTACGACACCTCGACGCCGGCGTGGAAATAGGGTAGGTTGACGAGAATAAAAATGACGGCACAATGCCGGTGTAATCGGCAAGGGGGTGGGGCGATGAAAGTGCGCTTGTCAAATCGGGCGAATAAAGCCCTGTGGCGCTTGCCCGATGCCATCCAATTACGGGTGCACTTAGCGTTGCAAAATCTCGAAAAAGACCCGCCGCAAGGCGACATCAAACGATTGCAGGGAAGTAATCTTTCGCGGGTGAGAGTGGGCGATTATCGCATACTGTTTGGCGTAGATGAAGGCGAAATTATCATCACCGATTTGGGCGTTCGCGGGCAAATCTATAAACGAAGGAACTAAACTATGTTGGCTCTATCCAGAACGTTACCTCGACGCGAACGTCTCCACGCTTACATCGACGCGCTTGATGAGGTCAAATTACGGGCGTTGCCGCCACTGCCGGAAATGCCGGTTGATGAATTTGAAGCCGTTATTGAGACCGATTTGACCGCCAAAGAAATCGCGTGTATCGAAAAAGGCGTTGCCGAATATCGCGAACATCCCGAAAATTTTGTGGCGTTAGACGACATTATTGCCCAGAAATACCCGAACGGAATGCCGCCGGCAATCTGTCATCTTCGCTACGCCGACACGCCCGCTAAACCCGCCCGCGTGTCTCGTCAACGCCACATAGCCGTGTCCCAAGAAACCGCGTCAATCGCGACCGGCAAAAAAGAACGGTGTCGAGCGAAAAAGGGACGTTGATTTTTAACCGCTAACTTCTTTCGCTTGTCTCAAGGGTCGCATCAACTCTGCCGCCAAGCGGCACAGTCCGGCGAGGGAGGTCTCCGGCGCGGCGTGGGCGGTCATACCGGTTTCCCGCGCCGCCGCCGCCGTTGTTTCGCCAATACATAAGGCGGTGATGGCGGAAAAATCGGTCGCGTTTTTTTGCCGGCGGTCGGTGAAAATTTTTACCGCTAACGGACTGGCGAAAAAAACAAAAGCAAAATTCCGCTCGGCGATAATCCGCCGCGTCGTGTCGTTTTCCGCGAGCGGCACATTTTCATAAACCGCGAGTTCGTCGTAAATCAGACCGCGTTCCCGCAACGCCTCGTCCAACCCCGCCGCCGTCGGTTTGCCGCGAATCAGCAAGATTTTCTCCGCCGCCGTCGCCGGCAAATGTTCGCCTAAATCGCGTCCGTTCGCGCGTTCCGCCACATAGTCGGCAATAAAACCCCGCCCGCGTAACGCCGCGGCGGTAGTCGCGCCGACTGCCGCGAAACGGCAATTCGCCAACCGCCGAATATCTCCGGCGCGAAAATAAGCCGCGAAAAAATAAGCCACTCCGGCGGCGGCGGTAAAGACCAGCCACGCATAATTTGCCGCCGCGAGTAGCGTTTGCCCATCGACGGGCAACGGGACGCGGCGCGACAGCGGCAGAGGAATGGCGATGCCGCCGCGCGCGCGAATTTCCCGGCAGGCGGCGGCGTTTTGCGGTTCGGGGCGCGTTACGACAATCCGCGCGCCGGCAAGACGATTTTCGCCGCGCCGCGCCTCGTCAGACGAATTTTGGACGGTCGAGCGGGCGTCTAATTGGCAGACCTCGCCGACCGCCACCAACGCCGGTGATTGCGGCGGGTCATTTTCCATCGCGCGCGAAAAATCCGCCAAAGTTAAACGGCGCGTCCGCATTAGCAGTGTCGTGCCGTTTTCGATAATCGCCGCCGGCGTGTCCGGCGCGAAACCGGCGCGGATTAACAAGTCGCCGATATTTTTCCCCGCCGCCGCCATCAAAATAACCACCGTCCCGCCGGCGTTCACCAATCCGCGCAGGCGTTCGAGGTCCGGCGCGTTGCCGTCTTGATGATGCCAAGTGATGATGTGGAGCGACGAACTGACGCCGCGATGCGTTACCGGAATACCGGCGGCGGCGGGCGCCGCGAGCGCGGAACTGACGCCGGGGACGACTTCGCAAAAAATTCCGGCGGTGTTCAGCGCGAAAAATTCCTCCGCCCCGCGCCCGAAAAGAAACGGGTCGCCGCCTTTGAGACGCACGACTTTTTTTCCGGCGGACGCTTCGGCGATTAAGAGGCGGTTGATTTCGTCTTGTTGCGGATGACCGCCGGATTTGCCGGCGTCAATCAATTTGACGGCGGGCGGCAACGCGGCGAGCAACGCCGGCGAGACGAGCCGGTCATAGACCACCGTGTCGGCGGCGGCGAGGAGTTCCGCCCCTTTCACGGTCAACAGTCCGGCGTCGCCCGGTCCCGCGCCGACCAACCAAACTTTGCCGGTTGCGCTCATTTTTGCCAATTAAACTCCGCCATTCGTAATTTTTTAATTCGTAATTCGTAATTGCTTTTAACCGCTCGCCAACCGCCGCGCCAGCGTGTCGGCGAGTTCCGCGGCGCGGCGGCGGTCGCCGGAAATTTCGTCGCGGACAATTGAACGCGGGTTGTCGGCGGCGGCGAACATCGCGACGATATTTATTTCATTGCCGCGAATTCGCGCCAACGCGCCGGTCGGCAAGCCGCAACCGCCGCCGAGCGCGCGAATAATCCGGCGTTCAATTGCCGCGACTTCCTCCGTCAACGCCGAACGCGCCGCGTCGAGAAAATGATAGTTTTCGCCGCGCCGCCCCTGCATCGCCAGAATTCCCTGACCGGCGGCCGGCACCATTTCCCGCGCCGAAAAATAATAGCCCGCGCGTTGAAGGTTGAGGCGTTGCAAGCCCGCCGCCGCTAAAATAATCGCGCCGTATTCGCCGCGGTCTAATTTGGCGAGTCGGGTCGGGACGTTGCCGCGAATCGGGGCAACTTGCAAACCGCTCGCGATACGGTCGAAAAAACGCGGCGCGAAGCGGTCGGCGAGCGCTTGCAGTTGCAGAGTCCGTCGCTTGCTCCCGCAACCAATCGGCAATGCGGCGTTTAATTTTTTTTCGCCCGCCTTGGAAAAATCAACCAATTTTTCGTCGCCGCCGGCGTCGCCGTTTTGCGGTAAAATCAGCGCGTCGCGCGGGTCGGCGCGTTTGGTCAGCCCGACAATCGGCAGTTCGGGATTATCCGCAATCGCCATATCTTTGAGCGAATGCACGCCGACATCGATTTCGCCGCCGGTCAGCGCGCGTTCCAGCGCGTCGGTGAAAAATCCTTTGCCGCCGAGTTCCAACGGCGCGTCCGGCGCGAGGTCGCCGCGGGTTTTCATCGTGATGAGTTGCAAGTCGAGTTCGGGATGCGCCGCGGCAACGTCCGCCATCACCGACCGCGTTTGCGCGGCGGCGAGCGCGCTTTCCCGGCAACCGAAGCGGACGGTTCGTTTCACGGCAAATTTTCCTCGCGTTTTCGCGCTAAACGTTGCGCTTCTAATTTTTCGCCGAGGTCGGCAGACCAGCGCGCGTCAAGTTCGCGGCGAATTTGCGCGGCAAAAGCGGGCGCGTCGCCGGCAGTGGAAATTCCCGCCACCAAATTGCCGCGCCGCACGAGCGCGGGAAAATAAAAATCGCAGAGTTCGGGCGCGTCCGCGACATTGACCAAAATTCCCGCCGTCCGCGCCTCGGCGGCAATCGTGCGGCTGACGGCGCGGTCGTTGACGGCGGCGAAAACCAAAAACGCGCCGGTCAAATCGTCGGCGCCGCCGTAAGGACGGGTGGCGAGCGCGATGCGCCCGTCGGCGGCAAGTTGACGAATAGGCGCCGCCGGCGTAATCGCGATAACCCGCAATTTCGCGCCGAACGCCAGCAACGCGGCGGCGCGTTTTTCCGCGACCGCGCCGCCGCCGACAAGCACGCATAATTTCTCGGCAAGCGAAACGAAAAGGGGGAAGTGAGGCATGGGCGGGAGTTTATAATAGAGGGGGGCTTGATAACCTTAACCTTTGAATAGAACATTTATGGCTCCGTATTCTCCGTGAACTACTCATTTTTATGACGGATTTGAAAATAATTCTATTTCAGCAATTTCCGGTAACGCGCCGCTAATTTGTAGGCGCGGGTTTTGTTGGCTTCGCTGGCTATCGTCAAAAAGCCCTGTTCAACCAGCGTTTGGCATAGCAACCGCGCCGAACGTTCGCCGAACTTGAAAATTTTCTCGACTTCTTTCGCGGTCAAAACGTCTTGTCGGGCGAAGCGGGATAAAATTTTCCGTTGTTTGGGCGGCAACGACCGCAATTTCCGCGTCTGGTCTTTCGCGCCGATAGCGGCGGTCGCCCGTTCTTTGACTTTCGCGAAAGCGTCCGCCATTCCGGCGATAAAGTATTCCGCCCACGCGGTCGTGTCGGCGGTCGCCCGTCCGAAATAATAATTGTGATGCGGGTGAACGTTGAGCGCCCGATAATACGCCGGCAAATCGCGGGCGTAATACTCTTCCAACGAAAACAAGCCCTTTAAGCCGTAGCCGCCCTGATGTAAAACCAACGTCGTCAGCAAGCGCGCCGTCCGTCCGTTGCCGTCGTAATAAGGATGAATCGTCGCAAATTGATAATGCGTCAGCGCGGCAATCAGCGGACACGGCAACGCCGCCGTTTTAATCCATTCGACCAAGTCCGTCATTAACGCGGGCACGTCCGGCGCTTCCGGCGGCAAATACACCATCGCCCCGTCGGCGCTGTTGCGAATCACGTTTTGCCCGTCGCGATACGGCGTCGGCTTAACCCGTTTTTTGCCGCCGCCCTCGACGAGCGCGTGCAAGGTCTTGACGGTCGTCTCGGTGAGTTCCCGCTCGACGTTTTGTTCCATCCATTCCAACGCCTGATAATATCCTTTGATTTCGCTCTCGTCCCGTTGCCGCCCGACCACCGTCGCCCGTTCTTTAAGCACCTGTTCGACTTCCGGTTGCGTCAGCCGGTTGCCTTCAATCTGCGTCGAATAATGCACCGATTGCAACCGCGCCGACTCGTAAAGCGAATGCAACACCGTAGCCGTAATCGGCAGACCTTTGACGTTTTCTTTCAACAGTTCGATGGCGGATAACGCGGTCGCCAACGTTGGCGTAATCGTAAAATTCGGGATGAACGCCATAATTTTCGCCCTCCGCTCTTGCCGATAAATTGCCGATAAATTGCCGACATTTTACCGATAAATTGCCGACAAACAACCGGCTTTGCGGGGCGAGGGCGGCGGGGCTTAAAAATTAACCGACGTTGCGCGATTGGCTGGATAATTTATTTCGCCGGTCCGCGCGGAAGCGGTTATCGAACAACTTTAGTCAAAACCGGTGCGGGAAATATTTTTTCAAGAGCGCAAACAATTCTTCCTCAAAGCCGCCCTGATTGACGCCGGCGAAACTGTCGAAGGATTCCCGCGCGGATTGGTCGATGACGACTTCCTGCACGATGCCGCCGCCGACCGCGTCGTAGTTGTCAACGATGACGAAACGCCCGAGCGTTTGGTTGTCGGCGAAGGCGGTAAGCGCGAGCGGGCGGGATAAACTCAACACCACCGCGCCGCAGTCGTGGCGGCGGAGTTCCGCCGGCGAGTTGGAATTTTCGCCTAACAAGCGCTCAATGCCGTCAAGCCGCGCTTCGACTTTTGCCGCGCCGAGTTTGAGCAAAAATTTCTTCTGAAAAGTCAACGGCGCCGCGCCCAGCCAAATCACGTTCGCGCGGATTTTTTGCGCGACCGCGACCGGCGCGGACTCGTTCGCTTTAATCATCACCTCGCCGCGCTTGACGTAAATTTCTTCGCTCAGCGTTAAGCCGACGGCTTCGCCCGCGCCGACCGATTTTTTTTCCGGCGCGTTCCAGACCTCGACCGATTTCACGCGCGACGTTTTGCCCGACGGCAAAAAAGTTATCGCTTCGCCGGTCGTGATTTTTCCGCCGACAATCGTGCCGGCAAAAATGCGGCGATTGTCGCCGTCGTTGCTGAAACGATAAATATCCTGCACCGGCAACGCGAAAAATTCCGCGTCGTTCGCCGCGCGATTTTGAAAACCGTCCAAAATTTCCAACACCGTTTTGCCGCGATACCACGGCATTTCGTCCGGCGCCGGCGCGCTTAAATTTTTCCCCTCGCGCGCGCTTGCCGGCACGAACGCCGCCGGCGTGATTTTCAATTCCGCGAGATACGCCGCGTATTCGTCTTTAATGCGCGTGAAAACCGCTTCGTCGTAACGCATCGCGTCGAGTTTATTGACCACGACGACGACTTGCGAAATGCCGAGGAGCGACAGCAACAAGCCGTGCCGCCGCGAATTTTCCGCCACGCCTTCGACCGCGTCGATGACCAGCACCGCCGCCTCGGCGCGCGACGCGCCGCTCAACATATTGCGCAGAAATTCGATGTGTCCGGGCGCGTCGATGATGATATATTCGCGCCGCGCGCTCTTGAAAAAAATGCGGGCGCTGTCGATGGTGATGCCTTGTTTCTGCTCGTCGTCGAGCGCGTCGAGTAAAAAAGCGTATTCAAACACGCGCCCGTTTTTTTTGCACATTTCGCGCACGGCGTCGAGTTTGCCTTCGGGCAACGAATGGGTGTCGGCGAGCAACCGCCCGACCAACGTGCTCTTGCCGTGGTCAACGTGTCCCGTGATGACGATGTTCATCCGTTCAGGCGCGGTTGGCATTTTTTCTCCTTGTGGCGCTTTTAAGAAATTTAAGCGTTTTAAGATTTTTAAGAATCTTAAGATTCTTAAAAATCTTAAAGCCCGCTATCTCAAACTACATATACCCTTCTTTGCGCAAAATTTCGAGCGTGCCGCCGCCGTCGAGGTCTTGGGCGCGTCCCGAGCGTTCGGCGATATTGCGGAATTTCCCGCTAATCAACTCGGCGATGATTTCTTGCGGATTGCGCGCGTCCGATTCGACGGGCGTGGTGCAGGGATAGCAACCGAGCGAGCGATAGCGTTTGCCGTCGCCTTGATTGTAGTAGATGTCGATGGTCGGGATTTTTTCGCGCTCGATGTATTCCCAGATGTTCAGTTCCGTCCAGTCGAGAAGCGGATGCACGCGGACGTGCGTGCCGGGCGCGAATTCGGTTTTATAGAGGTTCCATAATTCGGGCGGCTGAGCGCCGGCGTCCCACTCGCTCTTTTGGTCGCGAGCCGAAAACACGCGCTCTTTCGAGCGGCTTCCTTCCTCGTCGCTCCGCACGCCGACAATCACCGCGTTGAACGGTTCGCCGCGTTCGACTTCTTCCCACGCGCCGCGGTGCGGGTCGTAAATACGGCGCGCGCCGGTGCCGTCGAGAGTGTTTTTCAGCGCGACGGTTTTGAGTTCTTTGCAACAGGCGAGGCGGTCGAGACCGTCGGCGAAGGTGCGTTTTTCGGCGAGGGCTTGTTTATTTTGTCCGACGACGAGCCGGATTTTCAAGTCGCGCGCGAGTTGGTCGCGATAGGCAATCATCGCGGGAATTTTGTAGCCCGTGTCCACGTGAATCAGTTCAAACGGCACGTGTCCGAAAAAACTTTTTTTCGCGAGCCACAACAACACCGTGCTGTCCTTGCCGATAGACCACAACATTCCGAGGTTCTTAAACGATTTATACGCCTCGCGAATAATGAAAATGCTCTGGGCTTCGAGTTGGTCGAGTTTGGTCATTGTTTCCTTTCCAGTGGTCAGTGGACAGTGAGCAGTAAGTAACCGCTTGCGACTGCCCCCTGCTCACTGCCCACTAATCACTGCGGTTTTCAAATGTAGTCCGCATTCTTTATGTTCGGGATTTTCCCACCACCACCGTCCCGCGCGGAGGTCTTCGCCGGCGCGGACGGGGCGCGTGCAGGGGGCGCAACCGATACTCTTAAAGCCCTGCGCGTAGAGCGGATTTTCGGGGAGCGAAAATTTCTCGCGATATTCGGCGAGGTCGGCGTCGCTCCAAGCAATCAGCGGATTGATTTTGATGAGATGATTTTTTTCGTCGTATTCCAAAACGCCGAGATTTTGCCGCGTTACCGCTTGCGCGGCGCGCAGTCCCGTCAGCCACGCATTTTTACCGGAGAGGGCGCGGGCGAGCGGACGGACTTTACGCACTTCGCAACAGCGGTGGCGATGGTCCAAACTTGCCCGCATACCGAATTCGCCGAGGTCCGCGAGTTCTTTTTCCTCCGCGCCGTCAGGATAATACGACGTGATTTCAACGCCGAAAAATTTTTCGACTTCGCAATGATAGCCGGCGATTGCGGGAAATAATTTGCCGGTGTTCAGCGTGAAAATTTCCACGCCGTCCACGCCTAATTGTTTCAGCAAATGGAGCGCCGCCACGTCCTCGGTTTGATAACTGAACGCCAGCGCCAACGGCGGACGAATCGCATCGAGAAGGCGCGGTAAAATTTCGACGGTGCGCGCGCAGGCGGCGGGGAGAGTAGCGGACATATTTGCCTGAAATTTAGTTTAAGAGATTCGTGAATAAGTCAGCGTTCGGTTATCGGGTCAAGCACGCCGCCGGGCAAGTCGAACGCGAAACTCGTTGATTTCAGATGTTCCACGTCGAAGTCCTCCGCGATGACGCCGATGGCGCGCAATTCTTGGGTCAGCGCGGCAAACGCCGTGTAAGCGCCCTGCGCCGAGGGAATAAAATTATACGTTTTCAGCACGGCGGCGTTTAACTCCGCGTCGCCGGGGACGTATTTTTTCTCGACCTGAATTGCCGCCGTTTCGTCCTGATGGCTTTGAATCCACAACGACGCCTGTTGCATCGCGCGGGTGAATTTCGCGGCGACTTCCGGCGATTTTTCATACAGCGCGTTGGAAACGTAGGCGGCGCAACAGTATTGTTCGTTATACGGCGGCAAGGTCGCGCTGTCAAAAAGAACGGTCAAATTATTTTTCTTTGCCGCTATCGCGGCAATCGGGTCGCCGCCGGCGATGGCGTCAATCGCGCCGCGTTCAAGCGCCAACGGCAATTCCGCCTCGCTATACACGATAAATTCCACTTCCATATTGGTCGCGCTGACGCCGACGCCGCTCGCCGCGAGAACGCGCTTGGCAAAAGTAATCGGGCTACTGACCAAACTCGGCACCCCGACTTTTTTACCGCGAAAATCGGCGGCGGTTTTTATCGGCGAGTTCGCCGGCACCAAGACCTTGTTGCAACCGGTATGCAAACCGGTGGTAATTTTAATCGGCAACCCGTGCACCAACGGGGCAAGCAAGGTCGCCAATAAACCGTTGGTCGCGTCAATTTTTCCCGCCGCAATCGCCTCAAACGCCGTTCCGGGCGCGAGTTTGAAGGTTTCGACCCGCAGTCCCTCGGCGGTGAAAAAGCCCTTTTCAATCCCGATGTGAATCGGTCCCTCGCACAACCCGCCGCCGTCGCCGATGCGAATTAACGGCAACTCTTCAGCGACCGCCGCCGAAATAAACAGACCGACCGCGACGCCGAGAAGCAGGAGCGATTTTAGCGATTTCATTTTTATCTCCTCGAAAGAGTTTTAGCGAACAGTGGGCAATGAAAGAGCAATTAAAAATTAGAAATTAAAAATTAAAAATGGTGGAGTTTGATTCTTAGAATTCGCTTCGCGCAACTTTTAATAAACTCCGACAATCGCGCCCTTGCAGGGCGACTGTCGGAATAAATTAGCAAAACAATCAATCGCGTAACCTCAGTTCGTAATTGAACTAAATAACATAATCGCTCCACGTTTGGTCGGCGGCGGTGTAAATTTTCGCGTCGCGGAACAAGAGATAGACCTGCTCGCGGTTGGCGTCGCGAATCGCCTGCCACTGTTTTTTCTCGATGTCGGCTTCGATTTCTTTGCCGCCGACGAGCGTTTGCAGTTCGACGCGCACCCGCCCGCCGAGCACGCGATACGCCTTGATTTTCGCGTCCACGCCTTTGCCGCCGTCGTTGGTCAAACTTAACGCCACGTCTTGCGGACGCACGAAAAAATCCACGCCGCCCGTTTGTTTTTCGTGATGGTCAAGGTTCAGCACGCCGCGGTCGAGCCGCGCGCGGAACAAATTAACGTTGCCCAAAAAGCCATAGACAAACGGATTGGCGGGATGGTCATAGACCTCCTCGGGACTGCCGATTTGTTCGACTTTGCCGTGATTCAGAATCACGATGTTGTCGGAGACCTCAAGCGCTTCTTCTTGGTCGTGCGTAACGAAAACGCTGGTGAGGTGAATCTCGTCGTGCAAGAAACGGAGCCAGCGTCGCAGTTCTTGGCGGACTTTCGCGTCGAGCGCGCCGAACGGTTCGTCGAGCAATAACACTTTCGGTTCGACCGCGAGCGCTCGCGCCAACGCGACGCGCTGTTTTTGTCCGCCGCTGAGTTCGGTCGGCAAACGGTTCGCCATTGATTCGAGTTGCACCATTTGCAACAAGTGATAGACCTTGTCGCGGATGACGGCTTTGCTCGGTCGCGCGCGGCGCGGGCGGATTTTCAAGCCGAACGCGACGTTGTCAAAAACGCTCATATGTTTGAACAGCGCGTAATGCTGAAAAACAAAACCGACGTGGCGGTCTTTGGTCGGTTGGCGCGAAGCGTCCTCGCCGAACAAACTAATCGCGCCGGCGTCGGCGCCTTCCAAACCCGCGATGATGCGAAGCAACGTCGTTTTGCCGGAGCCGGAGGGACCGAGCAACGCGGTGATTTCGCCGGTCGGGAGCGACAGGTTCACGTTGTCCAAAGCGACGAAGTCGCCGAATTTTTTGCTGATGTCGGTGATGGCGATGCTCATAGTTTCCTTATTGATAATTAACAATTAACAATTAACAATTAACAATAATTATCGAGATGGTGCGAGACAAATTTGAAAATCAAATTCCAAAATTTTTAATTTTTAATTTCTAATTTTTAATTGCTCTAATTGTAAATTGTAAATTGTTAATTGTTAATTTTTTATACGCCTCTGCGCGGCGATGAATCGTTCCAAAATCGCTTTCACGGTCAGCGTAACCAACGCGAGCAACGTCAACAGCGACGCCACCGCGAACGCGGCGCTGAACATATATTCGTTATACAAAATTTCGATGTAGAGCGGCATCGTCGTGGTTACGCCGCGAATAAGCCCGGACACCACCGCCACGGCGCCGAATTCGCCGATGGCGCGGGCGTTGGTCAAAATTATGCCGTAGAGCAAACCCCATTTGATATTCGGCAAAGTTACGCGGAAAAACGTCTGCAAGCCGCCGGCGCCGAGCGTCATCGCGGCTTCCTCGTCGTCCTTGCCCAATTCCTGCATCAGCGGAATCAGTTCCCGCGCCACGAACGGAAAAGTTACGAACGCCGTCGCGAGCACAATCCCCGGCACGGCGAAGACGATTTTCAGATTATGCTCAATCAGCCAACTGCCGACCCAGCCGAACGAGCCGAATAAAAAGATGAACAGCAAGCCCGCGATTACGGGCGAAATCGCGAAGGGAATTTCAATCATCGTAATCAAAACGTTCTTGCCGCGAAATTCAAATTTCGTAACGCACCACGCCGTTAGCACGCCGAAAAAAGTATTGACCGGCACGCAAATCAGCGCGGTCAGCAACGTCAATTTAATCGCGTTGAAAATTTCGGGGTCGCGAAAATAACCGAAATACGCGAACACGCCGGCGGCCAGCGCCTCGTGAAAAATCGTATAGACGGGCAGGAAAATGAAGACCGCGAGAAACGTCAGCGCGATGGTCATCAACGTCGGCTTCAGCCACCGCGGTTCACGGTTGAGTTTAGCGGTTCTCAAATTTTTCTCCGAAAAATGAATTAAAAATGAAAAATTAAAAATTGCGGTTTGAGCAATTCATTTTTAATTTGTAACTGATGTTACGCGGTCAACGAAAAGACGCGAATTTTTACAAATAAAAAAAAGAGATTTTTTGTCCACGAATTACACGAATTAAAGAGCCGGAAAACGGATAAAAAATTTGGAAAGCACACTAACCTTCGCTTCGCTCGGTTTCGTGTTAATTCGTCTAATTCGTGAAAATTCGTGTTAAGTTCTTTTCGTGTCATTCGTGGCTTCTCTTTTTTTTTGCGCGTAACGTGAGTTTGTAATTTCTAATTTTTAATTTCGCTTAATTTTTACTTCGCCGCTTGGCATAGACCTGTAAAAAGTTAATCAGCAACAACAGCACAAACGCGCAAACCAACATCGTAACGCCGATGGCGCTGGCGCCCGCGTAGTTAAATTGCGCGAGTTTTTTGACGATGAGAAGCGGGACGATTTCCGTTTGGTAGGGCATATTGCTGGAAATGAAAATGATGGCGCCGTATTCGCCGAGTCCGCGCGCGAACGCCAGCGCGAAACCGGTGAGCAATGACGGAAGCAACGACGGGAAAATCACTTTGACAAAAATTTGATAAAAATTGGCGCCGAGCGACGCGGCGGCTTCTTCGAGTTCGGCGTCCAATTCCTCAATCACCGGTTGCACCGTGCGCACCACAAACGGCAGTCCGATGAAAATGAGCGCGACCACGATGCCGGCGCGGGAAAAGGAAATATCAATCCCGAACACGCCGAGGATTTTCCCCATAATTCCTTGGCTCGAAAAAATCGTCGAAAGCGAAATTCCCGCCACCGCCGTCGGAATCGCGAACGGCAAATCAATCAGCGCGTCGATGATTCTTTTGCCGAAAAATTGATACCGCGCCAACACCCACGCGATAATCAAGCCGAGAAAAAAATTCACCGCCGCCGCGTAAAACGTCGAGAGAAACGATATTTTGAACGCCGACTTAACGCGCTCATCGACGATAATCTCCCAAAAATCCGCCGCCGGCAGTTTCGCCGCGTAAAGAATCAGCGCGATGAGCGGGATAAAAATCAGCAGGGACATATACGACAAGGACAGTCCGAGCGTGAGTCCGAATCCGGGCAACTGAGATTTTTTGGGCTTGGACATTGTTCGCAACAATTAAAAAATGAGGTTACGCGGTTGATGGGGTTTGGCTAATTTATACCGCTAGCCGCTATTTCGCAAAAATCGTTTTCACTTTCTCGGCGACAAATTTTCCTAATTTGATGTTGTCTTCCGCCGTGAGATGAATGCCGTCGGCGCTGTTCACGACGGGGAATAATTCCGCCGCGTCCAAGAAATAGACCTCCTCTTGTTCGGCGATTTCTTTATACGCTTTCCCCAATTGCGATGCCAACTCATAACTGCCCGCAAAAACTTTATTGAATCTTTCCGCTTGCGCCGGTTGTCCCGGCGGCGGCGCCATCAACAAAATTTTCGGCTCGCGCCCCTTAAACGCGCCGACTTTCGTAATCTTGATGAGCGTGGCAATCGACGCGCGGATGTCGGCTAAACTTTGTTTATTATAGACCCGCGTGTCATTCGTGCCTAAAAATATCACCACTAAATCTAAGGGGTCATGCGTGCGGAGTAGCGGCAACAAAGCGAGTTTGCCGTTGAGATTCGCATATTCCTTGATGGAAGCGTCAACTCCGGCTACATAATCATCGGCGCCGGCGGTGCGGGCATTCAAGCCCTCTTCGACAATCGTGAACGAATCTCCTAAGGCGTCTTGCAAGGCGCCGGACCACCGCTGATGAAAATGATACCGTTCCGTCGTTCCCTGCGGCGAAGGGATATAGCCCCAAGTAATCGAATCGCCGAAGAGCAAAATCCGCGGTTTGTCGGCGGCGGCTTTATCGGCGGCCGATTGCGGTTGGACGCTCGTTGGCGCCGCGGCGCTTGCGGCAGGAGCGTCGGCGAACGCCAAACCGCCCCCTAACCCTAACCCGATAACCAAACCGATGACGGATAATGCTAAAAATTTGCGGGGTGATGCTGATGCCATAGTATTTATCCTGATGAATAATGACAAGCCGAGAAATAAAACGCCTTAAAACCCCTTGTTTCCCCCTGAAATCCCTTAAGCGCCCAATAAGGTCTTTAAGGAAGTTAAGGGGGGGAATGGGTTTTAAGGAAGGTTACTGACCACTGACTACCGGCAACTATTTTTTGTGCAACTCCGTGATGATTTTGTCGAACTCGGCGCCGTCGGCGAAGTGCCGCGCATACGCTTTCGCCCAGCCGCCGAAATCGCCGTCGATGGTAACGAGTTTCAGTTCCGGCAACGTGTCGGTGAATTCTTTACCGACTTCGGGGTCGCTCGGACGGTAATAATTCTTGCCCGCAATCCGCTGACCTTCTTTCGAGTAGAGATAGTTCAGATACTCTTTCGCCACTTCGGCGGTGCCGTGCCGTTCCACATTTTTGTCCACCCACGCCACCGTCGGTTCGGCGAGGATGCTCAAACTCGGCACCACAATTTCGACTTTGCCTTTGGCGACGTCGTTAATCGACAGATACGCCTCGTTTTCCCACGCCAACAACACGTCGCCTTGACCTTTTTGCACAAAAGTATTGGTGGCGCCGCGAGCGCCGGAATCGAGCACCGGCACGTTGGCGTAAATTTGTTTGACAAATTCCCGCGCTTTCGCGTCGTCGTTGCCGTTATTGGCGAGCGCATACGCCCACGCCGCGAGATAATTCCACCGCGCGCCGCCGGAGGTCTTCGGGTCGGGCGTGATGGTTTTGACGTCGCTTCGCGTCAGGTCGTTCCAATCCTTAATGTTCTTCGGATTGCCCACGCGCACCAAAAAGACGATGGTCGAAGTGTAAGGCGCGCTGTTTTTCGGCAAGCGCGTCTGCCAATTTTCCGGCAACAATTGATTGCCGTTCGCCTTGGTTTTGCTGACGACTTCGTCGATGTCGTAAGCGAGCGCCAAGGTCAACACGTCGGCTTCGTTGCCTTGGATGACGGCATTCGCCTGCGCGGTGCTTCCGGCGTGCGATTGCGTTACCGTAACCGTGTTGCCGGTTTTTTCCTGGTAATACTTGGCGAACGCTTCGTTGAACTCTTTGTAGAGTTCACGCGTCGGGTCGTAAGAAACATTCAGCAACTTAAATTCCTCGCCGGCGCGCGCTACCGGCGTCGCCAAAAAGCCAAACCCCGCCGCCGCCGCGAGCGCGAACAAAATCGCCCGCCCCAAGAATTGCATACGCATTTTTTTCTCCTTGAAAAAATAAATATCACCAACAACGTAACATTATGATAAATCGGCGCGGGATTGTCAAGCGGAAAAAAAGTTTAGAGTTGAAAGTTGGGCAATGGTTGCGCTTCGCGCGTCCTAAAAATAAAATCCTCCGCTTTCTCAACTCTCAATTCTCAACGCTGATGAAAACCATCCTCGCCGTGCGCGACCTGACGAAAATTTATCAAATGGGGCAGACGGAAGTCCGCGCCCTGAACGGCGTGTCGCTGACCGTCGGCGCGGGCGAATTGACGGCGATTATCGGCGCGTCGGGGAGCGGCAAGTCAACGCTGATGCACATCTTGGGCTGTCTCGACACGCCGACGAGCGGACAATACTTTTTGGCGGACAAGGACGTTTCGACGTTGAGCGGCGACGAACAGGCGGCGATTCGCAACCGCGAAATCGGCTTTGTTTTTCAGACGTTTAATTTATTGCCGCGGCTTAGCGCGCTCGAAAACGTCGAATTGCCGTTGCTCTACGCCGGCAACCGGCAGGCGCGCGAAAAGGCGCTCGCGGCGCTGGCGCTCGTCGGTTTAGCCGACCGCGCCGAACACGAGCCGAATCAAATGTCCGGCGGGCAACGGCAACGGGTGGCGATTGCCCGCGCGCTGATTAACGACCCGCAGGTGATTTTCGCCGACGAGCCGACCGGCAATCTCGACAGCCAAACCGGCGTCGAAATTTTGGCGATGTTCAAACAATTAAACGACGCCGGACGCACGATTATTATGGTTACGCACGACCCGAAAATCGCCGGCTTCTGCCGCCGCCGCATCCACATCGCCGACGGAAAAATCGTGAGCGACGGTTGAGAGGGCAATTAACAATTGACAATTAACAATTAAAAATTGTGGAGTTTTATTTTTCAAATTCGCTTCGCGAAATTTTGACAACTAACGCCACAATTGTTAATTTTTAATTGTTAATTGTTAATTGAAAACCGCTCTGCTTGACGCTCGCCGGTTATTGCTTAAAAACTGCCGAAATTTGCGTTTTGACTGCGAGGAATCCTTATGGCTACGCCCACCGCGCTGGTTCTTCGCGCCGCCGGCACCAATTGCGACCGCGAAACGGTTTTCGCGTTGGAACAAGCCGGCGCGCAATGCGAGTGTTGGCACGTCAATCAATTAACCGCCGACCCCGCGCCGTTTGCCCGCGCGCAAATTATCGCCTTGCCCGGCGGCTTCACTTACGGCGACGACGTGGCGTCCGGCAAAGTTCTCGCCGTCGAATTGGCGCAGACGCTCGGCGACCGGTTGCGCGAATTTGTCGAACGCGGCGGCTTGGTCATCGGCATCTGCAACGGTTTTCAAGTGTTGGTCAAAACCGGCTTGTTGCCGTCCGCGGCGTTCCAAGCCGCCGCCGACCGCGTCGCGACTTTGACGCATAACTCCTCGCATAAATTTGAATGCCGCTGGGTGAAACTCCGCGCCGAGGCGAACACCGTTTGCGTGTTCGCGCAAAAAGACGAAATCATCGAAATACCGGCGGCGCACGGCGAGGGCAAATTGGTCGCCCGCTCGCCGGAAGTCGTGGCGGAATGGGAGCGGCAGGGGCAGGTGGTTTATCGTTATGTCGTGCCGGCGGGCGGCGACTATCCCGCCGACCCGAACGGTTCGGTCGGGCATATCGCCGGACTGTGCGACCGGACGGGGCGGATTTTCGGTTTGATGCCGCATCCTGAACGCCACATTTTCCCGTATCAACATCCGCGCTGGACGCGCGACCCCGCCGCCGCCAACGCCGCCGGCGCCAAGATTTTTCGCCGCGCGGTGCAATTTTTGTTGAGCAATTAAAAATTACAAATTACGAATTACGAATGGTGGAGCGTTAGCAGATTCGCCGCGAAGCGGCAGAGCGTAACAGCCCAGCCCAAAGGAAAATCGGCTCTATCGATTTTCCGGCGGGCTGGGTTAGCGTTGCCGGAAAATACGCCCTGCAAGGGCAGTGGGAATTTTTTGCCTTGCCCTTACAGGGCGCGTAATTTATGGGCGACTTTTTGCCCAGCGCGTTGCGCTGGGTTGTTACGCGCCGCCCCTGCGGGGCGTTTTTAATTCGTAATTTGTAATTTTTAATTGAATGGAGATGGTTATGGCTCAACCGGAACGCCTGAACACCGACGACCTGACCGGACGGCAGTTTGACGGCTATCGGTTGCTTAACCGTGTTTCCCTCGGCGGCTCCGGCGCGGTGTATCGGGCGCAACACCGGAAATATCCGGCGCCGGTGGCGATGAAACTGATGCACTACGACCGGAGCAAACGCGAAACCGCCGCTTTCCGCCGCGAATTTGCGCTGGGGAAAATGCTCTCCGTCAATAAATTCTTTTTGCATTATTACGACAAAGGCAGTTATCAAAATCGTCCTTACGTGGTGATGGAGTATTTCTCCGGCAAGCCGCTCGGTCTGGTCTGGCGCGAGAGCGAAGTCAAAGCGCGAATCGAAAATCGGTTAAGCGGTTTTTGGGTCGAATTGGCGCAGGCGGTTGAGTGCCTGCACCGTCATAAAATTGTGCATTGGGATTTGAAGCCGAATAATTTTTTGTATGACGGGCGCTTGCTGAAACTGATTGATTTTTCCATTTCGGAAGTCGAATTGAAATGGTGGCAACTGTGGTTGCCCGGCGAGCGCAAAGGGACGCCGGGGTATATGTCGCCGGAACAAATTCAGCAGAAAAAACCGGCGGCGGTGATGGATGTTTACGGCTTCGGCGCGATGATGTTCGAGTATTTCGCCGGACGTCTGCCGTTTGTCGCCGAAGACAGCAACACGGTGTTGAATATGACGCTGAAAACGCCGACGCCGCCGAAATTGAGCAAGTTCAACCCGCGCGTGTCGAACGACTTGGAAAAACTCGTCGGGCGGATGCTCGCGAAAGACCCGAAAATGCGCCCGCGGAATATGCAACAAATTATCGCGGCGCTGAAAGTGATGGATTTTTACGTGGGGGAAATTAGTCCGCAATGAAACTTGCCGAGGAATTGACGTTACAGGTTTATGAGATTTATCGCGCGATTCAGGGCGAAACGTCGCGGGCGGGCTTGCCTTGCGTCATCGTCCGGCTGGCGGGGTGCGACTTGCGGTGCGCGTGGTGCGACACGCTCGAAGCCGCGAACGCCGGCGCCGGCAAGGAAATGACCGTCGCGGACATCGCGCGCGCGGTCGAGCCGTTAGGCACGCGCCTGATTTGTCTCACCGGCGGCGAGCCGCTGTTGCAGAAAAACACGCCGGCGTTAGCCGCTTATTTCGCGGGGGCGGGTTACACGGTGCAGGTCGAGACCAACGGCGCGAAGCCGATTGCGCCGTTGCGCGCGCCGATTATTCGGATTATGGACATTAAATGTCCGGCGTCGGGAATGAGCCGCCAATGCGATTTTAACAATCTGGCGGATTTGCGCCCGACCGACGAGGTCAAATTTGTCATCGCCACGCGGGACGACTACGAATACGCGCGGCAGGTGATTGAGAATTATAATTTGCGCGCGGGCGTTTTAATGAGTCCGCTGACCGGACCGCAAAGCGAAATCGCGCCGGCGCTCCTCGCCGAATGGATGCTCTACGACGACCTCGACGCGCGCCTGCAACTGCAACTGCACAAAATTATTTGGGATAAGGGCGAGCCGAAAAAATGAGGCGCGCTCCGCAATAAACCGGATTTTCAATTGTTTTTTTTCGCTTACTCAAATGACAGGAGGACAGAACCATGGCGCATTCACGTCGCAAACCGTCGGCAACCCGTCGCGGAATGCCGCGCAAAAACCGCTGGCTCAACAAAGGCGGTTCGATGCCGAAAATCAAAACCACCGCGCGCGGTTAATCGTGGTTAATTCAAACGGGCAAGCCATTTTGGGGCTTGCCCGTTTGAATTTATCCGGCGCCGGTTGCGCGCCGTTGGCGCGACTGCCGGCAAGCCGCAAAAAAGAGATTAATAATTTTAAGAATCTTAAAATTCTTAACCCTCTTTTTACGCCGCAAGGCGGCGCGTCAGTTCGCCGCGCCGTTTTTCAGCAATTCTTGCACGAACTTCGCGTAGCCCGCCATGCCCGCGATATTCAGCGCCGTTTGTCCGGCGTTATTCTTTACGTTGATGACCGTCGTGAAGAATTTAATCGCGTCGGCGCGGTCGTTGCGCGCCGCGTAGTGCAACGCGGTGTTGCCGGCGGCGTCAACGGCGGCGACGGCGGCGCCGCTCCCGATAAGCGTTTGCGCCGATTTTTCATTGCCGGTTTCCGCCGCCCACATCAGCGCCGTTTTGCCGGCTTGGTCCGCCGCGTTCGGGTCGGCTTTCGCCATCAGCAAATCGCGAAGCATATTCGGCTTGCCTTTCGCCGCCGAAATTTGCAACGGCGTAACGCCGTTCGCGTCGGCGATATTGACATCCGCGCCGTAAGCGATGAGCAAGTCCATATTTTCTTGTTTCGACCATTCGCAGGCGTTGAAAATCGGCGTGTGTCCGTTTTTGTCGAGCGCGTTGATTTCCGGTTTCGCCGCCAATACGGCTTTCAAGACGTTCAACGAGCCGCCCGCCGCGTAATGCAACGGCGTCGCGCCGGCGGCGTCGGCGACGTTGACCAATTTCGGATTCGCCGCCAACATCGCTTGCACCGTGTCCAATTGTTTCCATTGCAAACGGTCTTTGATATTCTGATTCAAAATTTCCACCGCCGCCTGCAACTGCGGGTCGCGCAACGACGGGTCGCGCAACGACGGGTCGGCGGATGCTTCCGCCGCCACGGTCGCGAACGTCAAACAAGCCGCCAATAATCCCGCGCCGAGAATTTGGTTTTTCATCGTGAACCCTCCAATGGTTGAGAAATGAGCGATAAATAAACGGCGGATTGTAACCGCCGGCGCGTCAATCGACAATTAAAAATTAGCGATTAACAAGCGGGGCGGCGGCGGATAAAATGGAGCGAAGAGGGATTAGGGGAAAAGGGAAAAGGGAAAAGTTGAAAGTTCAGATTGCGCTTTCGGCGTTTCTTAAACTCTTAAAATCCTTACTCCCCTTAAAATCCTTTGCTCTAAATTTTCCCTAAACCGGAGGCGCGAAAGAAAATGGAAAACTTACATTTGCAGGCGATGCGGATTGCGACGGCGGCGCGGGAAGCGGCGGGCGGCATCGCCGGCGCCGGCGGCGGCGAAAAAAACGCGGCGCTCGCGGCGCTGACCCAAGCATTGCGGTCGCGGCGAAAAAAAATTATCGCCGCCAATAAAAAAGACGTCGCGGCGGCGCAACGCGCCGGACAACCGGACGCCTTTATCGACCGCCTGACCGTTACGCCCGCCGGCGTCGAGAAAATGATTGCCGGCGTGCAACAAATTACGGCGTTGCCCGACCCCGTCGGACAAGTCCTCGACGGCTGGACGCGCCCCAACGGTTTGCGGTTGGAGCGCGTCCGCGTGCCGCTCGGCGTGTTGCTGATTATTTTTGAGTCGCGCCCGAACGTGGCAATCGACGCGGCGGCGCTGGCAATCAAAAGCGGCAACGCGGCGATTTTGCGCGGCGGCAAAGAGGCGCTGAACACCAATCTCGAATTGGGCGAATGTTGGCGCGACGCGCTCTCCGCGGCGCAATTGCCGCCCGACGCGGCGCAAATTCTCGCCACGCCCGACCGCGAACTGCTCAACGAATTGCTGAAATTATCGACGCTTATCGACGTGGCGATTCCGCGCGGCGGCAAGGAACTTATCCGCGCTCTGCTGGAAAACAGCCGCCTGCCGATGTTGAAACATTTGGACGGCGTCTGCCACGTGTATGTCGATAGCGCGGCGGATTTGGCGATGGCGCAGGACGTGGTGTTCAACGCCAAAGTTCAGCGCCCCGGCGTGTGCAACGCGGCGGAAACGTTGCTCGTTCATCAGGACCTCGCGGCGAAATTTTTGCCGCCGTGCTTGGCGGCGCTGTCCGGCGCGGGGGTGCAATTTTTCGGCGACCACGCGGCGATGAAGTATGGAAAAAACGTCGCCATCACGCACGCGACGCCGGAAAGTTGGCGCACCGAATACTCGGCGCTGACGCTCAACGTGGCGGTGGTGAAAAGTTTGAGCGCGGCGATTCAGCACATCAACAACTACGGCTCGCATCACACCGACGCGATTGTAACTCGCGACCTCGACGCGGCGACGCGCTTCCAAAAAGAAGTCGATTCGGCGGCGGTGATGGTCAATTGCTCGACGCGCTTCAACGACGGTTTTGAGTTCGGCTTGGGGGCGGAAATCGGCATCAGCACCGACAAACTGCACGCCCGCGGTCCGGTCGGCTTGGAAGGTCTGACCACCTACAAATGGTTGGTGCACGGCACGGGGCAGGTGAGGACGTAGGGCAATTCAATTAACAATTAACAATTAACAATTAAAAATTACGCGAAGCGAATTTGAAAAATAAAACTCCACAATTGTTAATTGTTAATTGTTAATTGAATATCCCGCTTTCCGTCCGGCAAAAATCCTCGCATTTCACCGGATTGCCGAGCCGGTTTAATAGCGCGGCGAATTTTTGTTTGCTCAGAACCGCATCCGGCGTGAACGGCGGGGTTTTGAGCAACGCCAGCACCGTCGCGTGACTGCGCTTGCCGAGCGCCGCGCCGATTTCGGCTAAACTGCCGCCGGTAACCGCGCGCGCCGCGTGCGCCGCCGCGCGCCGCGCCGCCGCCACCGCTTGCTGGCGCTTGCGGCTTAAAATGTCCGCCACGCTCACGCCATACGCCGCCGCCGCCGCTTCCCAGACCTCCTGCATCGGCAAACGCGACGGTTTCGCCGGCACGGCGCTGGTCGCTTCTTGCGCCTGCGCCAAGGTCAGCGGTTGACCGGTCATTCCCGCCAGCAAGCGCAAGCGATTTAAGACGCCTTCGATTTCCCGCGCGTCGCCGGTCAGCGCCGCGCCGAGATAATCGACGATTGCCGGCGTCAGCGTCAACGCGCCGGCTTTGGCGACCAACAACGCGCGCCGCGCGGTTTCGTCGAGCGGCTCCAACCGCGCCATCAAACCCTGCCGCAAGCGGAGGACTAACGGGCGGTGTAAATTTTCGACTTCCGCCGGCGAAATTAGCGAGGTCAGCACGACCGGCGCGCCGCGTTGGTGCAACTGCTCGATGATTTGCATCAGTTCTTTTTGCGACGCCAATTTATTGCCGTCGCCGAGCGTGTGAAAATCGTCGATTGCCAAGAGGTCGCAATTTTCCAAGCGCTCGCGGAACGCGACGGCGCGTTTTTCGACGGTGGCGCGGGCAAAGGCGCGGACAAAATGTTCCGCGCTTTGGCAGATGATTTTCGCGGCGGGTTTGGCGACGCTGACGGCGTGGCAAATGGCGTGGAGCAAATGCGTTTTGCCGAGACCTTGCTCGCCGAAAAAACAGAGCGGCGAAAATTGCGCCGGTTTGTCGATGATTTCCTGCGCGGCGGCGAAAGCGAACCGGTTGCCCGCGCCGAGGATAAAATTGGCGAAGGTCTGCTTACTGTGGACAAACAACGGTGGCGCCTTTTCGACCGGCGCGGGGATTTCGGCAGTGGCGATTTTCCGGCGATGCTCGCGATATAAATCCGGCGCCACGACGATTTTCACGGTCGCGGCGGCGCCGAAAAATTGCTTGACCGTCGCGGTCAGCAAATCCCAGTGATTGCTTTCGATATGCGTTTTGACGATGACGTTGGCGGCGCCGATTTGCAGACAATCGTCCGTCAATGCCAACGCTTTGACGTTGCCGAAAGCGGTGTTGTAACTTGCCGCGGACAACTCGCCGCGCAAAACGTCAAGCGCTTGTTGCCAAAGGGTTTGCCAAGCGAGCGCGACGGTCGGTTCTGCTGTATAAGTCATTTTATATAAATATGTTATGTTGGAGAGAAAGCCCGTAATTATAGCGTCGCGCGGGCAAGGAAGCGATGGCGCGATACTAATTCCCGCGGGGCGGAGTGTCAATTACGGTCGGCAAAAAAACCGTCCGTCCGAAGTTGAAAATGCGACAAATTCAAGTTTGGCAAACGGTAACGACCGCCAAAATTTTTGCCGGTTTCGGTGTAAGTTGCGACGGCGGGGAGCAAATGCGGAAAGAGCAATTACGAATTACGAAATCGTAGCGAAGCGAAGGTTCGTGTGCTTTCAATAATGGTGGAGATTTGATTCGCCAATTCGTTTCGCGCAATTTTTAATAATTTCCGACAGCCGCGCCGCAGGCGCGAAATTATGAATAACCGGCGGTGAAGTGAGCGACGTTCTATCGCGAACGAAACCGCCGGTTATTTGATACTAATGGCTATCTATCATTTGCACTTGCAAATTATTAGTCGCGGAAAAGGCAAATCCGCTGTTGGTAAGGCGGCATATCGTTCCAGCGAAACGCTCACTAACGATTACGACTGTGATTACTCACGATTATACAAAAAAGCGGGTATCGTTCATACTGAAATCTTATTGCCGAAAAACGCGCCCGCCGAGTATGCTGACCGCTCCACGCTTTGGAACGCAGTTGAAAAATCAGAGCGGTATAAAACAGCGCAGATTGCGCGGGAATTGGAAATCGCGCTCCCAGTTGAATTATCACGTGAACAGCAGATTTCTCTTGCCCGCAGGTACGTTAAAGAAACTTTCGTTTCGGCGGGAATGTGCGCGGATATTTGCGTTCACGATACGGGAAAAGGCAATCCTCACGCGCATATTATGCTCACTATGCGACCAATTGAAAAAGACGGCTCTTTCGGTGCGAAATCTCGAACGGTAAACGGACGAAAAATCAACACTACCGATTGGAGCGACCGCAATAAAGCGGAGGAATGGCGCAGGGCTTGGGCGGCGTATGCTAACGGCGCAATGCGTCTCGCGGGTGTGTTGTCCGACGATAACGTACTCGACCATCGTAGCTTCGAGCGTCAGGGCATCGACCAAACTCCGACCGTGCATATGGGCGTTGCCGCAAGTCAGATGGAGCGCAACGGCATACGCACGGATAAGGGCGATTACAACCGCCGCGTGACCGACCTTAATAGGCAGTTGAAGCAGTCCAAAGCGCGGATTACCAAACTCCAAGATTGGCTGAAAGCGGCGAGAGACGAAACGCCGACGCTAATGTTTGACACGCTTCAAGCGATGATGAAGCGCGAGGCAAACGACAGCGATTACGCTCAAAATCGCAAAACCCAAATGGCGGCAAAGGCACTTATCTTTATGCAGGAAAACAAGGTTTCAGACCTAGCCGAATTCGCGGACGCGGTGGGCGATATGCAGGTTGAACGTATGGAAATCAGCGATAAGCTAAAGCCCGTTCAGCGGCGAATCGACACGCTCCGTGAGCATTTGCGGCACAGCGAAAACTTCAAGAATAATCAGAAGTTTGCAACCAAACGCACCGCGCTGTACGCCGAGTATCGCAAGCTCGAAAGTCAAGGCTTGTTCGCAAAGGGTAAAGCTAAAAAAGCTCTCGAAGCCGCCGAAGCCTACGATTGGAAACACCTTAATGAGTTGCAGGACTTCGACAGAGCCGAGAAGTATCTGCGCGGCGTTTTGCAATCGCGGTTCGACCCGAAGAAGCTACCGCCGATTACGGCGTGGAAACGTGATCTTGACGGTTTGCTTGCCGAAAAGCATAACATTCAGATTGAGTATGACTCGCTGAATGAGCGGGTTAAAAGCGCGGAAGCCATTCGGCGGTTCGCCGAGCAGTCTATGCGCGGGGAGAGCGATAGGGAGCGGACGAAAACGCGGTCGCACGGGCAGGAATTGTAAGATTGGGCTTGCGTGAAAATTGCAGTAGCGGGGAGAGTTGGTTCTCTCCCCGCATAACCATTTTTCAGTTTCGTTTCCGTGTGATTTTTGGCTTTGCAATAAAATTTCCAAATAGCAATACCCATTTACTGACAACGGCATCGGGAATTTCGATTTTTCCTTTCATCAGTTGTGCCTTCACGTTTTTGGCAAGCACAACCTTCCAACCCGTTGGTAATTCAAAGCTGTTATCCCGCGCAAATGCTTCAATTTGAGGAACGACTGGCTTGGTTTCGTCCGGCACAAAATCATCATCAGACGAACCAAACCATTTGTTCAGTTGAACCGATAGCAATTCTACTGGAATCAAATCTTCCACTTCGCTTCCGTCAAACCCAACAAAGGTCGCAACGCTAAGCAACTTCTCCTTGCAGTCGGAGTATAACTTGCCCTCCAACTCTTTTTTAGCTGAGTTGCCCGTGTTGTCGGAGTCCAAGATAATGAACGGCAACTCTTCATTTCGCCCACTAACCAAAGAGGTAATCGCTGATACCCCCTTACTCTTGCACCCGCCAGAAGGCATAAAGATGAGTTCATTACTCGGCTTTAGCTTGCCCTCTTTTATAAGGTGAAGCTTAATCGCGTTGAGATAAAACTGGTCTGAAGTGCCCTCGACGATTATTGGCTGACAACCGTTGAGCAATATATCCGAAACACTCAGCCCGAGCGCGGCGTGAACCGCATACACGGATTTCTCGTTCAGATTATCGTCTGCTTCCCTCAAGTTATCAGATACAACAGTGTACCCCTCTTTATCAACGAACACGGCTTTAACTCTGTCGATATTGCTCGTGTCAACAAGAAATGGCGAGTGGGTCGTATGGATAATCTGATTGTTATGCGACAGGTTTTCAAAAAATGCAACAAGGTCTTTTTGTGCCATAGGGTGAAGCGTCAAGCCTGCCTCATCAAGCAACAAAATTGTTCCCTTGTGAGCAGACTGGCTCTCGACAAGAAAGACCAAAAAGAAACTCAAGAACCACTGTAGCCCTGTGCTACGGCGTTCAAGTTCAATCTCTTCTTTACGGACGGAATCCGACACCCAAATTTTGAAAAAGTCTCCGTCCGCTTGTAAGCGGAATGTATAATCTCCCTGTTTCCACCAACTTGCAAATTGCTCCGTCAACTTGAAAGATGCAGAGTTAAGTAGCGTAGTCCGTTCTTCTTTCTTTTTTGTAATTTGAGTAATGTCATCTTGCGAAAGAGTTTTCGTTTGTTGAGGCATACCGTTTTTTATGACCTGCGTTGTTGCGGCAGGGTCTTTCCCCAATTCAAGAATTTCCTCAGCTTTGAGGTTGACAAACTCAAATAACACTCGCAATGTCCGTACCTTAGCGGGATTATCGAAGCCGGGCAGTTTTTCGCCTTTAAGCAGTTTGACCGTATGCGGCAAATAGATTTGAGCGTCAAGGTTACCATAGTTCGAGTAATAAACAAATGAGGGCATCTCGTTAACGGCAAGTTGCCGTGCATCTGCATTATCCGAAAATTTTGCCGAGTGCCCCTCTGCTGTGGTCAGAAATGAAACGGTGTAGCCACCGTTAAAATTACGAGTGATTTCCGTATAATGAACCTCGGATATGTCGTACTCGCACATTGCAGACAGCTTGTCCTTTATGTCGTTGTCCAATTCAAAACGCACCGAAATAAACGTGTGCTTTTCAGGCTCGTTTCGCCATTCGGCATAATACTTATTGGGCATATCGTGAAGCGGCTCTATTTTGCCTTCGTCGCTTTCACGTGCCGGGTGAAGTTTCCATAAGGCAATAATGACGTTGGACTTACCCGCTTCGTTCATACCAACAAGCGTAGTTACATCATCACAATCTATCCAGCCGCTATCGTTGATTGAACGAAAGCCTGTCACGCGAAACTTTTTAAGAGTCATCATTATCATGTCCCCCTGATTGTTAAAGTTTTACCCGGTGGCGTTTAGCCAATATCCCCCAACAACACCTGCCTGTCCACCGAAAACAAATCGCGTAGCGCGGCGTGTGAGTATGCCGTTTCGCCGTGACGCTCGACGAGTCGTATCACGTTGTGGACGCTGACCGCGCTACCGTGTACGCTTGTTTCACGGGATATATCGGCGATTTGCGCATCGATGTTCGCGCCGAACCCGCCCGCGATATACGCGAAAAACGACAGCGGAAACGCGCCGTCGTAATAGTTCCGCAAGCCGCCGATGTAGTTGGTAATCATACGGTTGCGGTGGTCGTTGCTTATCGTGTATTTGGAATACGCCTTGTTGTCGATAATACCGCAATAACCACTTTCGTCCGACAGTAACAGCACGTCCGGCGTAAGACCAATCGGCCCGACGTGACGCGTCTCAAACCCGAACACCCCGCTGAACAATTCGGCGGTTGCCTTTTCAAAGTCAACGGCATTATCGCGCCCGCGAAACGCCATCTCGTAATACTCCGTCATAAACGAGCCGATTGCGCCGTGCGGGTAAAACTTGCGCAACGTTTGCTCAACGTTTGCCGCCTTTATCCCGGTCAATTCGGCGATACGGTCAACGAGCGCGGCGGTGATTTTCGCAACGGGAGCGCGTAACGCCTCGCCGATAAACGCTTGCCGCACCTTATGCTCTGTAATCATACGGTCGGTGATGGTTTGCGTTTTGTCAAGACTGCGCGTGTCCTTTTGATGTTTGGGGTCAACGCCGTACTTCCGTTGAAAATACTCGTGCCTGTCGGGTTGGTCAATAAGCGGCGCGTTGTCCGCAAGTATGGCGGCGACTTCCTCCGCCTTTTCGGGGATAATCCGTAGCTTACCGTCCTCGTCGCGTAGGGCGAGTTGGGTAAACTCTATCCAGTTTTGAATCGTGTTCGCCACGTCAAGCGGATTATCAAACGGCTTGGATTCGTTCACGCCTTTGCTTGACGGGTATTTCCACACAAAGTCCTTATCAAGAACAGCGTCACCGTCCTGACGGTACGCCAAAATACGTTCGACGACGTGCTTATAACACCGTTCGGTTTCGTTCTCAGATTCAACGATTACGACCTTGCCTATTTCGGCTTTAGTGAGATGCTCAATCCGCGAATCCGACAGCAGACGGAGCAAGAAACGAAACGGGCGAATTTTGAATCGCTCGCTGACTTTAACGCCCTGCGAGAGCGAGTAGGACGACGGAAACTGGTAGCGCAAAATCTGATGTTTAAGGACAGCGACAGGCGGCTCGCCCGCCATTATCGCCTCTCCCGCAAGTGTCAAGCGGAGTTTGCCGTTTGATTCCTGCCTAAACAGCAAACCCAAACTCGCCAACCACGCGACGTATGTACGTCCGCCACCGCCCCGTTGGTCGCGACGCTCGCCCACACGCTTAATCTGTGACGCTTCAAGCGCGGCTTCAAAATCAAGGTGAACGCCGCGCTGTCTTTGCCATTCTTGGTTAAGCGAAACGTCCGCGATTGCCGCCAACGTTTCGGGAATAAGGTTCAGTTTGCGCTTCGGGCGCGTAACCCACCAGTTATTTATCATCGTTTATCTCCCATCTCCTAATTCCACGTGATTCAGTATGACGTGTTGCTCGCCTTCCCAGTATCCGTTGTCGCCCAAACTTTGTTCGACATTGACAAAGCCATCGCCAAAATAGTAACCGAACGCTTTCTTGAGCGTATGAGCAGAAAAGTCAAAAAGATTTCGATTCACAACCCGCGAAAAGACGTTTGACGGTTCGCCAATGTTAAAATATGTCAATTGTCGCACTATTTCATAAACATCCAAAGCAAACTTATAGTTTCCGAAAAACGGCAGACCAAATCCTCCGCCAAAAATCGGCAGAAAACTACGTTTGAAATCCGAATGTTCCCAAACATCAATCAAAATTTCCGCACAATCGCAAAAACCAAATTTTGTACAGGGAAATTCAGGGATAACCGACAAACTATCTCGCTTAATATCATCAAAATCAATTCGCCCATTATTTTGCTGTTCGCAAAATACGTTTTGTGCTGTCAAAAAGGTCATATCGCCGGTAGAAGTAAACAACCCAAAATTTCCAAGCGTATTCGAATGATTGAGCATAGACAAAGTCTGCTCGCGAAAAATACCTGAAACGCCTGTAAAAGTCGGAAAGTTTTTGAGCAAGAAAAGTTGCTCTTGGTCAATGTTCCAAATGTCTGAAGCCGTAGTCCTCTTGTCCGCTTTCTTGTTTTGAATAAAAGCAGTTTTCAAAAAAACTATCTGCCGATTATATGTAACGAGCGAGAATATAACCATATCCCCTAACTCGCGACGTTGGTTTCCGTTGTGTTCAAATTCCACAACAGAAGTACGACCGTGAGTTTTTAGGCTGTCAATCCGCAATCCAAGATACCGCTTGTTAGACATAGCGGTGCAGAGGTCTGTCACAGTTCTCACCTCAGCATTAGGAAGATTCTGCGTGAGAACCGCATATATTTCACAAGCAAACTCATTCTGCCAAGCACGAAACTCGTCAGAAACAAAGTAATCTTGATAAAATCTACGAATAGCGTCCCTAATCATTGATGTTAGCCTCCATCCATTCATATTTCACACCCGCGAACGTCTTCAATATAGCCTCGAAGATTATCCTCGCCCCATCGCACGGCACCGCCATACCGATTTGACGGCGAACGCTCTCTTTCGAGCCGTTGAACACATAAGTGTCGGGGAAGGTTTGCAAACGTGCGCGTTCACGGTTGGTCAACGCTCGCGGTTCGCTCCAGTGGTAAATATGAGTACCGCCGCCACCGCTTCCTGTTACAGTATAGGCGGGCTTGTTCGGGTCAAGGCGTTTATATATCTGACTGATTTTAGTTGCCGTCTTAATTTGAAGTTCCTCCGGCAGATTCGCCGTAAACGCATTCTCACCGGGCTTGATACACTCCAAACGCCGCACGACATTTGCAGACTGCTTTGTCAGCTCATTGTTAGGCGCATCAGGCGCAATCGGCGGCTTTTCAATCGCTACGCGGCAACTGTTATCAATGCCTTTATACGGCGCGGTGGACGGAACGTGAAACTCCGCGCTTTCGTTTTTGTGTATGCCAACAATGATAACGCGGTGACGCGCTTGAGGAACGCCGTATTGCTCAAATTTATAAAGGTGCGGAGTGACTACATACCCCGCCGCTCTCATATCGTCAAGAATACGCGCAAACGCCTTGCCGTCATTCGCGGTTTGCAATCCACCGACATTTTCAGCGAGAAACCAACGCGGCTGAAAAATAGTCAACGCCTTAACGCCGTAAGAATACAGCGGACCGTAGACACCATCAAGCCCTTTTTGCTCGCCGACAACGCTGTAATCATTGCAAGGAAATCCGAACGCGAGTGCGTCAATATCGCCTTGTTGTCCCAGTGATTTTTCAATATCCATCTGCCGAATGTCGCCCCACACGACGCTACCCGGATTATTGCGGCAGATGTTATATGCGTAAGTAGCGCAAGTATCACTGTCATAGTCGGTAGCCCATTGGTGAACTATTCCGTAATCATCTGTGACTTTGGCGGTCATTGCGCCGTGGGCAATTCCACCGGGACCGCAAAACAGCTCGCCTAATCTAAATTTGCTCATAGACGCACCTCGCTTTCATTTATATCCTTTCGTCATTTGGTAGCACGAACGCTCTTTCAAATTTCGCGCCAACGGCTTGGGCTAATTTGTCTAACTCATCTATCGTAAAGATCTGCCGCTCTAACTTAGCACTAAACGCTTGCGGAGATTGCCCCGTCCTACGCGCCAATTCTGCCTTACTGATATTGAGCCGAGCGCACAACAATCGTATTTGGTCTGAAATACTCATCATCACCGCCCCAATCTTTCTCCATATTACTCATCATTATACATCAAAATGCTTGGCTTGTCAAGTGATAATTTTAGCTTTCGAGATTAAAAAATAGTAAAACGAGGGATTAATTTTGAACAAATTGTAAATTCATACTTGTTTGCAACAAACCTCCTTGATAAACCGTCCCCGGCGGGGCTAATTTCTTTTTCGCGCTATCCGGCGGTTACGCGCACGGCTTCGCCGTTTCGCTTCACCGCCGGTTATTCATCATTACGCCCCTGCGGGGCGATTAGTGGAATGATTTATCAAAGCATTTCCTCGCCCCGTTACATCGCCGTCGCGGGTTGGCGCTTTTTTTGGGGGGCGGTGGCAGTTTGATTTAATTTTTGTTCCAATTTCTAGAAAAGAGTTTATGTATAACGGTTACCTGTAAATAGAAAAATACATCAATAACTTTCTACCGCCGGTTTCACGCCGCGTCGTCTCTGGGCGCGGCGGTGAATTGCAACGAGTAGCGGGTGCTGACGCCGGGTTGTTCTTGCGTTACGCCGTAAATGGTGTCCACCATGCTCATCGTTCGCTTCGAGTGTGAGATGATAATGAATTGCGTGTCGGCGGTGAATTTCCGCACCGCTTCCATAAACCGGTCGATGTTCGACTCGTCGAGCGGTCCGTCAACCTCGTCGAGAATACAGAACGGGCTGGGCTTACAGCGGAAAATCGCGAACAGCAACGCCACCGCGCACAACGCCTTTTCGCCGCCCGACAAAAGCGAAATGCTTTTCGGCGATTTGCCCGGCGGACGCGCGATAATTTCAATGCCGCGCTCGCCCTCGTTTGCAAGCGGTTCGGCGAGGACTAATTCCGCCTGTCCGCCGCCGAATAAATAGGTGAACATTTCCTGAAAATTCACTTTCACTTTCTCAAACGTTTCCGCGAATTTCCGGTCGCACTCGCGGTTAAATTTCTCAATCATCGATAGCAAATCATCGGCGGCGGCTTGAATGTCCTCGCGCTCGACCTGATAAAATTCCGCCCGCGCCTCCAACTCCGCCAACTCCTCAATCGCATACATATTCACCGGACCGAGCCGCGCGATTTTGTCGGACAGCGCCTGCACCAAATCGGCGAGCGCCGCGTCGTCGAGCGTGTTGATGTCGGTGTCCTCAATCATTATCGGCGTCTGCGGTTCGATTAGCGCCTCGCCCGTCGCCGCCGAAAACACCGGCTCGCGCCAATGTTCCCGTGCGACCGCCGCCAAATCTTCGAGCCCCAATTCGGCGCGCGCTTTTTCCGCCACCGTTTCGAGGCGGACGTTTAATTCGCTGATTTTCACTTGCGCCGCGTTGACGGTCTGATACGCCGCGTTCGCCGCGCTTTGCGCTTCTTTTTCTTCGCCGCGCAACCGCTCAAGCCGCTCGCGCAAATCGCGCAATTGCTCTTTGTCGCCGGCGTCTCCCGTCGCGTCGCGCTTCGCCAATAATTCGACTTCCTGCGCTTTCAGCGCCGACAGGCGCGTTTGCACCGCGGCGTGGTCGCTCGCCGCCGCGCCCGCCGCCGCCTCGCGCGCCGTCAGTTCCGCCGCGATTTCGCGCTGATTAGTCGCGCACTCTTGCAACCGGCGCGACCATTCGTTGACCGCGCCGGACGCCGCGCCGCGCCGCTCGCGCCCGCCCGCCAAAGAATTGCCGAGCGCGTCTAAATTTTCCCGCGCCGACTTTTGCGCCGTCAACGTCGCCTGTATTTCCGTCGTCGTCGCCTGCTCCCGCGCCGCCAACGATGCTTTTTCTGCGGCGAAATTTTCGCGGTCGTTCGCGAACGCCGCGCTTGCATTTTCGAGCCGGATTTTCACCGCGTCGAAATTCGCGACATCGGCGATGGCGCGTTGATGTTCGCTGTTTTTTACCGACAACTCGCGCTCCAACGCTCCGCCGGTTTGGATTTCGCGCGTCAGTTCGGCTTCGAGTTCGGCGCGTTCCCGCTCGCTGGTCGCGACTTTTTCCGCGTAACTTTGCCGCGTCGCTTCGCCCGCCGCGAGTTGCGCGGCGAGGTCGGCGATTTGCCGCGCCAGCGCGTCTTTTTCGGCGTTGCGGGCGATAAGTCCGCCGCGCTGTTGATTGCCCTGTCCGCCGGTCATCGCGCCGTGCGGACTGATGACTTCGCCGTCGAGCGTTACGAGGCGCACGCCCCGCGCCGCGCCGCCGGCGAGTTCCCGCGCCGTCGTCAAGTCCCGCACGATAAGCACGCCGTTTAATAAATACGCGACGGCGCGTTCGTATTCGTCGGCGAAATCGACGAGGTCAAACGCTTCGCCGACGACGCCGGCTTGCCGCAAGACCTCGTCGCGGAGCGGCGGGCGGGGCGAGATGCGGTCGAGCGGCAAAAACGTGGCGCGACCGGCGCGATTTTGTTTGAGATATTGGATGCACTCCTGCGCGCCCGCCGCCGTGCGCGTGATTAAATCCTGCGCCGCGCCGCCGAGCGCGGTTTCGATGGCGGTCGCGTATTCCGGCGGGACTTGCAGGATGTCGGCGACCATTCCGAGCAAGTCGCCGATTTGTCCGCGCTCTTTCGCCAGCAACGCCGCTTTGACGCCGCCGAACGCGCCGTCGTGCGCGTCGGCGAGTTCCTGCAACGTCGCGTGGCGACTGCGGAGCGCCGATAATTTTTGTTGCCGCTCGGCGAGGGCGGCGACCTCGCGTTCCGCCGCGAGCCGCGCCTGTTTTTCGTTTTCCCGCGCCGCCGTTACGCGCTCGTTCAACGCCGTGAAATTATTTTTCGCGGCGTCGTATTTTTGTTGCCATTCGGATTTTTCCGCGCCAAGTTCCCGTTCGCGGCGGCGCAACGCTTCTTCATTTAATAGATGTTCGCGCAGACGCGCCGCGCCGTCGGCGGCGCGGGCGGACGCTTGCGCTTCGGCGGCGCGGATTTCACTGCGGCGCTCGGCAATCGTCAACGCCGCGTCGCGGAGGGCGGCGATTTTTTGTTCACATTCGTCAAGTTGCCGCTGACGCTCATTCCGTTCGCTGTCCTGTTCGTCGAGAATTTTTTGATACTCGGCAAGTTCCGCTTCTGCGGCGGCGAGCGCGGTCTGCGCGGCGGTTTCCGCGGCGGCGAGCGCCGTTAATTTTTCGCGCAACGCGGCGGCGCGTTGCGTGGCTTCTTGTTGCGTCGCCGTCAGATTTTCGCGTTTTTCGGCGGCGGTGGCGAGTTCGATTTGAATCTGATTAAGCGCGGTTTGCAGGGCGCGATATTCACGCTCGCCCTGTTCGACCTTTTCCTGTAATGCCAATTCTTCGCCGGTCAGTCCGGTAATCATTTGCGCGAGTTCGGTCTGGCGCGAATTTTTTTGCGCGAATAAATTTTCGCCGGACGCTTTTTCTTTTTCGCCCGCGGACAGTTGCGCGAGATAAGTCGTGGCGAGGCGCGTGTAATGCAACGTTTTGCCGGCGCGCAAATCGGCGGCGAGTTGTTGATGACGCTTGGCGTTGCCCGCCTGACGGCTGACGCGCTTGATGTTTTTTTCCAATTCTTCGACGAGGTCGTTGACGCGCAACAACGATTGGTTAGTTCGCTCCAAACGGGCGAGCGATTCTTTGCGGCGGACTTTGTATTTGCTGACGCCGGCGGCTTCTTCGAGGACGAGGCGGCGCTCTTCGGGCTTGGCTTGGAGCAGGGCTTCGACGCGCCCTTGTTCGATGAACGAATAGGCGGACATCCCGACGCCGGTGTCGAGAAAGAGGTCGCGAATATCGCGGCGGCGGCAGGGCTGTTTGTTGATTTCGTATTCGGAATCGCCGGAGCGGTATAAGCGGCGGGTAACGGCGATTTCGCCGAAAGCGAGCGGCAGGGCGTTGTCGGCGTTGTCGAAAACGAGCGACACTTCCGCCATGCCGAGCGGCTTGCGCCCCTGGGCGCCGGCGAAAATGACATCCTGCATTTGCGTTCCGCGCAAATTTTTGGCGCTCGACTCGCCCAACACCCATTTTATCGCGTCAACGACGTTGGACTTGCCGCACCCGTTCGGACCGAGAACGGCGGTGATGCCCGCCGCCATATCAAAAGACGTGCGGTCGGCGAAGGATTTGAAACCGTAAAGTTCGACCCGTTTGAGATACATCGGCGCGTAGTTCCATTGAAAAGAACGTATCCACGAATTTTCACGAATTAGACGAATTAAAACGAAACCGAGCGAAGCGAAGGTTAGTGGGCTTTCCAAATTTTTTGTTTCTCACAGAGGCACGGAGACACAGAGTTCCACAGAGAAAAAATGAATTTGTTTAATTCTTTTTTTCTCTTTTCTCTCTCCGCGCCTCTGTGGCTCTGTGAGAAATCTCTTGCTCTCAATTCGTGTTAATTCGTGTAATTCGTGGACAAAAAATCTCTCTTTTTTATTCGTAAAAATTCGCGTCTTGGGGTTGACTGCGTAACACGAGTTATAAATTTTCCCCGTGCCCCGCCTTACAACTTGCAGTAAAACACTTTTTCGACGCCGCCGACGCCGAGGAGTTTTTTCAGCAAGTCGTCGGTCGCCGGCTGGTCGATGGCGATGGTCATACTCGCCCGTTGGCGGCTGGTGAGCGCGCCGACTTCCATATGTTCGATGTTGACGCCCGCTTCGCCGATGAGCGTCCCGAATTTGCCGACGTAACCCGGCGTGTCGGGATAGCGCAAAAAGAGCAAGTGTTTTCCCAGCCGCATATCAATGTCGGCGTCGTCAAGCCGAATCAGCCGGAAAATTTGGTCGCCCGAAACCGTGCCGCCCACCACCGTCGTTACCTCGGCGCTCCGCAACGTTACGTCCACGCGATTGTGATAAACCGGTCCCGCCGCCTGCGCGCCGCTGGCGACCGCCAACCCGCGCTCTTTGGCGAGCGACAAGGCGTTGACTATGTTTAAGCCGCCGAGTCCCGATTTTTCCAACACGCCAATCACCGCCGCCGCGCTGACTTCGCCGGTGTCTTTGCCGTCAAAGACCTCGCCGCGGCAGTTGACCTCGACCGCCACCGGCGCGCCGCGCAACAGCGTCGCCGCGATTTTCGCCAACTTTTCCGCCAACTCGACGTAAGCCGTCAAACTTTTTTCGTGCGTAATCGACAAATTCACCGCGTTGATAATTTCGCCGCGCCGGAAATACGCGACGACTTGTTCCGCCATTTGCAGACCGCAACGCTCTTCGGCTTCTTCGGTCGAAGCGCCGAGATGCGGCGTCAGCAAAATGTTTTTGACGCCAATCAGCGGACTGTCGGCGAGCGGCTCTTGGGCGAAAACGTCGAGTCCCGCGCCGGCGAGATGTCCCGCCTTGACCGCCTCGGCTAACGCGGCTTCGTCGATGATGCCGCCGCGCGCGCAGTTGACAATCCGCGCGCCTTTTTTCATTTTGGCGATGAAGGCGGCGTTGACCAAGTTGCGCGTTTCGTCCGTCAGCGGCGTGTGAATGGTGATGAAATCGGCGAGCGCGGCGAGTTCGTCGAGCGTTACCAAACGCACGCCGATTTGTCGCGCGCGGTCGGCGGATAAAAACGGGTCGTTGGCGACGATTTTCATACCGGCGGCGGTCATCACTTTGGCGACGTGCGAGCCGATGCGTCCCATCCCGATTAAGCCGAGCGTTTTTTCATAGACCTCGGCGCCGACCAAATCCTTCTTTTCCCATTTGCCCTCGTGCATCAGCCGGTCGGCGCGCGCCGTGTTGCGGGCGCAGGCGAAGATGAGGGCGAGCGCTTGCTCGGCGGCGGACGTGGTGTTGCCGAACGGCGTGTTCATCACGACGATGCCTTTTTCCGTCGCCGCTTTTTTGTCGATGTTGTCGGTGCCGACGCCGGCGCGTCCGATAAGTTTTAGCCGCGCGCCCGCTTTTTCGACGGCGGCGCGGGTAACGGTCGTGCCGCTACGAATCAGCAGGGCGTCGAGGTCGCCGATTTTTTCGAGCAACTCGTCGGGCGCGTATTTGCCGCGCACTTCGACGGCGTCCGCGCCGAATTCTTTTTTCAACAGTTCCAAACCGCTACCCTTGATGTTGTCGGCGGCGGCGATGCGCAAAGTCGTCATAAGCGATTCCTTTCGGGTTAGAGTTTAGAGCGCAAAGTTTAGAGTTTAGAGTTGAGCGGTGGAGTCATTTTTAATAATGCGCGAAGCGCAATCCGATTTTATTCCCCTCTACGGAGGGGCTGGGGCGGACTATCCGCTGGCATCGCAACGCTCTGTTTTATATGTCGCGATGACGGGGTGGTGATAAATTTATTCCGCTAATCGCCCCGCAGGGGCGGCGCGTAACAGCCCAGCGCAACGCGCTGGGTAAAAAGTCACCCATAAAAATACGCGCCCTGCAAGGGCAATGCAAAAAACTCCACTGCCCTTACAGGGCGCATTTTTCGGCAACGCTAACCCAGCCCGCCGGAAAATCAAAGAGCCGATTTTCCTCTGGGCTGGGCTGTTACACTCTGCCGCTTCGCGGCGATTGGCGGAATAATTTATCCACCACCCCGTCAATTGGCGATAGAACCGCCAATTGCCACCCCTCCATAGAGGGGAATTAAATTTGCCGCGCTTCGCGCTCATTCTTTCAACTCTCAACTCTCAACTCTAAACTCTCCCTTTGTAGCCAGTCCAAATTTTGGTTAATCGCGTCGAAAGCGTCGATGCGCCAATCGGCGAGCGACAAGTCCTGATTGCCGGAGGTCGGGTTGCGATAGGCGACGCAGAACATCGCCGCGCGTTTCGCCGCCAACACGCCGGTCGCCGCGTCTTCGATGACCGCGCACTCCGCCGGCTCGCTTCGCACCGCCGCCGCCGCGCGTAAAAAAATGTCCGGCGCCGGTTTGCTGTGCGGCAAATCCTCGCCGGAAACCAGCGCGTCGAAAAATTCGGCGATTTGCAACTTGCCCAAAATCAAACGAATCAAATCCCACGACGAAGACGACGCCACGGCGGTTTTGACGCGCCGGTCTTTGAGCAACGCGAGCAACGCCGGAACGCCCGCCACCGGTCGCAAGTCGGCGGCGCGAAACATCGGCAACAACAGCGCGTCGTGCGCCGCGCGGAGTTCGTCCACCGATTGGCGCAAATTAAATTTCCGCCGGTAATGCGCCCACGAGTCCGGCGTGCTTAACCCGACGCAATGCTCGACATCCGCGAGCGTCGCCGTTACGCCCGCCGTCCGCAACGTCGCGAGGTCCACTTCAAAATGCAACGGCTGACTGTTCACTAACACGCCGTCCATATCAAAAATTACGGTGTTACGCATTGGGGGAACTCCTGTTAATCAATTAAAAATTACAAATTAAAAATGTCGGATTGAACTTGAAAGATGCGCGAAGCGAATTTGAAAAATAAAAACTCCACAATTTTTAATTTTTAATTGTGAATTGCTCACTCCATTCCATACCGGTTGGCGATGGAAATACCGCTGAGCAACGCGCCGACGATGCCCAAAAAACCTTGGTCGGTGCCGATTAAATACAGGTTGGCGAGCGCCGTTTTGCCGTCGCGGCGTTTGACCGGCGAGCCGTAAATCGCGCCGCGATAATGACCGGTGAAACGCGCCACCGTGCGCGGCGTGAATAAATCAGACCAGACAATTTTTTCGCGCAACGCCGGATAAAATTTTTCCGCCGCGCGGAGCAGACGCTCGGCGGCGTCTTTTTTCTGCGCGAGATACGCGGCGCGGTCGAGATTTTTCCACCGGTCGAAATTCGCGCGCGCGGTAACCCGCAAACTCGGCTCCGTCGTAAAATTAAAATTGTTCGGACAACAAATCACGCCGGAATTGTCGTCGATGAAATCCGCCGGCTCGTTGAAAATAAAATTATCGGTCTGCGAGAAAAAAGTAATCGCCGCGCCGTCGCCGCGCGCGGGTTCGCTTAAAGATAAAACCAATTCCGCGAAGCCCAATTTGCCGCCGGATTCTTCATTATTGACGCCGCACAGCGCCGCCGTTTCGACCGCGCCCGCCGAGGAAAAAATCAGCGGCGCGGCGATTGCTTCGCCCGTGGTCAATTCGACTTTTTCCGCGCGGCTCGCGCTCGCGACAATCCGCGCCACTTTCGCGCCGTAGCGCAACTCGCCGCCGTTGGCGATAAATTGCGTAATTAGCAGTTCGATGATTTTTTTCATTCCGGCGCGCGGGCGGCAGAAGCCGCCGCGGAAAACCGCTTTCCACATCGTCGCGAATTGCGTCCAGTCCATATCGTTTTCGGCGGCGTTGCCGTAATACATCAACGGACAGAGCAACATTTCGCGCAACGTTTCGTCGGGAATAAACGCCGCTAATTTCTCGCGCGTTGACGCCGGAACGGCGGTCAGAGTAGTGTCGTCGTAATCGTTCAGCGCCGCCGTCAGCGCGTCGAAACCGGCGAGCGAGCGCGGAAAATCGGCGGCGACGCCGGCGCGAAAATCGGCGAAGTTGTTGGTGAAACGCAAGCGGCGCGCTGGAAAAACAATCGCGGAAAAATTTTGTTCGACCAAATCCAGGTCGGCGTGGCGCAGGCGCAATTGGCGCGACAGTTTGGTCAGCGGTTCGCCGCGCGCGCCGGCGCGCGCGAAATTGGTCATCGCGTGCAGACCGACATCAATCACGCGCTCGCCGCGCCGGTAATAAGAATTGAGTCCGCCGGCGACGGCGTGCGCTTCGAGTAGGAGCGCTTTTTTGCCGGACAAACCCAGCCGGATGCCGGTCGCCAGCCCCGATAATCCCGCACCGATGATGATGGCGTCGTAATTCATTTCTTTTCCAAATCCGGCGAAGTTTAGAGTTTAGAGTTGAGAGTTTAGAGTTGAGCAGAGGTTGCGCTTCGCGCGTCTTAAAAATAAAACCCCACTCTCTCCACTCTCAACTCTAAACTCTCAACTCTGTTACTTCCGCAACCTTGGGTCCATCGCGTCGCGGAGTCCTTCGCCGATTAAATTGTAGGCGGTCATTGCCGCGAAAATGGCGAGACCGGGGAAAATGCTGAGCCACCAATTCGGCAACGGGCTGTCGCGTCCTTCCATCAATAATTCGCCCCACGTCGCCGTCGGCGACGCCACGCCGATGCCCAAAAACGACAAGCCGCTTTCCATCGCAATCGCGCCGGCGATGCTGAACGAGATGCCCACCAACACCGGCGCGAGCGCGTTCGGCAAAATATGGCGAAACACGACGCGCGCTCGACTCGCCCCCAACGCCCGCGCCGCCGCGACGTAATCGAGCGACCGCTGTTTGAAAATTTCGCCGCGAATCACCATTGCCGTGCCGGTCCAGCCGGTCAGCCCGATGATGAGCATAATGTTAAGAATCGACCGTTGGTCGAGAAAGGCAATCACCGTCAAAATCAAAAAAAACGTCGGAAAGCACATCAAAATTTCGATGGCGCGTGAAATCAAAATGTCCACCCAGCCGCCGCAATAACCGGCAATCGCCCCGACCAACAAGCCAATCGCCGTCGCAATCGCCACCGAAATAAAACCGACCGTCAGCGACACCCGCGAGCCGTAAGCCAGCCGCGCCAACACGTCGCGCCCGACTTCGTCCGAGCCGAGATACGAATAACGCTCGCCGGTCGCGGCGCCGGTCGCCGTTGCGCGACTCGTCACTGCGTGACTCCAACTCGGCGGCGTTTTCGGGCGGAACATTCCCTGCTCATACGGACCGTAAGGCGCGAGCGGAAACAGTCCGCGTCCGGCGTGTTGTTCGGCGGCGAGATAATAATTTTGCGGCTGATTGCGGCTCGACGTGAAAATGAACGGCAACAATAACAACGTCCCGCCGACGAGAAGCGGACGGCGGCGGCGGCGAAAAAGAACGGCGCAAACGCCCGCCCAAACGGCAAAGAGAAAGAGGTAGTTGAAGGCGACATCGAGCAGATATTCGCGCGTATCGACCGGCGCGAAAAATTCGCGCCAGAAAGGAAACGTCAACGCGCCGTCGGCGGCGAGCCAATAAAACGGCAGGCGTCCGGCGATAAACGGCGCGGCGAGGGCGACGGCGAAAAAGAGCGCCGCCGCGCCGAGTCCCGCGACCGCGAGGCGGTTTTTCTTGAACTGCGTCCAGACGATTTGCCAATAACTGTGCGACATAATGAGCAGTGGGCAGTGGTCAGTGAGCAGTGAACAGTAAGCAATGGGCAGTTGACGGTGAAAAGTGGACGGTGAACAACTTGCGACGAACTCTCTTACTGCTCACTGCCCACTGACCACCGCTCACTTTTTCCGCGTTCTTGCCACGAAAATGCCGCGTTCCGGCGCTTTCGGCGGTTGCGCTTCGCGGACGGCGTCGGCGTATAACTCGGCTTGACTGCGCATCGGTTTTTCGCGGTCGGGTTTCACCCGCGCGTAACCGCCGTCCGGACGCATTTCCCACGCCTTCACGTTGTCGGTTAAACCGGCGTTTAAGACGCGCAAGACCTTTTTGCGGCAGTCGGCGTCCAGTATCGGAAACAGCAATTCCAGTCGGTCGTCGAAATTCCGCTCCATCCAGTCCGCGCTCGCGACATACACTTCTTCCTCGCCGCCGTTGTGAAAATGGAAAATGCGCGAGTGCTCCAAAAAGCGGTCGATGACGCCGGTTACGCGAATGTTTTCCGACAATCCTTTCACGCCGGCGCGCAAGCGGCACATTCCGCGCACCAACAGTTCGATTTTCACGCCGGCGGCGGACGCTGCGTAAAGCGCGGCGATGATTTCCGGGTCGGTCAACGAATTCATTTTGGCGCGAATGAAGCCGCGCGTCTGCGGCGAATGTTTGCCGATTTCGCGCCGAATCAATTGCAACACGCGCGGGCGCAAATTCGTCGGCGCCATCGTGATGCGGTTCCACTGCGGCGGCAACGAGTAACCGGTAATCACGTTGAAAAAACTGCCGATGTCGCGCCCGAACGCCGGGTCGCAAGTGAACAAGCCGATGTCGGTGTAGAGCCGCGCCGTTTTGTCGTTGTAATTGCCGGTCGCCAAATGGACGTAGCGCCGAATGCCGTCGTCTTCGTGGCGGACAATCAACATCACTTTGCTGTGGGTTTTGTAGCCGACCACGCCGTAAATCACGTGCGCGCCGGCGGCGTCGAGCGCCCGCGCCCACGCGATATTGTTATGCTCGTCGAACCGCGCCCGCAATTCGACCAACGCCGTAACCTGTTTGCCGAGACGCGCCGCGTTGATGAGCGCCTTAATCAGCGGACTGTCGCCGGCGACGCGATACAACGTGATTTTTATCGCCAGCGCCTGCGGGTCGTTCGCCGCTTTTTTGACCATCTCGGTAATGGGGTCGAACTTCTGATAAGGCAGAGTCAGAATGTGGTCTTGGGCGCGAATGGCGGCGAAAATATCGTCGCCGGCAAGTTGCGGGTGCGGTTGCGGCGGAAACGCCGGATTCGACAAATCGGCGCGTTTGACTTTGCTCGCCAACTCAAAAAATCCTTTGCGGTTAAGCGGCAGGGGCAAGCGGTAAATTTGCTGGTCGTCCGGCAGATGCAAACTGCCGCGCAAAAAATTCAGCACGTCGTCGGGCATGCGTTCGGAGGCGTGAATGGCGACGGGCTCGCCCCAGCGCCGTCCGCGCACCGCTTCGTCCACCGCGCCGAGCAGGTCCTTCGCGGCATCGTCGTCGATGACGGTTTCGGCGTCGCGCAGGACGCGAAACAAATACGAGTCGGTGATTTCGTAGCCGCTCAACACGCTGGTCGCGAATATCCGAATAATGTCTTCCAACATCACGAAGCGGACGGTTTTGGGGTCGGGCGAGGGCAGTTGATAAAAGCGGTCGAGCCCGCCGGGGATTTGCATCAAAATCGTCGTCGTCCGGCGGAACAATTTATTTTCGGCTTCCGGCAACGAGGCGACGGTGAAGAGCAAATACAACGCGCCGCTGGTCAACAACGGGAACGGATGACCGGGGTCGATGGCGAGCGGCGTCAGCACCGGCGCGATGGCATTTTCATAAATGGTCAGCAGATATTCGCGGTCGGCGGCGGTGAAAGCGGCGCGCTCGACCAATTGGACGCCTTGCGCGGACAGTTGCGGCAGGAGGTCGCGGACGAGCGTCGTCTGTTGCCGCTTTTGCATTTCGTCGAAGCGCTCGCGGATGGCGCGCAGGACGGGGCGCGGCGCGTTGTCGCCGTCGCGGAGTTTGCGGAGCAAACCGGCGACGCGGACTTGCGTGAACTCGTCCAAATTCGACGACACGATGGCGATGAATTTGAGCCGCTCCAACAACGGCACGTCGGGATTTTCGGCTTCGGCAAGCACGCGGAAATTGAAGTCAACCCAACTGAGTTCGCGGTCGATGAGCGGCGCGTCCGGCATAGGCGGCGGGGATTTTTTCATAAAAGTAACTCCTTTGATTTTTAATTTTCAATTCTCGATTTTTAATTGTCTTTCATATCGCTCCCGCAACCATTCGCGGTTGATTTTCGCGTTATGGCGAATATCGACCGGCAGGGCGCGGCGAAAAAACAGGCGCGTAATCGCGCGGGTAATCTCGTGTTTTTGCGCCGCCGCCAATAATTCCGCCGTCAATTTTTCTTGTTCGCCGGCGGACAATCGCCCGACCGGTTCGATGACGATTGCCGGCGTTTGGCGCGGCGCGGCGCCAAGCCCGATAAGCGCCGAGCGGCGGACTAACGGATGTTCGTTGAAAATCGCTTCGCAACAGACCGAATACAAAATCCCGTCCGCCGTTTCAACGCGGTGCGCCGCGCGTCCGCAATACCAAACCCGCCCGCGCTCGTCAAAATAGCCGACATCGCCCAACCGGTGCCAAAACGTGGCGCCGTCGCGGATTTTCGCGCGCGCCGTCGCGTCCGGCAAGCGGTGATACGCCCGCGTTACGTTTTCGCCGCGCGCCATAATTTCGCCGACGGCGCCGACCGGCAGAATTTTAGCGTCCGCGATTTCGCCGATGACGCCGTCGCGCCATTCGATAATTTTTAGTTCAACGCCGCCGACCGGCGCGCCGACGCAGTAGCCCCGTCCTTGCCGCGTCGCGGCGGCGGTTTCGTTGAGCGCGACGCTACCCGCCAAATCGGCAACCGGCAAACTCTCGGTGGCGCCGTAGGGCGCGTGCGTTTCCGCGCCGGCGGACAGAACTTGCCGCAATAAAATTTCGTGCGTGCGCGGCGGCACCGGACAGCCGGACATCAGCACTTGCCGCAACGACGGCAACCGGGTCTTTTTCGCCGCGGCATATGCGGCGACCTTGCGCCAGAGCGTCGGCGAGCCGAAAGAAAACGTGCATTGTTCCGCGTTAATCGCCGCGACAAGTTCGCGCGGGTTCGCCGCCGCCGGTCGCGCCGCATTCATTTTCGGGATTACCGCCGTCATTCCGAGTCCGACCGAAAACAGCGCGAACAGCGGGTAACAAGCGAGGTCAACGTCGTTTTCGGTTACGCCGTAAATCTCGCCAATCATCGCGCATTGGCGCCGGAAAATCCGGTGCGTGTATTCGACGCCTTTGGCGGGACCGGTGCTACCGGTGGTGAACAGCACGGCGGCGAGTTCGTCGGGCGCGGCGTCCACCGGCGGCAACGGGTCGGGCGCGGACGCGCGATGCAACGCGGACAGCGTCGCGCCGCGCCAGAAAAATTTTCGCCCGACGGTAACGTTGATTTTGACGCTCGCGAAAAAACGCGGGCGCAGGACGCGCGTCAAATGGGCGAGCGGAACGCCGACGAGCGCGGTCGGCGCGGCTTGTTGAATGCAGTGAAGCAAGCGCGCGACGCCCATGCCGGGGTCAAGCATCACCGGCGGGGCGCCGATTTTGAACAGCGCGAAAACCAACGCGAAAAAGTCCGGCGACGGCTTGACCATTAAGAGCGTCTTGTCGCCGCGCCGCAGACCGTAATCGTTCAGCGCCCGCGCGTATTCGCCGCTCAACCGGTCGAGTTGCTGAAACGTCAGCGTCCGCCCGCTCCGCCGGTCAACGACGGCGCGTTTGGTCGGCAGACGTTGCGCGAGGGTTTGGAGTTGGAAGGCGATATTCATCGAAATAGCCCGAAATTTTTACGCGGGGAAACACGCAATTACGAATTAGAAATTACAAATTAAAAATTAAAAATTTTGGAGTTTGATTTTCAAATTCGCTTCGCGCACATCAATCCAAAATTCGTAATTTTTAATTTGTAATTTTTAATTGTCGGGCGGTGTTTTCCGCCGACATCGCCATTTGCAGTTAGGCAACGGCGTCCGTCGCGGTGGTGTTTAGCAGGTTGAAGAGCGCCATCAGCGTATTGGCGGTCAACGGTTTTTTCAGCAGGGCGGCGCGACCGAAGAGTTGCGTCAGCGTGCGCTCGCGGACAAAACGCGCCGGTTCGTGTCCCGATAAAATGACGACCGGCATTTGGCTGTGGGCGGGGTCGCGGCGCAGAATTTCGAGCAGGTCGATGCCGGTCATCGGGCGGAGGTCGAGTTCAAAAATGCACACGTCGAAAAAGCCGTTGTCGATTTGCGTTAGAGCGTTCATCGGCGAATCCGCCATCGTGCAATTGAAGCCGTTGCGCCCCAAATACGCGGCGATTGCCGCCGCGCCGGGCGTGTCGCGGTCGAGCCACAACACGTCGCGGTAGGTCGTCGGCACCGGGTCGTTGGGATACAGCGTGTCATACAGCCGATTGACTTCGTCGAGCGTCCATTTCGCCATCGCGGTCTCCGTTGATGAAAAATCCCCGCCGGCGCGCGGGGCGGGGATTACGACAATTAACAATTAAAAATTAACAATTAACAATTGTGGAATTTGACGGTCAAAACCGCTTTGCGAAATTTCAATAATTAACTCCGAAATTTTTAATTGTTAATTGTTAATTGTGTTTAGAACGTGAAATCCGACGCCGGCACGAAATCGGATTTGCCCGCGGTCGAGTCGGACGCGGCGGAGGCGCCGTTTAAGTGGACGCTCAACCGTTCCCACGTTTTGCGACCGACCACGCCGTCGGCGGACAATCCTTCCACCCGTTGGAAATTCTTAATCGCCGCGACGGTTTTCGCGCCGATTTTACCATCGACCGGACCGGGATTGTAACCGGCGTTTTTCAGCGCTTTTTGCACGTCGGTCGCGTTCAAGCCGGACACCGCAATCGTTTTCGAGTAGTTGGCGCCGGATTTTTTGCCGCCGGAGTTCGCTTTGCTTGACGATTTTTTGGTCGAACCTTTCGGCGCCGGTTGTCCGAGACGCGCCACTTCCGCGCGGCGTTTCGGTTCGATGCCGGCGGGCGCGAAATCGGTGATTTGCACAATCGCGTCGTTATTGTCGGGGCGTAGCAACAGTTGGTCGGCTGTGAGCGGCGCGGGCGTCGGCGCGTAAAACACCGGCGCGGGCGCGGGACGCTCGGACATCACGACCAAATTCGCCTCAATGCCGTCTAACCGTTGCGTGATAACGTCTAATTTTTGCGCCTGCGCCACCCGTTCTTGCCGCTTTTGGTCGCACCCGCCGAAGGTCAAAGCCGCCGCGACCGCGATGACCAAGGTCAAATTTTTCCCCGTGAACATACTTTTTCTCCTTCGATTCGGTGTAAAGTAACGACCGTAAAATTTAAGCGGCGGTTTATAGAGGCGGACGGCGCAAAGTCAACCGGAAGGGCGGGGGGGGCGAGTTGGCGGCATACGAAGGTGCGGGATTTGAACCCGCGCCGCGCGCGCGGACTTTTCCGCGCGCCAAATTACGGGCATCGCAAGACCGGCGTGGCGCTCGGTCAATCGAATGTCGTGGCGCGCATCTACGACTTACGGCGACCCAACGCAAAAAATAACGCGACTGTATAGCATTTCCGCTATGCAGTCGCGCTTTTCAAATGGAGCCGTCTGTCGGACTTGAACCGACGACCTGTGCTTTACGAAAGACGAATCTTAAAATAGCCGTTACCGGTTATTTACCGCCGTTTTTTGCAAAAAATCCGAAAAAACAAGGATGAAAACCGCTTTTTATGCCGCCGGGAAATTAGTGATTGCCGTCAATAGCGAACGCCATATATCACCATTTCGGGACTCATTTCGGGACTTAAAAACGCCTGTTTTTCTATCACGCCTCAAAACCACGTTTCCTCATCCCGCAACCGATACCACCGGCAAAAATTAACATAAATTACATTTCCTACCCTACGAATAATGACTGCTTCTATTGACGCCGGTGGAATGTAAGACCACGCTACGGCTTTGCCGCCGCCCGCAATCGCGATTAGGCAGATTTCTTGTGTTCTTTTTTTACAGCCGCAATGCTCGCGGTTGGCTTGGCGGTAGATTTTACCGTCGCCGCGATGTCAATCCGAATGGTTGCCGGAATGTCATTCCACAGGTCAACAATCAGTAACAGAATTTCATCCCTGATATAGCGATGGTGCGTGTTCTCATCGGCGCGGTTTTCGTCATCAGTCGTATATCGCTCGTCAATATCGCTAATTGCACACCCAAGCGCAGTCGCAATTTTTTTGAGATTAGCATACCGATTTTGCTTCTACCGGCTTCGTATTGTGAAATCTGACTGGGGGCGATACCTGCGATATTCCCCAGTTGATTTTGTGTCAAATTTTGTTTGCCCCGCATCAGTTTTAGTTTGTCGCCGATTGCGTTTTTCATAGACGCCTCCCACTAAAAAATCTTTTCTAAAATTTTATAGCCGCTCTTGACAGAGCGGCAAATGAGAATGGTTGTTTCGAGCGTCAGAACGCTGTTCAACAAAGATGTCCATAAGTGGCTAAATTGGATAGGCGGCAAGCGGAATGAATTGCTGTATGCGGACATAAAAAAACTTCACGGCTTGGTAGCCCAACAGCAGACCAATACCGCTGACGTGGACTACCTCGACCTGAAAGTGATAGAGAATTTAATCGAGCGCCACCGTGCTGTCAAGGATTATTACTCGCCGTCAGTGCTAAAAACGACGACGCAAAGCAAAGGGGAAAAAATGGCTGTTTCAAACGAGCAATTTTTTGAGTTGGTGCAAAGCGGCTCGCTCGCCGACGTGCAAGCGGCGATTGTAGCCGGCGCGGATGTGAACGATAAAAACAGCGTCGGTAGTACGCCGTTAGAGTATGCCGCCTTTAATAATCCCGCCGTTATCGCCGCGTTGGTCAAGGCGGGCGCGGACGTGAACGAAAAGAACCTATTACATATTGTCGCCTTAAATGTCATTAAAACCTAAATTGCTGGCAAATCATCTAATATCAGTCGTAAAACATCTTGCGTTTGGGTGATTTTTCGCGCTGAAAACGCAATCCATTATGTCAATCGTTGCAACAAATCGGCGGCACTCCATTCCATTTTGGAGAACGCGAACCAGCGTTTGCCCAAGTCCTTCAACGAGGCGCCGAGATGATAAACGGCATGGTCGATGATGAGAAAACGGTCGTGGGATTTTTTGAACAGGCGCAATTCAATCGGCGGATATTGTTCGCAGTGTTTGTCCAAATCCTTTTGGAGTTGCGCCGAAATTTTGGCGGTATAAATCGTGGCGACGACGCCGGCGGCGCGTTTGGCGAAAAGCAAAAGAACGCTTTCGTCAATGTAATTGTCAATCAAAACCAGCGATTTTTTAGCGGATTTGATTAAATCGGCGGCGAACACATAAGCGTCAAAAATCTGCCCGTCAAATAAAATTCCCTCAACCGGCGGCAAGGCGGTTTTCACGAAAAAGTCGATTTTGTTTTCGGTCGCCGCGACCCGTTGTTCGAGGCGCTCAAACCGCTGATTGACCGCGTATCCTTTCAGCAGATACTCTTTCAGGATGCGATTAGCCCATTGGCGAAACTGCGTCGCGTTAATTGAGTTCACCCGATAGCCGACGGAAAGAATCGCGTCAAGATTATAGAAGCGAGTGTTGTAGAGTTTCCCATCTTTGGCAGTATGTGCAAAAATTGCACATACTGAATTTTCGGATAATTCGCGAGACGTGAAGACGTTTTTCAGGTGTTTTCCGATAACGGAGCGGTCAACGCCGAACAGCGCCGCGATTTGCGCCTGCGTCAGCCACACGGTTTCGTTTTCGAGGCGGACTTCCAACTGCACCGCACTGTCCGGCTGATACAAAATAATTTCGTTGAGCGAGTTCATTTTTGTCTTTCGACGATGGCGGCGGCGGCGATTAAACTATCCGGCGCATCAACCAAGCGCGGCGATTTCGCGGAGTTTGTCGTTATTTTTGGGTGGATGGTGAGGATTTTTTCATTCATTCGCGGTATATTTCTTTTTGAGGTCAGAAAATAAACTTGCTGATTTCACCGTAAATACGGTTCACTTCGGCTTACAATCTCGCATCATTTTCGTCGCGCAACCAACCGTCCGCATACCATTTGTAATAAGGCGTGTTGATGATATTCCAGCCCGCCCGCGTTAGAATGTCGATGCGTTCAATATGTTCCACCGTATAGTTTTCCGTCAAGGCGCCGGTGGCGAAATGTTGCCGACCATCAACTTCTATTGCCGCCGACTTTTTTGTTTGGTGATTGTAAATCACAAAATCCAATCGCCGCCCGCAACTATTGATCTGATTGTGCAATGAGAGATTTTGCCCGTTGGCGTGATTTTTGACGAATTTATCCAATATCAAATAAACCTGCCTCTCAAATTCACTCTCAAACTTATCGTAATTCAATGGCGGCAAATGAGGCGCAAACGGCGCGGGATTTCCGCCGTCATCTACGATGTTACCATCAATATAATTTAAATAGCGGTGGATTTTGTTAAAGGTCGGTGGAAACGGCGAATAGACCACGTAAGTGAAAAGTTTCGCTCGACTGGTGGCGACATTTAGCCGTTTGTCGTCTTGAAAATGACCAAATCCCTTGGAATTTTCATCAAGACAAAAGGTAAAAATCATAATATCTCGTTCATTGCCTTGAAATTCTTCAGGAGTGCCAATGCCTCCACCATCGCTAACTCCAACGTCAATGCCGTATTCCGCCAAACCGTCAGAGAATCTTTCACTTATCTTTTCTTTTATTCGTTCGCATTGGTCTCTTATCATAGAAATTACGCCAATAGTGAACTTTTTGCCATTTATATGTTCCGGTAAGCAATATTTAGATTGGGCGGTCGGCGAAATCAAATCCGCGATAATTTGTAAAACGACTTCGACTTCGTCCTCAATTATTTTTTTATTCTTTTCTCGCCTTCCATTCGGACAGGGAATTGTTTTAAAACATTTGATCGAGAGTTTGTCAGGTGTCTCGGTCATTATTTTTAGATTTCCTTCCGGATTCTTATCGTTACCGTAGAACCATCGGCTGGTGTATTTCGCCAAATGCGGCAACGATCGAAAATGTTCATCCAACATTACCTCGCTAATCGAAACTTGATATTCAGGACTGCGGAAAAAATCAAGAATCGATGCCTGTGTAACCGTTAAATTACGTTTATTGGCGGCTTGATAGGTAAGAGTGTTGTATTTTTCCCATACTAATTCGTCAAATTTGCGGCTTACCGAAAAACTCAAGCCGGTGGCTTTTAAGTTTAATTGTTTATGGTCGCCAACGATACAAATTCGCTTGGCTCGATAAAACGCCGGCAAAATTTCCGCTAAATTTACCTGCGATGCCTCGTCAACCACAATCAAATCAAACATACCGGCTTGCAATGGGAATATATGCCCTAAATTGCGGATTTCTCCAACCCAAAGCGGGAATATATCCGTGATTTTCGCGAAATTAATGTCGCGCATTTTCTCGCTAATCAGACGGCTGTTAGCAAAACGTAACATCGCCGCGAATTTATCAATTTCTTGCCGGCAAGAATGGTCGCGTAAGTGTGAAAACACATGATATTTATGTTGGGTAATAAGCAGTTTTCGTTGAATTTCGGCAATATCTTTTTTGAGATAACTGATACGCTTGCGAATATTTTCAGTGTCAATACGCAACGCGCTATTGATTTTTTTTGCCGCCGTAAAAGCGTTATTCAATTGAATGAACGCGCGGCTAAATTCCGGCAAAGTAGCATCTGTCAGCCATTCTTTTGGCGTATTAAAATGTTCTTGTAGATGTTGTTTGAATTTATGCCGGTGTAAATTGGTCAATAAATTATAGTTTTGTTGATATATTTCGCTGATAAAAGCCAGATGTTGGTCGTATTTACTCTTTTGCGCGTCTTCAATTTTGGTGAAAGAAAAACCGACGGGAATTTTCACAAAATCATTGCGAAATCTATCCCGTTGTTTGATAAATTCCGCGTGTTTTTCATGATGTTCGTGTTGATAATCTAATGCTTTCGTCAATTCTTGTTCCGCTTGGCGTAGTTCGGTAAATTTAACGGTTAAACTATTCTCCCATTTATCCAAATTTTGTTTTAATGTATTGATATTATTGGCATTAGAATCGGTCGTCAACAAATACTTCAAATAATTGCGAATATCGTCACGGCGTTTCTGCTCGTAATAAAACACTCCGACAAACTCTTCGTCTGTGGTATCGGAAAGCAACGGATTTATTTTTTCATAGATGACTTTTAGCGCCGCCGTTTTTTGCGCGACGACCAATACTTTCTTATTTAACCCAAGTGCGGACAGTACAATTGCCGAAATCGTATGCGACTTGCCGGTGCCGGGCGGTCCCTGCACATAACTAATTTCATTATTCCACGCATTTTTCAGCGCTTGAATTTGCGCTTTTGATAATGACAGCGGAATGAAATCGTCGATAACTTTTTGTATTTGCTCGTTATTATTTTCACACTTTATTTCTTGACGCTCGTTCGTTAAAGCATTTGCCAATAATTTTTCCACCACCGGATTTTGGAAATCAGTCCCGATACCGCCGACAAAATTATTCAACGCTTCGTAAGTCGATAATTGGTCGGGAACGGTATTGACGAAAAGGTGGCTGGCGTTGATAAAAATCAATTTTTGGGCAAAAATACTTTGCTCTTTCGTTTGTTTTTCCAAAAATCTATGCATTTCTGCGCTGAAATTGTAATCTGAATGGATCGCTTCACTAATGTTGCGGAAGCAGGCGATGTTCTTTACGAATAAATTAAAGATATTCCGCGTAAAGTCGACGAGTTCGGAAAAATCAAAAATTTGTGTGACAACCAGTTCATCCTCAATATCAGCGAAAGTTTCATTTTCGTCATCGGTAAATACATCATTAAAAACTTCGTCATCATCATCGACGACAGACGAGGACGCGACCGATGAAGACAAAGCCGAAATCAAATCATAATTGAGATTAAGCGTGGAAACATCCGGGTCAAGCCGCGCCGCATTATTTTCTATTGCTAATTCGCATTGCAACGTCAAAAGCGGCGCCGCTAAAATGCGCTTGTCGGTTCCTGCCACCAATCCCAAACCCAAGAATAATTTTTTATCATAATTTTTGGTTAAAAAATCAGCGCAGGCGCATAAATATGGATACAGACGGTCTTTATCCGTATATCTATCCGCGAAATAATTTATTTGTTGGGCATAACCGGTTGTCTTATTGAGCAAGCACTTTTCAAAACCGGCTTTAGACGCAATTTTACGACTTACATCGCGTAAGTAAGAAAGATACGACGTTAGGACTTTGACATTTTCACGATGGTCGGACATAACCTACTCCGAAAAATCTAATGGCGCTTTGATTTCGGCAAGTATTTTTTGCAAGCAATTATTTATTTCGATATGAATCTGTTTTATTTCATCAGTGTTTTTGCCGGATATTTTTCGCGCCTCATCACAAACTCCGCGCAAATTATCTTCGTTATCCCGAACAATTTTCGTTATTTTTTCTCTTTGTTGTTGAATTTCATTTTTTACTTCCTGCCAATATCCGGCGTTTTCTTGCGTATGATTTTTCAATAATTTTTCGGTTAATTCGGCGTTGGTGGTAAAGTGATCTTTTAACGCAGAATCGACATCGGCGACCATCTGCTGTAGCGTGGCGGTCAATTCCGCTAAACTTTTATCGTTTTCCTGAAATTTCTGTGCCGTAAATTTGGCAAGCGCATTTTTAGCGCCATCGACTTGCTTTTTTAGCCCGTCAATTGCCGTTTGCAATTCTTGCCGGTTGCGTTTTTGGTTTCGTTGATAAACAACAAAAAAGACCGCCAGCAACAACACGGTCGCGCCGAATTCAATAGACATAAGTCAACCTTCATTGTGGGGAAGTATATGTCGCGGGAAACGCGACACATCGTGCATTCCGCAATTATTTTTTCTCAAATCCGTAGTGTATAACCATGCGGTTACGCACGCAAGGGGTGTGGCGCAATTTCTCCGTCGTTACAGGACGATTTATCAATCCCAACCTCAACACGGGATTATAAATCGAATCATCCTTACGACACCTCATAATTCCCCCCGTCGATTCTCCGATAAAACTTTTCGACCACTTGACTCAGCGCGGACGATAGGCGGGAAATGAAGTTTTGCATAATGGCTTTAATAATCTTTTCGATACGGGTAAGGCAACTGACATGCGCCATGCATTCCCAAGGTCTGTATCTTATCGCTTTCGCCGAACCGCTGATAAACGTCTTTGAACTCATTAGGCAAATATGCCCGATGCAGACGCACTAAACATGGCAGGATACTTCTTGTTCCGTAGAACGCCTCGGCAATACTGCCGGCAATACACGCCAGCGTATCCGCATCGCCGCCAAGCGAGATGGCATTTTGAATCGTCGATTCGTAGTCGAGGCTTTCGAGGAAACATGTAATCGCTTCCGGCACCGTCGCTTGGCAAGTTTCGTTAAACTCATAATTGGGACGAATCTCGGCGAGAGTCCGCGAAAGGTCGTAGTGTTGCGCAACGTATTCCTTAATTGCGTCTTTCCTTTCGCCTCGCTCGGCGAGAGTCCGCGAAAAGTCGTAGTGTTGCGCAACAGATTCCTCAATTGAGTCTTTCCTTTTGCCTTGCAAAGCCAAAAAGATTGCCGCCGCCACTGTTTGCGCGCCTTTGATTCCCTCCGGATGGTTGTGCGTTGGGAGCGCCGTATTTCTCGCTTCGGCTAAACATTCGTCAAGATCATTCGCTAACCAGCCGATAGCCGAGACGCGCATCGCCGAACCGTTGCCATAATTGTTATAGGGCTTTGGATCGTCGCTTTTTAACCAATTACAAAACATTCCGCCGTAACCGGCGTCAGGATATTTTCTACCCCATTTACGCATCGCGCCGGCATAATCTTTATCGCCGAGCGCCGCTTCCGCTATCGCGATAGTCATTACTGTATCGTCCGTGAAAAAAATCTTGCCGGGAATATCTTGCGCGTCCGGCGCTAATAAACCTATTTCCCACGGATTGTCATTTTTATAGCCGGTATATTCATACACGCTACCGCAGATGTCGCCAATAATAGCGCCAAGCATTTGATTCTCCCAAAAGGTATTTAAGGATTTTAAGATGTTTAAGGCGTTTAATTTGCCGCCGTTTCAACAGCGGCAAAAGAAATAACAATTAACTGCCCACTGTCTACTGCCTACTGCCCACTGACCTCAGCCCATTTATTTTGGTCGTGCAGGAACAGCGCAAACTCGAGAATTCTCTCATCGACCTTAAACAATAAGTCAATGAAATCGCGTTCCGTTAGCGCGACCGTCCGCACTTTGATATTTCTCACGTCGCATAAAACCAAAACGATCAGCGGAATCAAGCCGTTGCGCGACAATAACAGTTTAGACGCAAACGCATAGCGCCCCAACGCGACCGGCGAAACCGGCGCATCAACATCGTCGCAGATAAGCGCGCCCAACGCAATCGGACGCTCGTTCTCTTTATACGGCGAGAGCACATCAATCCACGCGCCGCACTTAACGCCGCAAATCGTTTCTTCGATGAAGTTATCAAACAACGCCGGATTCGGAAACCAGCGGTTAAACTCGGCATCTTCGCTGACTTTTTGCGCTAACTGCAACATCAATAAACCGTGCTCGTCTTTCTTGACCGCGAATTCGTTGAGTTTTTGTTGGTCAACGGCGCATCGCAAAATGTTGCCCTCAAAATTGTCATAGGCGAGAACCGTTTCGTCCCATTGGTCGCTCGAACAGCAAAACTCTTTGTCGCCGAAGATCTTTCCGCCGGACAAATAGCCAAGCGAGATTTTCTCGTCGTAATTCGCGTCGTGGGTAATCATAGAATTCCTTTCGTTGGGGGTCATGAGTAGTGGCCGGCGAGCGCCGACCACTGACCATTAAGCGACCGCCAAATGCAACTTCGCTTCGTTGAGGGCGGCGCGGCGTTCGGCTTCGGCACGACGACGCAAAGCGCGGCGGAACACGCGGCGACCGGCGCAACCGGCGCGGCGACCAAACAAACCGCGAATAGCACAGCGGAAAACGCGGTGAGCAAATAAACTGAAAGAGAGGAGAACACGACCGGCGTTAGCAACACGGCGACCGGCACGACCACGCAGAGCGCGACGAATACGCCAAACGCAAGCGCGAGCGTTGAAAACGCGGCGAACAAAGAAAGCGCGAACGCGGCGACCGGCACGGGAAATTCGGCGACCACGCCAACCGCGAACGCGACGACCGGCGTGGCGCAAAGCGCGACGACTAATCAAAACGCGAGCGCGGAAACGAGCAACAACAGCGCAACGAATAGACCGGTCATTGGCGCGGAAACGAATAAAGAGGCGGGGATTACGGACGGACAAAAATTCCTCAAAACTCACGATGACCCGGACTTGCTGAAAACTAACGACTAATTTTTTTTCATCGCCGCAAATACGGCAAACCCTCACAAAAGGAGGAACACAATGGCTACCGAACCAATCACGCGGATTGCGCCGCAACCCAAATTCTCCCGCGAAAAAAAGTTCTATCTGAAAATTTTCGCGATTCTGGGCGTGGTTTTAATCGTGATTCTTGTCGCCAAACTCTGGGAACATCACAAAATCGACAACGACCTCCGGCGGCAAGCAAAAGAATTATCGGTGCTGGAACAGGTGAATAAAGACGAAAAGGAGGCGCTCGAACGCATTGAAAACGCGGGCAAAACTCCGGCTTCCGCGCCCGCATCCACCGGCAAATAAGGAAAACAAATGGAAATTATTGAAATGTTGAAACAAAGTGATTGCCCCCGTTGCGCCGATGCCAAATCGTCGCTCACTAAACTCGGCTATCAGGTCGTCGAAATTTCGGTCGGGACGTTAATCAACCGCCCCGACCGCGACGACCTGATGGCGGCGGTCAGCGACAACAACGGGCAAGTGCCGTTAATGCGCCTGCAAGGGCAAGGCGCACGGTGGGTAACGGCGGTGGAAGAGTTGTTTGAATTACGTCGCGCCCACGATGACCGCGATAAAGGAATGTCGTGGTGAAATTTTCTTTTTGGCGTTGATAACCGGCATTTTTCGACACCAAAAAGAAAGGCGGAACTGTGGATACAAACGAACGTTTTAATGAGGAGTTGGCGCAATTTTTCGCCGGCGAATTGCCCGCGCATCATATTTTTAAGTTGGGATTGCCGGGCGAAATTTTGCGCAACACCGGCTTTCCGCCCAATGATGAAATCGAATTGCCCGCCGCTCGCTTACGCGAAAAAATGAGTGTCGAGCGGCATCCGTTCGACCCGAACGAAGTGAAAAATTTAGTTTCTGCGTTGGCAGAGCCGGTCGCGGTTTTCGGTTATGGCGACGAAAGCAAGGCGCAAAATGTGATTGTGGATTTACAGAAAGACGGAAAAAACTTCTTGGCGGGGATTCATTTCAATCAAGAGCGGGACGGAATGGTTGTTTCGAGCGTCAGAACGCTGTTCAACAAAGATGTCCATAAGTGGTTGAATTGGATCGGCGGCAAGCGGAATGAATTGCTGTATGCGGACATAAAAAAACTTCAGGGCTTGGTAGCCCAACAGCAGACCAATACCGCTGACGTGGACTACCTCGACCTGAAAGTGATAGAGAATTTAATCGAGCGCCACCGTGCTGTCAAGGATTATTACTCGCCGTCAGCGTTAAAACCGACGACGCAAAACAAAGGGGAAAAGATGGCTGATTCAATTTTTTCGTCAATCACGGACAAATTAAAATCCGTTCTTGGCATTCCGGCGAGCGACGCGGCGGACGAGCAGTTCTTGGACGCGGACGACGCATCGCAAGTGAACCGTGACAGTGAGGATTTTGAAAGAATGAAGTCCGTAGGGCTGTTGACACCCGCTCGTGCCGCAGAGCCGATAGTCCCGATTGCGGACTTCGACGAAAAGATTACCCGTTTAGAGGCGCGAGTCAACAAAGTGTCTATTCCGCTTGCCGCTAATGGCGAACCGCCATTGGCAGTGATTGCCGCGCTTCGTGGGGAAAAAATGGCTGTTTCAAACAAGGAATTTTTTGAGGTGGTAAGAAGCGGCTCGCTCGCCGACGTGCAAGCGGCGATTGTAGCCGGCGCGGATGTGAACGCCAAATTCGACACTTACGACGATACACCGTTACATAGTGCCGCCGGGAAGAATCCAAATCCCGAAATTATCACCGCGCTGATTAAAGCGGGCGCGGACGTGAATGCCAAAGACGTTCAAGATGGGACGCCGTTACACGATGCTGTTTTGAGAAATCCCGCCGTTATCGCCGCGCTGATTAGCGCGGGCGCAAACGTCAACGACAAAACGTTCGAGGATAAAACGCCGTTGGATTACGCAGTAGAAAAAGGCAATAAAGAAGTTGTTGACTTGCTTCGCGCCGCGGGTGCAAAAACGGGCAAAGAGTTGTTCGACGAGTGGACGGTAACGAAATACATTAGCGGCGAGGTGGAAAACCAAGACCCGAATGTGAAAGCGTTTGACGAGCGGGCGAAGGAAACCATTAACGCCGCTCTCGCGGCAACCGCCAAGAAAATGGGGATTTCTTATCGCGACAAAGCCGTCGAGAACGAGAAGCCCCAAACGGTGGAAAAAGAAGTCGCGCCGGTGGGACGTAGCGCGGGAATGGGGCGATAGGAATTTTTTTCTGGCGTCTAAAAAAATGGAGAGGTGCGACGATGCGATTATTTATTGCGGAGAAGCCGGAGTTGGCGCGAGCGATTGCGGACGGGTTGGGCGGCGGTAAGAAAAACCAAAGTATCGGCGCTTATGAGTGCGGCGACGACCGCGTAACGTGGTGCTACGGTCATATGTTGGCGCTTTGCCCGCCGGAGGAATACGACGCGAAATACGCCAAGTGGCATCTCGCCGACTTGCCGTTTGCCTTTATTCCGTGGCGAAAAAAAGCGGACGATTCCGGCGTGGATAGCGACGACGCGAATGAGAAAAGATTTGCCGAGAGTCGATTACAGCAACTCGACAATGTTCTTGCGCTCATCAAAAAAGCCGACTCAATTGTTCACGCCGGCGACCCGGACGCGGAGGGGCAATTACTCGTTGACGAAATTCTGGGTCGAGCGTCTATGGCGTCGATAGCCGACTCCAAGCCGGTGAAGCGCGTTCTCATCAATGACAACACGCCCGCCGTCGTGAAAAAGTCGCTCGCGAATTTACGCGACAATGCGGAGTTTGCCGGACTGTCGGCGGCGGCGGAAGCGCGGCAAGTCGGCGACCAACTTTACGGATTTAATATGACGCGGCTTTACACGCTGACCGCACTGCAAGCCGGTTATGCCGGTGGCACGCTGTCGGTCGGGCGCGTCCAGACACCGATTTTGGGTTTGGTGGTGCGGCGCGACCGCGAACACGCGGGGCATAACAAAGCATTTTACTACACCGTAACCGGCGATTTCGCGGTGGACAAATTGGGGGCGGCTACCGCCCTGCGGACGGCTACCGCCTTGAAGTTTCCGGCGACGTATCAAGTTGCGGACGGCGACGCGAAAGACGAGAAAGGGCGGTTTGCCGACGAAGCGCAAGCGAACGCGATTGTCGCGGAAGTTAAGGGTAAAGCGGCGCAAATCACCACGGCGGAAACCGCCGAAAAACAATTGCCCGCGCCGTTGCCTTACAACTTGTTGAAGTTGCAAACCGCCGCGGCGCGGCTTTACAAAATGAAGCCGGACACCGTTAAAGACATCACGCAAACGTTGCGTGAGAAACATCATCTCATCACTTACAACCGCTCGGACTGCCAATATCTATCCGAGGAGCAACACGCCGACGCGCCGGCAGTAGACCACGCGGAAACGCGCGAGTTGGAGAAAGAAAAAACCCAAGAACGGACGCCGGAAGAAAAGAAGTTAGAGAAAGTGCCGGAGCGTTCCGCCGGACGCGGCGGTGTGAGCCGGTAAGTTTTGCGGCAGTGGGAGTAATGCCGCAGGAGCCCTTGTGAGGGTGGCGGCGGCATTTTCCCCTTGCCGTTTTTTTATTTTTGGCGTTTTTCTACGCAGTTTGCAACCGGATTCGGATTTTTGTAAAATACCGGTCGTGATTAACTTCAACGCAAAGGAGCAAATTATGAACGCGGTTATGGAAGCGAGACCGGAGCCGGAGATTTACCGGCACGGCAAAGACCGGAATTTCACCAGAGACGAAGCCGATGAGATACGCGACCGCGCAATGGAAGCGTATGACCGAGGCGACCGCGAGGAATTTCGGCGGATTTACAAAGCCATTCCCATTAGCCCGAACGTGGTGGAAGCGTTTGCCGGCGGTTATGGCAAAGACGCGATAATGGCGTGTGGTTTTGATTTGACGGAAGCGAACTTAAAACTTGGGGAGGGATGGTTAAATGCCTACGCCAGAAAATAAACTCACCGACCTTGCCATTTTATCTGACAGCACCGAAGCCGCGACGGAAAAAGTGGCGCAAACCCGCGCCGCCAAGCGGGAAAAGACCGCTTATCAAAAGTATGCGGCGGAAATTCGCCGGCAAATGGACGCCGCGCACAAGGTCGAAGACCTGGTGGAACTTGAAATGACCTTGCAATTGTTTGACAACAAATTTGCGAATACGAAAGACGACGAAACCAGTATTAGAATTGCGGTCGCCGATTACGCCGCCTTGAAAGAAACGATTGAGCAAATGCGCCGCTCGCCGACAGAATACTTTAAGGCGAATCTCGGACTAAAAGAAGTCGGCGGTGATTTCAGAAAACAGCCGCACAGTCGCGGCGCGCATCAAATAGAAGGTAATCTCTCCCGTTTAAGAAATCGCCTATCGTTCGGCGCCGAGAATGAAATCCCGTTGTGGAGCGCGCGAACGGATGTCGCCTGTAAGACCAAAATATGGCTGAAAAATCTGCACAACGAATTGGTGAATACGCATCTGAAAACTTTAACGCCGGAAGAATTAGCCGTGTTGAAAGACAGAGACCGCGCCGCCAACCAGAGTAAAGGCAGAGAGCGATAATGAACGAACTGAACAATCAAATTGGCGAGAGCGGCGAACAGGCGCGGAAGTGGCGGCGAGTAACTATCGCCGTCATTCTTTTTAGTTTCGCGGCGGGGTTTGTCGTCGCGACGCAGTATTTCGCGCGATTGTGCGCTTACGACGCGGCGCTCGGTTTTAACATCGGCGGCTGGTATTTTCCCGCGATGATAGTCGTGTGGACAATCAAATGGCATAGCGTTCCGACGCTGACCGAACCGTTGCGCGTGGCGGTGATACTCGGCGTGGCGGTCGCCGGTGGCGGAATGTTCATTTATTTGGTGGCAAGCCATATTGCGAAGCAATCGGCGCGGGGTAATGCGATTCTGCACGGCTCGGCGCACTGGGCGAGCGAAAAAGAAATCCGCGACGCGCAGGTTTTGGACAACCCGGACGGCGTTTACATCGGCGCGTGGAAAGACAAGCGCGGCAACATCCGCTACTTGCGCGATTCGGGACCGGCGCACGTTCTTTGTTTTGCGCCGACCCGAAGCGGCAAGGGAGTCGGTCTCGTTCTGCCGACGTTGCTCTCGTGGCAACACAGCGCGATTGTCGCCGACCTCAAAGGCGAACTCTGGGAGTTGACTGCCGGTTGGCGCAAGGAATGGGCGAAAAATAAAGTCATTCGTTTCGAGCCGGGTAATCCGACCGGTAGCGCCAAGTGGAATCCCTTTGACGAAATCCGTATCGGCACGGAATACGAATTTGCCGACGTGTCGGACTTGTCGCAACTCTACGAGCGTTACGTCAAAGACGAATCCATCACGTCGAATTGCCACGTGCAAATTGCGTTTCCGCCGAACCGCTTTGAAACGGCGAAGTATTTATCGGATATGCTCGGCACGACGACGGTTAAAGAGGAGCATTACCAAACGTCCGGCAAGCGGATAGCGATATTCAACGATTCGGTCAACAAGAGCATCAACCTGACGCAACGCCCGTTGTTGACGCCGGACGAGACGATGACGTTGCCGGGCGCGAAAAAAAATCAGGCGGGAGACATTATCGAGGCGGGCGATATGGTCATAAAAATCGCCGGTTTTGCGCCGATTTACGGCAAACAACCGCTGTATTTCCAAGACCCGGTTTTCTCGAAGCGGTCGAAACTCCCCGCCCCCAAAGAAACGGACAAAATCGAAAAAATAGACGAGGGGAAAACGGATAACCGCGACGAGGAAGTTAGTAATGAGGCGAGCGAGGTAAGTGCAGAAAAAGCGACCGAAGTAAGTGAGGAAAGCGCACCCGCCGCAGGGCTTTTATCGTGAAAAACCGCCGCGTGAAAAACCGATGTCGCGCAATTCTTTGTCCATATCAGCAAGATTTTGTTTGAAGTATTGCTTAATTTGCGGCTCATAATTTTTAGCGATTTCGCGATGTTTTTCTTTCGCGAGGCGCAACGTTTTATTGCCAAGTTCAATCATTTCGTCGTATCCGGCTTTAACGCTTTCGGGTTGTCCGACCGAACATTCTTTCATTAGTTCGATAAACGAATTGATTTGCGTTATGCCGCGATTTCTGGGCAAAACCGCGTAATCATTTTTAGCGTCAGTAGTATCAATGGTGCTTTTGATATAAGCGAAACCGTCTTTCACCATTTGCTTGGCTGTGCCAAGCAACGCTAAATAATTTTTCTGCACGGCGGCGACTTTTGCGCGGTCGTCATCAGTGGACATCAATTGTGTTTGACTGTTCAATACGCCATAACCAACGGCAATCAAACGCAAAAGGTTGTCGGAATTGTCAGCAGTGAAATCTTTAAGCGATTTCGCAAATTCATCATTAGCGACTTTTAGATTGTTTGCCGCAACAGTTTCATTTGCCTGACCAACGCGAAAAACGTTGTAATCAAGAGCATCCCACAATCTATTTTTGTTTTTTTTAGCAGTCATTTTTCTAACCAGTCCTTTCCGTATTTAATTTCAGTGGCGGTAAAATCGCCGTCATAATCAAGCACCCATTCTTTGCCGAAGAAATCTTTCATCCCTTTAATCCAATCGGGAAGCACGGGGCAAAGATGGTGCAAGGTTTCGTATTCTTCGCCATCGGTCAAAGTAATGGCTTTTTTCAAGGCGCACATTTCGTTAAGGGTGAACGTTCGCGTCCGTCCTTGCAAATATGGTCTATTACAATTAGTGTAGGTAAGTTCTTCCGGCGACAGATATTTTTTCACGGCGTTCTGCACAAGGGCTTCGATTTCTTCGGCGGTTAAATCCGGCGCTTCTTGTTCGCGATATGCTTCTGCGATGGTGGGCATTGTTTTCTCCTTTCGGTAGTGGTTAAAAGTAGGCGCGGGATTTTACGAAAACGCCGTGTCAACTCAATTTGAGAACAATTTTTTATCGTCAATTATTCTAACGTGCAAAAAGGCAAAAAATGAGCAACTCCTCAATCGTGCCGACAACGGCAAGCGTCGAGGACGCTCCACATCGCGACAGTTGCGCCGGTTGTCGCGCCCAACAAACGATGATTATTTTTTTAACGGCGGACGCCAAAGAAAAAAGACGCGACGCCCAAATAACAACATTCACGCCCAGCGGTGATGGGTTTGAACGCTTTTTGATGCGCGTTATCGGCGGCGTCATCGCGGCGTTTCTCATTACTTTTTGCGTGTTCTACTTTTTCGATTGGCACATTAACGAGTCGCCCTCATTCCCGCGCGGGATTTACAAAATGAACGCCGGTTATCGACCGGTGATTGGCGACTTGGTGTTTTTTGCGCCGCCCGACGCGCCGATTTTTCGCGCCGCGCAAGCCAACGGCTATTTCAAGCGCGGTAATTATTTGTTGAAAAAGTTAGCGGCGGCAAGCGGTGACGTGGTAACGATTTCCGCCGCTGGCGTAACGGTGAACGGCGCGATGTTGCCCAACAGTAAGCCGCTTAAATTCGACGGCGGCGGACGCCCGCTCAAACCGGTGACGCTGACCGATTATCGCCTCGCCGTTGGCGAAGTGCTGCTGATGTCCGACTACTCGCCGCAATCGTTTGACGCGCGTTATTTCGGCGTTCAGAACGAAGCGGACATCACCGGCACGGCGCGTCCGGTGTGGATTTGGGACTAATTTGATTTACGCGAAGCGCGTTCCTATATCTTGTGGTCAAAAATCGGCGCCGGCGCCGGCGGCTAAAAGTTGTAGTTGTTAAGACCAAACGAGTTAAATAATGCCGTGTTTTTGCCCCATCACAAGATATGGGATTGCGGTTTTACCGCGAGAAATCGTTGCCGCGCGATTGTGTCGGAGCGGGCTTGGATTGTTCACTCGCTCGTTCGATTTCACGTTGCCGGGCTTGTTGTTCGCTTTCTTTTTTCAGCACGTCGTTATACCGCGCAATGATGTCCGCGCCGTTCTCACGCATCAGTTCTTTGGCTCGCGTATCCTGCGGCTTGTCCATTGAGACGTAAAGGTTGTCAATTCGGGCGCGTTCGTTTCCGTAATGCTCGCATTTGTCCGTTTCGTTGGCGTAAAGCCAACTCTGTCGGACGCACTCTTGAATTTCACTTTGCCATTTCTCTACGCGCGAATTGTAAGTGAAAATATTGGGGAAACGCGACGGCGGATTTTTTTCTAACTTCGCTTTTATCCGTTCTTGCGCCGCTTGTAGGTGACGGTTTTGCTCGGCTTTCGCGTTCCATTTTCCAAAATTTTCCGCGTCGGCTTGGGCGCAAGAATCATTCGCCAATTTTGCATACGCCTTTTTAATTTCGGCGGGGTCGATGGATTGCTCGCCATTTTCGCGATTGGTTTTGTCGCCGACTTCCGGTGTCGGAGGTTCACCGATAATCTGCGACCACTCTTTTGCCCAGTCCGGCTCGCCGTTTGCGGCAAGCGCAATCCGTAGCATTTCCGGCTTGACGGATAAAACTTGATTGATTAAACTTCGGTAGAAGTCGGAGGGTTTAATTCTGCTCTGTCGCGGGTCAACAGTCTGCATCCTGTTCCCGATTTTCGCCAGAGCAGAATTAAGCCCTTCGGCTTTTTTTATTTCATCGTCAACAAACAATTCGTGAACATAAAGGTTTTTGCCATTAACGTTTTCACGGACGCGAATAAATAAACATTTCCGCTGACGGTCAATAGTTATCGGGGCGGCAAAATAATGATTGTCGATTTCCTTGCCGGTAAAATCTTTGAACGCCCCTAAATACGCCCCATTTTCCAGAGCCGGTTTTATCGCCGGAATCGCGTAGAGTTTATTGGGATAAGCGGTATGACTAAAATCGTCGCGAATGCCGTTGACGGTGATAAAAATTACTCCTATCTTCGTGTTCGCCTCGCCGATGGGGTGTTCTCTTACCCAGTCAATTGCGCTGTCAATTATTTTGCGATTAACGATGGGAACATTGTTGGCAGGCAAATTGGCTACCGCTTCGTCTTGTAAAATGGATTGACTGTGCAACGCTTCCCAGTCGCCGTATTTTTCCTTGAAATACGGAGTGTGGACGAACGCCCATTCTGCCGGCGTCAAATTTGACGGCTCGCCGTTCGGCGCTTTTAACCACAACGGCGTATTGCTGTAACGCGCCTTGACTTCGGCGAGTTGCCGTTCGAGTTCTTTCGTTTCGTCATCGTTCATCGTTTTTCCTTTCGCCTTATTCAATTATCGGCTTATTTCTCGATTTTCCTCTTGGTGTATAGCCATAAGATTGCGGTCTTACCGCGAGAAATCATTGCTACGCGGTTTTTCCGGCAGTGGTCGTTGAATTGCCTCGTCTTTTTTCGCGGGAACGTTAGCGGGCAACCACTGTGCGATTTTATCGGCGGAAACTTCGCGCCGGTCAACGAACCATTTCTTTGTTGCACCGTCAAACCGCGCCCCTATCGCTTTGGCTTTTTCACGGTCGGCAAACGGCACGGCTAAATCGATGCGCTCGGCGGCGGTCTCTGCCGCGAGAAGCGTTTGCCGCCGGGCTTCCAATTCCGGGTCGATAAATTCGATTTTAAGATTGCCGGCGACGGCGGCTTCGACCATTTTTTGCTTAAATTCGTCGGCGCCGGTGATGTTCAGCCGGTCGCCGAAACGCGATTGCGCCATTTTCAGAAACATTATCGCGGTGTCTTGATTGATGTCTTGCGTGGCGAAAAGTTCGTCGCGCCGGTCGCGAATGACCTCTTTGCCGACGCGGTAAATGAGCGTTCCTTGCTTGGTCACGGTGTCGATTTCCGCCAATTCGCCGCGCCACCGCGCCACTTCTTTTTGCAAATTCTCCGCCGCCGATTTTTCCAAAACGCCGGACGCGAGTTGCCGCTCGAACGCTTCGAGGTTGCGGCGCAGATTTAGTTCATTCTCTCTCCGGCGCAAATTATCAAGTTGCTCGTTTAGCCGTTTTAACTCCCATTTCCCCGATTCCTTGCCACCGTCTTTTTGCAACAAGTCGATTTTGCCGAGCGTGATTTTGATTTTGCGTTCGATTTCTTCGCGCTCGCCGCGCACGAAATTGGCGCGTTTCACTAACGAAAACGCGCGTTGGCGGAGCGATTGTAAGGCGTCTTCATTGCCGTTTTTCGCTTGGTTTTGCAACCATTCAAGATAGCCGCCGACGTGATATTTCTCCCGCAACTCGGTGCGATACTTCGCGATTTCCGTCTGCAACGCCACCGTCCGCAAACGCCGGTTTAAGAGGCGATTCGTTTGTCCCCGTTCGCTTTTGTATTTCTCGGCGATTTGTCTGATTTCGTCGGCGCGGAAAGCGTCGAGTTGTTTTTTCGCGGCGGCGTAATCGATTTTGGCGGCGGCAAACGCTTGCTGATACTGCGCGAAAAGTATGGGGCGGACTATCCGCCCGGCGTTCGGCGGGGTTTTGGCATAGCGCGGCGGCGGTTTTTCTCCGGCGTCAGAAATTTCTTTTTTCGCTTCCGCCTCCGGCGCGACGTGGAGCGGACTATCCGCCGCAATAAACGCGCCGAGTTTTTTCTCGAATTTCGCCTTTGAAAATTCGCGACTGACGGTGCTGGCTTTGACCGCGATGCCTTGGAGCGGACTATCCGCGTTGGTTTCCTGAAACACTAATCCGTTGCCGTGCAATTTGGCGGTCAAACCATTTTCCGCGCAGACGCGGTGCAGTTCTTCCCACGTTGTCGCGGCGGCGATTTTCACCGCGCAATTGGTCTTAATCCACGTCGCCAAAGTTTCGGCGCCGAAATGCTCGGCTTTGGCAATTTTGTTTTCGCTGGCGGTGATTGCCGGATTGCCCGGACGCGCTTCGTGATTGGTCTTGGTAAAGCCCAAATCACGCTCCAACGCCGCCGATGTCTTCATCAACTTGTAATAGTCCTTTGCCGGCGTGTTGATGGTCAGTTTTTTCGGGTGGATTTTGTTTATCGCAAGATGCAAGTGCAAACAATCCGTGTCGCGGTGAACGACGGCAAGCCGTTGGTGTTCGGCGAAGCCAAGCGCGGCGCAATAAGAGCGTTCGATTTCTTGGAGGTTGGCGAGCGTCGGCTCTTCGCCGGGCGGGAATGAGATGACGAGGTGATACGTCTTGTCGTCTTTGGCGCGGGTGTTTTGCAGTTGCGTCATTTCCATTTCTTGCGCAATATCGTTAATTTCGTCGTCGATTTCAATCTCGTCGCCGGTGATGATGTCTTCGCCGGCAACCGCCGCCACGCAATTTATCGCCCATATTTCGGCGACGCGCGACTGTTTGTTTTGCCTGTCGGTGAGATAGTCCACGAGCCGCCCGATACTGCTCTTGGCGGTATTCTTCATCGTGATGTGTTCGGCTATCATTGGGATACGCCAAAAAGAAATGCGCGGCAGAACGAATTAGCGAGAAGCGCCCTTGTCGTGTCGGCGCGGCGAAATGTTCGGCGATTTTTGGGTGGATTCAGTCGATTCTTTTTTCGCGGCGGTTTTCGTTTGACCGTGAGGCAATCCGAATTTTTCGGCAAGCCGCGCGTTGGATTGGGCAATGATTTCTTTCGTATTTTTGCTCCATTCGACGACCAACGGGTCTTGGTTTTCCACCTCGCCGCGAAGGTATTTCGTTACCGTCCATTCGTCGCGGGCGGCGCGACACTCGTCAAGCGTCGATTTCACGCAGGAAAATAGCACTCCATTCATATCACGATAATCATACCAGTATTCTTTCCGGTCGG
>JAISJR010000071.1 GCA_031261425.1 Planctomycetota bacterium
ATCTATTCGTCGGCGCCGGCGACGTTAAATTCGCCGAAAATTTCCCCGATAATATCGATCAAGGTTAAGATGCCGAGATCGGCGCCGCGTTCGTCCAACACGGTCGCCAAGGTTTTGCCGCTACTCAAAAATTCGCGCAACGCGCGTTCGGCGGAAGCGTATTCCGACAGCACCAACAATGTTTGCGCGCAGTTTTTCACCTCGGCGTTCGGCGCTAAAAAAAACACGTCGCGCGCGTCGATGAAGCCCGTCAGTTGTTCGTTATCGGCGCGGCGCAACGGAATTTTGTTATGCTTGCGGCGCCGCGCGATCGCCAAAATTTCCTCACGCGGCGCGCCAACCGGCGCCGTCGCCAAGTCCTCGCGCGGCGTCATAATTTCGCGAGCGCGAATCGCTCCCAACTCCGCCACCGCGCTGATAAAACTGTATTCGTGATGCGTAACCGTTCCCGCGTGATGATAGTGTTCGAACAGGCGCCGCAAATTTTCCCGCGCGTCCGGCGCCGGCGCCGCGGGAAACAACGCGCGTTCGAAATAAGCGGTGATCGCGCGGATCACGCCGACAATCGGCGCCAACAAACGATGCATCGCAAACAGCGGCAACGCCAAGACGCGGCAGAGCGTCAGCGCGAGGGCGCTTCCGACGCTTTTCGGCAAAATTTCGCCGCCGATGATGATGAGCAGTAATAAGAGGAAGTCGATGAAAACTGCGGCGCCGATGTCGCCTTTTTCATACCACGATTGCGCGATGCCGGCGGCGCCGGTGAAATAGAGCGTGTTGACGATGAGGTTGCCGAGCAGAAGAGTATAGAGGAAATTCGCGAGGTCGGCGTGAAGCGCGAGCAACCAGCGGTCGGATAATTTGGCGCGGCGCCGGCAGTCGTTCAGGTTTTCCGGGCGCAGAGAAAAAAACGCGGTCTCGCCGCCGGAAAAAGTCGCCGACAAGATCAGCATCGCCGCCATTGCGTAAAAATGCCAGTCGTTCATAAGGGATGCCGATGTTCGAAATTAAGAATTCAGAATTAAGAATGCAGAATTATACGCGTTCAATTCTTAATTCTGAATTCTTAATTCTGAATTATCAACAATCCGCGTTAATCATTCACTCGCTCTAAATACCGCCCGTCTTCGGTGTTGATTTTCACTTTGTCGCCGACGTTGATGAACGGCGGAATTTGCACCGCCATGCCGGTTTCGACCACGCCGTTTTTGAACACGTTGGTCGCGGTGGCGTTTTTCACGCCGGGGTCGCATTCCGTTACCGTCATTACCACCGACGCCGGCAGTTCGAGACCTAAAACCCGCCCTTCGGCTAACATCACCGTCGCCGACACGCCGTCGAGCAAATAGTATTTGCCCTCGCCCAACACCGTCGCCGGCACTTCGACTTCCTCGTAGGTTTTATCGTTGAGAAAAACGTAGTTGTCGCCGCTTTGATACGAAAAACTGCACCCCTGCCGGTCAACGTCGATGAGTTCGACGCGGTCTTCCGAGCGGTAGCGGTTTTCGATAATTTTCCCCGTCTGCACGTTGCGCATTTTCGTTTGCTGATACGCGGGACCTTTGCCCGGCTTGACGTGGTCCATACTGATAATCGCGTAAATTTCGCCGTCGGTCCAGCGGAGCGCCTGCCCGCGATTCATCTGGTTAATCGGAATGCTCGGCATAAAAATTTCTCCTCTTTGGTCTAAATTTTGGTCTGATTAAAAAACGGGTCGAAGATTAAATCCCGCCGATTCTTTGTCAATTGCAAAGCCGCGGACAACGGATAAAGTTTCGGCGTTTGTCGAACATACGAATTAAAAAGGGCGCCGCCGATGGGACTCTACATCCTCCTGACGATTCCGCCGCTGTTGTTGGGGCTGTGGGCGCAACGGCGCGTGAAGAGCGCTTACGAAAAATGGAGCCGTTGCGCCAATGCGCGGCATTTGACCGGCGCGCAGGCGGCGGCGGAAATGCTTCGCCGCGAAAACGTCAACGACGTGCGCGTCGAGCAAGTCGGCGGAATGTTGAGCGACCATTACGACCCGTCCGCCAAAGTGTTGCGCTTGTCGGACGGCGTCTATGGCGCGGCGAGCGTCGCGGCGCTCGGCATCGCCTGCCACGAAGCCGGACACGCCCTGCAACACGCGCGCGGCTACGCTTATTTGGGACTGCGCTCGGCGCTCGTGATGCCGGCGAAATTCGGCAGTTATTTGGCGATTCCGCTGATTATGTTCGGGATGCTTATCGGCGCGTTCGGCTTGGCGAAACTCGGCGTCGTTATTTTCGGCGCGGTCGTGCTGTTTCAATTGGTGACTCTGCCGGTCGAATTCGACGCCTCGCGCCGCGCGAAAGCGGCGCTCGTCAACAACGGCGTGATTAACGCGCCGGAACGCGCGGGCGTCAACGAAGTTTTAGACGCCGCCGCGATGACCTACGTCGCCGCCGCGGTGGCGGCGATTTCACAGTTGTTGTATTACGCGCTAATCCTCGCCGGCAACCGCAGGAGCAATTAACAATTCACAATTAACAATTAACAATTAACAATTACTGTCGGAGTTTATTTTTAAAAATGCGCGGAGCGCGTCCTTACAATAATTGTTAATTGTTAATTGTTAATTGGTTGAGCGCCGCCCGTCGCCATCGTCGTCCATTTACGGTTTAGGAAACGCATCAAAAATGCTGACTTTCGCGGAAGAACTGTTACTGTTGGCGTTAGACGACGAGGAGGGCGTGGTCCGTTCTCTGCCGCAGGTGTCGTTGGACACGGCGATTGCGGCGGCGTTGTTGGAGGAGTTAAGTTTCTTGCGGAAAATCGACGCGACGCCGACGATGATTTACGTCGCCGAGCCGTCGCGGATGCGCTTCGACGATTTATTGGACGAAGTGTTGAAATTGCTGATTGCCGAGGATTATCAACGCCCGATTGTTTATTGGCTGAACGAAATCGTCGAGCGGATTCCCCGTTTGACCGACCGCGTGTTAAACGGGTTGGTCGAGAAAAAAATCCTCAAACGCGAAAACCGTAAAATCTGGTGGGTGTTTGAGGAGCCGTGCTATCCGGTGGCGGACAACGAGGAAATTCTCGCGGTGAAAACGCGCCTGCGGCGGATTATCGAGAGCGACGAAATCCCGATGCCCCGCGACGCGACGATTATTTCGTTGGCGCGGGCGTGCCGGTTGTTTTTGGCGGTGTTCACGCCGGAGGAGCGCCGGCGCTACGCCCCGCGCCTCGACCAAATCGCCAAGTTCAGTATGGTCGGACAAGCGTTGTCGAAATCCCTGCGCGACTTCGAGCAAACCATCTGTTTGATTAACGAAACGGTGTATAAATACAACTGAAAAGAACAATTAAAAATTACAAATTAAAAATTAAAAATTTCGGATTGAGTTTTAAGAATGGCGCGAAGCGAATTTGAAAATCAAACTCCACAATTTTTAATTTTTAATTTTTAATTTTTAATTAAAAAAACGCTTTTAACCCGCCGGAATCCGCCCAATGTCCATCCGCTCTTTCCTTTGCTTGCTTTTCTCCGCCGTTCTTCTTGCCGGTTGCGGCGGGGACGACGCGGCGGCGCCGCCGCCGTCGCGGGACGATTTGTTGCGCCGCTTTATGCCGCAGGCGATGGCGGACGGCGTCGTCAAGGTCGCCGCGATTATCAACCTCACCGACGGCGATTTCAGCCGGCAATTTTTGCGCGGTTGCGCCGAAGAGGGCGCGGCGTTGGGCTTTCGGGTCGAAACGTTCTGCACCGGCGGCGACGGCGAACAGTGTCAGGAATTGTTGCGAAAAGTTATCGCCGCCGATTACGACGGAATTATTTTATCGCACGGCGGCAACGACTGGGCGCATCGCGCGCTCGCGCCCGCCGTGGCAAAGGGCGTTAAAGTCGTTACCTTCGACACTCTGCCCTATCCCGACGGCGACGACCGTCAGCCGATTTTGACCGGCGTTACCGCGACGGCGCAGGAAGACACCTATCTCGCCGAATTGTCGCTCGCGGCGTTGGTCGGCAATTTTCCGGCGGAGCGGCGACCGTTGCGGGTTATCCGCGTGTCCTGTCCGCCGGGGATTTTACCGTTGGACCGCCGGCAGAGGATTTACGACCGCTATCTCGCGAGCGGCGATATTAAAGAAGTCGCGTTTGTCGCGCCGGCAAGCATCGCGCAAGCCCGCCAAGGCGCCGCCGCGTCGTTGGCGAAGACCCTGCCGCAATTTCCGGTCGGCGCGGCGGACGCGATTTGGGCGCCCTACGACGAACTTGCCAAAGGCGCGCTCGACGCTTTGTGCGCGGAGAATCGCCGCGATTTGCCGCTGTTTTCCATTGATATTTCCAATGAAGATATTCAACTGATGAATAAAAATTCCGCCGTCTGGCGGGCGACCGCGGCGGTGGACCCGCAAATGATTGGCATCGGCGAGGTGCGCATCCTCGCCGCCAAATTCGCCGGCGAAAAGAACTTCGACTCCTACGTTTTCTCCGCGCAATTGCTCTACGCCGCCGACCTGAAAAAAGATATGCGCATGGAAAATTTGGCGACGCGCGTCAACGGCTGGGGACAAGAACGGGGACTTATTGACGGCTACTTGTGGATGATAGAAATTAAACGGGCGGCGAAGTGAAAATTAAAAATTCACAATTCACAATTAACAATTATGAGCGGATTGAATTTGTTTAATAACCTCCGACAGTCGCGCTGAAAGCGCGGCTAATTTAATTCCCCTCTACGGAGGGGTGGCAGGCGAAACGCTCTATCTCGCCTGACGGGGTGGTTGCTTGCATCGTCCCTGTTTCGGCAACCACCCCGTCAATCGGCGAAAAAGCCGCCGATTGCCACCCCTCCGTAGAGGGGAATACGCCGCTTTGCGGCGATTGGTAAAACCTATGGCAAACCTCCAACCCAATTCCCGCCGGTTGCGGCGGCGGCTGACGGTGGCGATTATCGCGGCGACGGTCGCGCTGGTCGGCGCGATGGCGCTTGCCGTCCTGCATCGCGCGTTCAAAAACGAAACCGCTACCGCCACCGAAGAGTTGCGCCAACTCGCCGTCTCCCACGGCGGCGAGTTGCAACGCCATTTTCAGGAATGTTCCGACGTGGCGAGCGTGCTGGCGCAAACGATGGGCAACTACCAATACATTATGCCGGATTCTCGCCGCCGGTTGTTCGACGCCAATTTAGAGTCGATGATTATCGCGCGGCGGGAAATCATCGATATTTTTTCCGTCTGGCAACCGCAGACGCTTGACGACCTCGCCGCCCAATACGCCAACACCGCCGACAGCGACGACTCCGGCAATTACATTTCGCGCTTCACCCGCCAAGACGGCGACATCAAAAAACGCCCTTACGCCAATTGGCGCTACGCTCTCTCGAATTTGCGCGAGACGATGACCGTCGGGCGTCCGACGCCGCGCACCGTCGCCGGTCGTCCGACGTGGGTCATCACGCTGACCGCGCCGATTGTCGATTTCCAAACGCGCCACATCGTCGGGCTTATCGGCGTAACTTTCGACATTAGTTTTATGCAACCGCTGATTGAGGAAATCAAGCCCTACGGCACCGGACGGGCGATTTTATACGCCTACGACGGCGCGGCGATTGCGCACTACGATTTGTCCCGCATCGGCGAGCCGCCCGGCACGCTCGCGCCGTATTTGTCGGCGGAAGCGTTGGACGAGGCGGAGGTGCTGGACTACAAAGGACTGTTGACGGTGACGTATGTGTTCCGGCTCGGCGACTCCAAAGAAAACTGGACGCTGACGATTGTCATTCCGAAAGAGACCGTGCTGGCGAACGCGACGGCGTTCGCGTATTACACGCTCGTCGTCGCGGCGGTGGTGGTGTTGCTGTTCGGCGGCGTGATTTACCGGTTGGTCGCCAAAACGTTCGCTTCGTTGGAGCGCGCCGAGAGCGAGCGCATCGAGGCGGAGGCGCGCGGCGAGCGGGCGAAAAACGAGTTCTTTACCAAAATGAGCCACGAACTCCGCACGCCGCTCAATTCGATTTTGGGGTTGAGTCAACTGATGCGGGTGGACGAGTTGAGCGCGGTGTATCGGAATTATTTATACGACATTCGCAAGATGACCGGCTTGATGTTGGTATTGGTCAACGACGTGTTGGACTTCGCCAAAATCGAAACCGGCAAAATCAACATCGCGCCGGTCAATTACGACATTCACGACCTCTTTGTGAAAATCGTCGCGGTCAACAAGCCGCTCGCCGAACAAAAGGGCTTGGAATTTCGCGCCCGTCGCGACGACAATTTGCCGGTGGTGCTGTTCGGCGACGAACTGCGCGTCCGCCAAATCATCGTCAACTTGATTAGCAACGCGATTAAATACACGACGCGCGGCGCGGTGGAATTTATCCTGACCGAGACCGTGCGCGACGACGGCAAGCCCTATTTGGCGGCGCGCGTCATCGACAGCGGGCGCGGCATTAAAGCCGTCAACATTCCGCGTTTGTTCGACGCTTTCTCGCAATTCGACCAACAGCGCAACCGCGGCGTGGTCGGCACGGGGTTGGGACTGTCGTTAGTCAAAAAAATTCTCGACTTGATGGGCGGGACGCTTGAAGTCGAAAGCGAAGAGGGGCGCGGCTCGACTTTCACCGCGTATTTCCCGCTCGTCGCCGGCGACGCGCTGAAAATCGTCGCCAACAACGTCTATAATAATTTGTTCGCGATTTCCAACGGGCGGGCGCGGGTGCTGGTCGTCGATGACACGCTGGTGAATTTGACGGTCGCGATGGGCTTCCTCGCCGAGCACAACATCACCGCCGACACCGCCGACGGCGGCGAGAGCGCGCTCCGCAAATCGCTGTTGAAAGAATACGATTTAATTTTGCTCGACCATATGATGCCCGGAATGGACGGTTGCGAAACCGCCCGCCATTGGCGGGAGCGCGGCGAGCGCCTGCCGATTATCGCCTTTTCCGCCAACGCCACGCCGGCGGCGCGGCAACTGTTCGTCGAGGCGGGGATGGACGATTTTATCGCCAAGCCGCTCGACGCGGACACGCTCAACGCCATCTTAACCCGCTATTTGCCGGCGGAAAAATTGACGCTGTGCGAAGCCGGCGTGACGCCGGAAGCGGCACGGGCGGAGAATTTGTCGTTGCGGATGGATTTGGATTTTGTCGCCGAACTCGACGTGGAGCAGGGCGTGTTCAACGCGGGCGGCAATTGGAAAAAATATCGCGAACAATTGCGGGAATTATGCCGTTTGGTCGCGGACGCCGCGCCCATCGCCGCCGGTAAAAATTCGGCGGATAAAAATCCGTCGCGGGACGAACTCGGCGCCCTCGCGGCGGTCTTGGAGAGCGTCGGCGCGCGGGAATTAGCCGCCGCCGCGCGGGAATTATTGAGCGCCGCCGTGCCGGACGCGGCAAACGGGACGCCGGACGCCGCCGCGCCGGAATTGGCGAGCGGGACGCCGCCATCGCCGGACGCGCTCGAAAAATTCGTCGTCGAACTCGACCGCCTCCGCGCCGCCCTGCGCGACACGTCGCTCTTTGACGCGAACGAAACGGACGCGCAGATTTAGAGTTTAGAGTTTAGAGTTGAGAGTTGAGAGTTGAGAGTTGAGAGTTGAGAGTTGAGAGTTGAGAGTTGAGATGGCGCGAAGCGCCTCCGCCAGCCGCGCCGTAGGCGCGAAATGTCGGTAGAAAACGGCATTTGAAAAGTTATCCGTCCCGTAGGGACGGAATGTCGGTTATTTTAAGGAGCGCCTTATGGACGCCTTAGTTTTAGAAGCGAAGCCGATACGCGAAAATCTTTGCGCGCGAACGGCGGCGGAGAAACATGACGACGGCGCGAGGTCGCGCCCGCGGTATGGCGCCAGCGGCTTGTTGGGCATTGCCGCCGGCAGTTCGCTGACGGTCGAAAAATTTCTCGCCTATAAACGCGAAGAGAATTTTTATTAGACCTGTTTAATAACCTCCGATTTAATAACTTCCGACAGTCGCGCTGAAAGCGCGAAATATGTTAGCCCAGGGTAAGCGGCGACGCTCTATCAGCCGCGCCACCCTGGGTAAAGATGGCGCGAAGCGCCAACCGATTTTATTCCCCTCTACGGAGGGGTGGCAATCGGCGGCTTTTTCGCCGATTGACGGGGTGGTTGCCGAATTTTTGGGTAACGCGAGCAACCACCCCGTCAGGCGCGAAAACGCATCGCGCCTGCCACCCCTCCGTAGAGGGGAATAAAAGAGCCGCGCGTCGCGGACGATGCCGCGCGCCCGCAAACCCTGGGCTAATATATTTCGCGCTACGGGACTGCGTCCCTTTCAGCGCGACAGCCGGAAACGCTTCGCGCCATTTTTCACCTCTCAACTCTCAACTTTCAACTCTCAACTCTCAACTCTCTCCTCCAACTTTCCCGCCAGATTCTCGTCGCCGTTTTGGCGCGCCAGCGCGGTTAATTGTCGCGTGGCGAGCGTCAGCGCTTTTTTCGCGTCGTCGTTGTCGTCCCAGATTTCGAGCGCCTCCAACAGACCGCCGATGGCGCGGAAATACGCGCCGTAATCGCCGCTTTTGCCGGCGCGGGTCAGGTGTTGCCGCGCGCGCGTCGAAATAATAATGCTCTCGCTGTGCCGGCGGATTGCCGCCTGCAATTCCTTGACCGAGGCGAAGCGCTCCTCCGGCGCGGTCGCCATCGCCCGCCGCGCGGTTTTCAGCAACGGGCTGTCCACCCACGCTTCGACGATTTCATTTTTGGCGGCGGCTTGCAAACATTCCGTCACGCTCCCGCCGGTGTGCGGCTGTTCGCCGGTAACGATTTCAAACAGTATCGCGCCGAGCAGGTAAATGTCGCTGTGAAAGCCGATTTTATGTTCGTAGCCGTTCGCCATTTCCGGCGCCATATACGCCGGCGTGCCGGCGATGGCGTCGGCGTAGGCGACCCGCGGCGCGGGCGAATTTTTCGTCATTCCCGCCGCCAAGCCCCAGTCCACGACCAAGACCTCGTGATAGTCGCCGAGCATCACGTTTTCCGGTTTCAGGTCGCGGTGAATGACGCCCCATTTTTCGTGCGCGTAGGCGACCGCGTCGCAGACGGCGAGCAGGATGTCGATATTTTCCGGCAAACTTTTGTCGTCGAACGCCTTGACCCACGGCGTCCCATACACCCGCCGCATCGCGTAGTATAAATTCCCGCCGTCGTCCGCGCCTAAATCATACACCGGCACGATGTTCGGATGTTCGAGCGCGCCGGTGATTTTGGCTTCGCGCCGGAAACGCGCCTCGCCGCCGCCCGGCGCCAGCCACTTGACGGCGACGACGCGGTCGAGCGCGGTTTGGCGGGCTTCCTCCACCCGCCCAAAGCCGCCCGCGCCCAAAATTTTGCCGGTTTGATAATCGTCGTCGGGCGCTTTGCCAAACCGGCGCGGACGCGGCGCGGACGCGATTTCTTCGGCGAGCGGCGCGTCATTCGGCGAATCATCAGGCAAATCGTCCGGCGCGTCGTCGCCGCAGTCGGCGAAAAACGTCGCGCCGAGACGGGTCGCGGTAAGCACGCCGTCGTCGTCCAAAACGGCGGCGCAAGCGTTGGGGGCGGGGCGCGGCAGGCGCATCGTTTTGCCGATTTCGCCGATGATATTGGGCATTACGAATC
>JAISJR010000014.1 GCA_031261425.1 Planctomycetota bacterium
ACCGTCCAATTTCGGTTGGTTGCTCCGCAACCTCTAACCCAGGGTGGCGCGGCTGATAGAGCATCGCCGCTTACCCTGGGCTGATATGTTTCGCGCTTTCAGCGCGACTGTCGGAATAATTAAGACGGTTAAGGCGATTAAGAATCTTAAGATTCTTAAAATTCTTAAATCGCCTTAAAGCCCTTGAAAAAAAAGACCACCCATTTCTGGGCGGTCTTTTTTTTTTATTAGGCGGGCGTATCCCGCTCGTTTGGGATGAAAGTGGGCTTTCCTGATGGCAGGGGACCTGTTTCATTAACCAATAGAAGGAGGTTCGAGCGGGGACGCCCAGAAAGAGCAGAGTTGAGAGTTGAGAGTTAAGAGTTGAGCAGTGGTTGCGCTTCGCGCGTCTTAAAAATAAAACTCCACTCTCTCAACTCTAAACTCTTAACTCTCAACTCTGTTTTAATAGACGCTTCGCGTCAATTAAAACTTCACCGCAAACCCCACGTTGAACTGCTGATTGTGTCCTTCGCCCCAGATGCGCGCGTCGTAACGAGCCGACACTTCGTATTTGTCGCGGATGAGCGTTTTGACGCCGACGCCCAACAACGCGCGGTCTTGCGCGATACCCAGCACCGGCGCGCTGTAACCGCGGCTCGTGTCGCCCGCCAGCACCGCGCTGACGCGGTTCGGCGTCAGATAATCGTGTTCCCAGCCCGCCCAGAATTCCGGCAAAATCGCGAAGCAATCCGAAACGTTGATTTTCTTCCCGACCCGCAGTTCCAAACTTTGGAGCAACGACCACGAATCATAAGTATCGAATTTCAGATTCGCCCCGCGCGCGCCGCTTTCCGAGTGTTGCGGGTCGCGGTAATACGTCATCGCCAAACCTTAACTCGGCGTGAGGAAGAAGTTCGCCGGCAACTCAAACACATAGCCCAAACGGTTCGACCACGAGAAATCAAAACCGGTGCGGTCGTCGCTCTTCGCCGTGCCGTAGCCGAGTTCGCGGAAGTAACGCTCCGAACTCAACAGGTGGATGCCGAACGTCGGCGTCGTGTTGAAGAAGAAATTATCGTAGTTCAGATTGCCGTAGAGACCGAGCCGCAACGTGTGGTCGTTCGCCTCGCCGTAGCCGTGATACGCTTCGGCGGTGTTATACGAATAGCCGAACAAACCGCCGAGTTCCAACTCCCGCGCGAAACGATAGCCCGCGCCGATTAACGCGCCGACGTTCTGGAAATCATAACCCGGCATACCGCCAATCCCGCCCTGCGAGCCGAAGCCGCCATACGCTTTGACAAAACCGGTGGCGTAACTGTCGCTACCCGAACCGGTCGCGCCGGTCGGACGCCCGCCCATCGCGCCGCGGTCGCGGCTCGTGCCGAAAACCGACGTGCCGACGCTCTGTTGAATGGCGTAATCGGTAACCAAGTCCGCAATCGCGGAGTTAAAAATTTGCGCCGACGCGAGAATGTTATAGGTCTGCGCCGCTTCGTTGATGGCGCCGTTCAATTCATGGGCGGCGCGAGACAAACGCACCGGGTCCAACGCGCGGCTACGCAAATCCTGCGCCAATTGGCGAACGTCCGCGTTGGTGAGATTACGGTCGTTGTTCAGGTTGTCGTCAATCAAATTGCGAATGAAATCGGATTGCCCGTCGCCGATTTTGTCGGACGTGGCGTCCCCGACCACTTGGTTGAGCAACGCGCTGTTGGTCGTAACCGCCAACTGAAGATTGTTGCCAACAATACCAAAGGTGTAGGTCTGCAAATCGAGATTACGAAATTTCTCGTCCACCGCACCGGTGTCCGTAATGCCCGCCGCGTGAACCAAATCATACGCGCCGTTCTTGACCTTATCGGTGTTGAGGAAGTTCACATTCAGGTCTTCAGCGCTCGTAACCACCGTACCGGTGCTCGTCATAAGCGCTTTGGTATTGTCGTTGCGGACAGTGTCGGTGTATGCGGAGAGGTCAATCGACACTTTGTTCGCGGTCGCGCCAACGCCGGACAAAGTGGTCAGCGCGCCGGTCTCGACGGTGCCGCCGTTGAAATTCAGGTTTTGATTGGCAAAAGAGGTAACACTCGACGTCAATTTACCGGCGTTGAAGTCAATCGTGCCGTTATTGGCGCCGGTTACGTCAGTTGCCGTAAAGCCGGTCGCGCTGGCAAGCATCGCGTCGCCGTTAATCACGAGTGTGCCGTCGTTGGTAACAGCAACAGTATCAGTCGTCAACGTCGTGTCCTTGCTCAACGTAATTACGCCGGTGTTTTTGGTGAGCGCGGCGGCGGTCAACGCGCCGCTCGCGACGTTGATATTGCCGTTGTTGGTGGTCATCACATCAATCACGTTCGCCGTGCCAGTGGCGTTCGAGGTAATCGTGCCGCCGTCGTTGACGAAAGTGGCGGCAGTCGTCAACGTCGCGGCTTTACCGGTGGCGCCGTTTAAGTTGATGTTGCCAAGACCGGTAATCACCGACGCCGCAATGTCTAACTTCGCCGTGCCGGCGCCCGCATTGACGTTGATGTCGCCGGTGTTTTTACTTTTCGTGGCGTCGATAGCGCCGAGCGTCAACTTGGCGGAGTCGGCGGAGCCGTCAACCGTGATATTGCCTTGGTTGTCTAACGTCCCCGCGCCAAGAAGTTTTCCATCGGTGGCGGTAACTTTGATGGTGCCGGCGTTGGTGTTGGTCAACGTGCCGGTGATGGCATTGGCGCCGGTGCCCGCGATATTCCACGTGTCGCTGTTGTTCACATCGCCCGCGCCGCCAATCGTGCCCGCGCCGGTAGTGGTGAGCGTGCCGGCGTTGGTGATGGTGCCGGCGTTGGTGAGAACCGCGCCGGCGGCGGTGGCGAGCGTGCCGTCGAGTTTAACGTCGATGGTGCTGTTGGCGCTGACCGAGTTATCCGTGCCGGACAAAGTTAAGGTGGTCCCTTTCGTCGCGGTGCCGCTACCGATTACGAGCGTAACGGTTTTATCCATATTCGCCGTAGTGGATTTGAGTTGTAAATTTTTCGCGCTTGCCGTGGTGTCAACAGTGTCGTTGTCGGCAAGCGTAACGGTATAAGCGCCATTAGCGGCGGCGCCGGTAACGTCGATAAACGTGTTGCCTTCGGTGGTGCCGTCGGGGGCGACGGGGTTAAAGCCGGGGGAAGTTGCGTCTTGCGTAGCGTCCCACGCTCCATTTAAAGAGTTGTCGCCGCCCGCCGTCCACGTCGCATCGACGGCAAACGCCGGCGTCGCCGTGAACACCGCGCCGGTGAACACCGTTCCGGTGAATAATAGCGCGGACATCAACTTCCACGCTCGCGCCGTGGCGCGTTGTAACCGGATTTCCTTGAAACTTTTCATTGCCCTGTTCCTTTCCTTAAAAGAAAAAAGTGACCAAAAAAAAACGAAAATACAGTTGGCAGTTGGCAGTGGGCAGTGGGCAGTAAAAGCGTTTTCTGTTCACTGCTCGCTGTTCACTGACTACTGACTACTGTTCACTGCCTCACCAAACACATAAACAAATGATTTAAGCAACCGCCGAAAAAAAACGCCGCGTTTTGGCGAACCGCTCTCGCCGCCGGAGGCGGCGTTTGCCGCCTAACGGCGGGACTGTCGGATGGTTTTATCAATCAACCGCTACCCAGGGTGGCGCGACGGTAGAGCGTGTCGCTTACCCTGGGCTGATATATTTCGCGCTTTCAGCGCGATTAGCGGAGTAATTATCAAAATTGCGCGAAGCGAATTTGTGAATCAAACTCCACAATTTTTAATTTGTAATTTTTAATTGCTCTTTCACTGCCCACTGTTCCCGCCGTTAAAACGGCGGGCTATTGAAATTCGCCGCGCTTCGCGCCTGTCAATCGGCGGTAATAAATTGCCGCCGAAAACTGCCCACTCTTCCCTCTTCCCTTTTCCCTTTTCCCTTTTCCCTTTTCCCTTTTCCCTTTTCCCTTTTCTTTATCGGCAAGAACAAATGCTTTGGTGAACTATAAATCATTTTCCGAAAACCGCAATACCGTTTTAATAAAAAAAATTTTTTTTTATTCTGCTTTACGGATTGGGTTGAGGGGGATGAAAATGGAAATCGCCGAAAATCTGCGGAAATTGCGGCAGGCAAAAGGTTTCAGCCAAAGCGAACTGGCGCGGCGCGCCGGCATTTCACCGGTGCAAATCTCGCAATACGAACGCTCCCGTAGCGCTATCGGCGTGCGCAACCTGCTGAAAATTTCCGCCGTGTTAGGTTGCGCCATCAACGACATCGACGAACGCATCGAAAAAAATCTCACCGACGAAAAACTCTCGCGCCGCATCTACGTCCACGACGATATGCTGTTTTACCTCTGCAATAACTGGGAAAAAATCCCGCTCCGCACCCGCGCCGGCATCATCGCCGAAACCGACAACGCGCTGAAAAGAAGTTGAGCCGCTTCTTTTTGATAATTTATTCCGCTAATCGCCCCGCACGGGGCGTGATTATGCATAACCGGCGGTGGAGCGCGAAGCGCGTAACCGCCGGAAAAGCGCCGCCGCAAGACCAGCCCCGCAGGGGCAAGCCCCGCAGGGGCAAGCCCCGCACGGGGCGGGATTATTTCGTATGCCGTCGATTCATAATTTCGCCCCTGCGGGGCTAATTTATTTTCGGCGTTATCCGGCGGTTACGCGAACGATACCGCTGTTCGCTCCACCGCCGGTTATTCATCATCACGCCCCGGCGGGGCGTTTTTTTCTACCGACATTGCGTCCCTAACGGGACGCGACTTTATGGCGGCGGCGTTTCTACCGACAGATTGCCCCTAACGGGGCAAACAGCCGCGATATTCGGATAGGTTCTTAATTGCTCTTTTACCGCCCACCGCCTTTTCCCTCAAAAAAAAGCCCGAATCCAAAACGGATGCGGGCTTATCCAAAACTATTTGACGCGAGTTTTCGGCAATAAAAAAAGGACGCCGTTTTTCGCGTCCACAACAAGGGCTCCAACACCCCGCATCAACAACACGACCAACAGCGCCCAAACGGGGCGTGCGGTTTGTTAATGCGGGAATTTTCGTAAAACGTTGGAGTTTTGTTGTGTTCCCGTATCGGTTAGCCGCTACAAACGGCTGTTTGTCTGACGCTAAATTCTGTGGCTGATAGAATTTTTCCTTTTAAGAAATTTTTAAGGGGGTTAAGCGGATTAAGGATTTTAAGGGCTTTAAGAAACGCAAGGGCGCAAATCTAAACTCTAAACTCTTAACTCTAAACTCTGCTCTTCTCACCGTCCTAAAATCGCATCGACCGTCGTTTGGTCAATGAACCGCATTAAGACCACTAATAAACCGATAGCGGCAATAACGACGGCTAATAATTGTGTTTGCCGCGAATTTGAACTCTTGATTTCTTGGCGCACGTCTTTGATTTCCTGCCGCAGTTCAATTCCTTGCGCGTCAATTCTTTCTCGCAGTTCCGTTCCCTGCGCGTCAATTTTGGCGTCGAGTTTATCGAACTTGGCGTCAATTTTATCAAACTTGGCGTCAATTTTATCGAACCGCGCGTCAATTTTATCAAACCGCTCTTCGGTTTTGGTCTCAAAACTTTCCTGCCGTTGGCGCGCCTCCGCAAACCGCTCTTCGGTTTTGGTCTCAAATTTTTCTTGCTGTTGGCGCGCTTCCGCAAAACGCTCTTCGGTTTTGGTCTCAAATTTTTCTTGCTGTTGGCGCGCTTCCGTTAGTCGCGCGTTAATCCCGCGCATCTCGGAATCAAAAAGGTCGCGCTCCACCGGTTTAATCCGGCGAATGAACGGGTCGCGATATTCATTCTGTAAGCCCAGCGGCGGCTCGGCGAGTTCCGGCATAACGACCTCGACTTTTGTAAGGGAAGAGGGAAAAGGGAAAAGATTTTTAAGGGTCTAAGAATTTTAAGCCGAGCGCGGCGCAACTCTTTTTCCCTAACCCGTCCCTCACCTTCCCCCTTGCCGAAAACCACTTATCGGCACAACAAGGCGGCGCACTATAAAGAATTTACCCGAACTGTCAACTGTTTCCCGCCGTTAAAACGGCGGGCGGGTTCGCCGCGCTTCGCGCCTTGCAATCGGCGGCAATAAATTGCCGCCGAAAACTGTCCACTGTTCACTGCAATTCCGCGCCGCAATCGAGCATCGTCAGACCGAAAAACGGATTACGCACCGCGTCTTGGTCGCGCGGTTGCAACCAGCGGGAAGTCCCCAATACCGGCGACATCGAGCATTGAAAAATCCGCGCCTGCCGGTTCGCCGCCGGTTGCGCGCGCACCAAATCCGCCACCGCGCTACTGAACGCCTCAAACGGCTCCCGCGCTTCGGTCAAATTTTCACCGGCAACCAATTTCGCCGACCGCGGCGATAAAAGTTCGCCCGCCTCGCCGCCGACTTGCCCCACCGCCGCTTGCAAAATCGGCAATTGTTTTTGATATTCGCCGAGATTATCGCCGGCAAGCGCCGCGGTCGCGGCAAGCATTGCGCGCACCAAATCCTCCGGCAAAACGACCGGCGTCATCGGCATTTTCGGCGCGGCGTTTTCCGCCATCGCCATCGGCGCGACGGCGGCGGGCGTGGCGATGTGCGCGAGTTGCGATTGACTGTCGATAATCAGCGCCGCCGAAGTAACGACTTTTTCACCGGCGGCGACGCCGCTCAAAACTTCCGCTTCGCGGTCGCCGATTTTGCCGAGCGTCAACGGGCGGAATTGATAATTGCCCTCGCCCGTCGCCACATACGCGCACGGCGTCGCGTGCGTGTAAAGAATCGCGCTCCGCGGAATCAGCAACGCCGGCGCGGTTTCGATGCGCACGACGCCGGTGGCGGTTTGTCCGTTCAAAATGCGGCGCTGCGGATTGTCCAACACGACGCGCCCGCGTGCGGTGCGGGTGGTCGGGTTTAAGTTCGGGTCGATGAACGTAATCGGCGCGGTGATGGTTTCGCCGGGGAGCGAAGTCAGCGTTACGGCGACCGGCTGATTGATTTTCAACAGCGGCAAATCGCGCTCATAAGCGTCGAAGACAAACCATAATTGCGAGAAATCGCCGATTTCAAACAGGACATCATCGACCTTGACGTATTGCCCTTCATAGGCGCGGCGCGAGGTTACGGTGCCGCCGTAGGGCGAGCGAAGGAGAAATTTTTCCGACGGTTTTTGCTCGGTTTCTAATTTTTTAATGTCGTCGGCGATTAAGCCGAAGTCGAGCAATTTTTCGCGGGTGGTGGCGAGGTCGGAGCCCGAAACCGCGCCGGCGGTGCCGTGCAGACGGAAATTCTGCAAATACAACCGTTGCGCGGTGAGCATTTCGGGGCTGTAAAAATCCGCGAACGGCTGACCGGCGGCGACCTCGATGCCGACTTGGTCAACGTATAATTTTTCCAAGCGCCCCGGCACGCGGGCGGACAACGCGCGGTGGCGCGTGTCGTCTTCGCCGATGGCGCCGTTGACGCGCAAGGTCAGCACCAACGGCGCGATTTTCGCCGGAGCAGTCGCCACGCCGATAATCGATGCCGTCGCGCCGCTTAACTTAACGGAATCGTCGCCGACCGCGGCGTTGCCGTCGCCGGCAAAGACCGGCGTCAAATTCATTCCGCAAATCGTGCATTTGCTATTGGGCGATTTCGCGGTAATCCACGGATGCATCGGACAACGGTAATTGACGATTTCGCGCGCGTCTCCGGCGCGCGCGTCTTCGGCGGCAACGCTCGTCAAGCCGCCGGCGCTACCGGCGGCGAACGCGACCAATAAAAATAAGCGAATGAAACGGCGCATAGGGTTTCCTTTTTTAGAGTTTAGAGTTTAGAGTTTAGAGTTAAGAGTTAAGAAAGTGGAGTTTTATTTTTAAGACGCGCGAAGCGCATCCGACCTTCAACTCTCAACTCTTAACTCTCAACTCTGTTTTTCCCGCGGCGCGGGGAAATTTTTCGGGTCTTGCAGGCGTTTGTAATAGAATTTCGCCGTGTAAAGCGCCGCCGCCGGATTGTGCGCGAGGACGCGGTCTTTGACAATCAGCGTCGTGGTCGGCGCGGTCGTATGCCGGTAAAAAAGCGCGTCGTGTCCCACGCATAAACCGATTAGCACGTTTAATTCCGCGCCCCAGCGAGAAAGTTCCCGCGCCTGCAACACCGGATTGCAACACGACTCGTGGCACTGCGGGCAAACTTTCAATTCTTCGGCAAGCCCGATTGCGGTTTTGTCGATGCCGCCGATTTTGCAAATCACCGTGCGCGGCGCAATGCCGGCGGCGCGGACGATGGCGGCGAATTGCGTCGCTTCGTCAAGCAAGCCGATGCAACTGGCGATGCCCAATTTTTTCACGCCTAATTTTTGCGCGAAAACAATCGTTTCTTCGACGCGCGTCAACCGTCCGTAGTATTCGCCCTCGATGGTCGCCGCGACGCGGGCAAGTCGCGCGTCGGGCGCGTCGCCGCGATACAATTCGCGGGTGGCGCGAACGGCGTCGGGATTGGCGGTGGTCAAACAAAACGCCGGAAATTTTTTATCGCGACGATAGCAATTCCTGACGGCGCACTCGGAACAACTTAATTCGGGCGCGTTTTTATCCGGCGAGTTCTTACTTTTCGGCGCGATTTTACCGGCTTTGCCGGTCGTTCTTTGGGGGCGCGCGGCGTTCTTTTTCGGGGCGGACATTTTTACTCCTTTCAATAGACCTGTTCGACAACGGATAGAGCAAATTAGAAATTAAAAATTACAAATTACAAATGGTGATTTTCAAATTCGCTTTGCGCAATTTTGACAATCAACCCGTAATTCGTAATTTTTAATTCGTAATTGCTCGTTGCACCGACCGCCGCCAACCGTCCACTGTTCCCCGCCGTTAAAATGGCGGGCTAAATGGCGGGCTATTGAAGTTCGCCGCGCTTCGCGCCTTGCAATCGGCGGCAATAAATTGCCGCCGAAAACTGTCCACTGCTCACTGACCACTGTCCACTGAGAAAAATGACTCGCGTCTTAATCACCGGCGGCGGCGGCTTTTTGGGGCGGCATTTGATTGCCAAACTGCGCGCTCGTCCCGATTATCAAATTCGCGCTTTCGGTCGGCGCGCGTATCCCGACTTGACCGCGCTCGGCGTCGAAACCGTGGTCGGCGACCTCGCCGACGCGGCGGCGCTGACCGCCGCCGTCCGCGGCGTGGACGCGGTGTTTCACGTCGCCGCGAAAGTCGGCGTCGTCGGGCGTTACGGCGAATACTATCAAACCAACGTCGGCGGCACGCGGAATTTGCTCGCCGCCTGCCGCGCCGCCGGCGTCAAAAAATTGGTCTATACCAGCACGCCGAGCGTCGTTTTCGGCAACGCCAACCTCCGCAACGGCGACGAAAAACTGCCCTACGCGCGGCGTTGTCTGACCGTCTATGCGCAAACGAAAATCGAGGCGGAAAAGTTGGTGCTCGCCGCGAACGACGACATTCTGACGTGCGCCCTGCGCCCGCATTTGATTTGGGGACCGGGCGACACGAATTTGATTCCGCATCTGATTGCCAAAGCGCAAACCGGACGCCTCGCGCAAATCGGCAACGGCAAAAATTTAATCAGCGTGTCGTATGTGGAAAACACCGCCGACGCGCACCTCGCGGCGTTGGACGCGCTCGGCGTCAATCCGGCGGTGGCGGGAAGCGCGTATTTCATCAACGAGCCGGAGCCGGTGAATTGCTGGGATTTTATCCGCCGCGTTTTGCGCGCCCTGAATTTGCCGGAAATCACGTTCAAGTTGCCGTATCGCGCGGCTTACGCGCTCGGCGCGTTAATGGAAGTCGGCGAATTTTTATTCCCCGCGTGGGAACCGCCGATGACCCGTTTTTTGGCGTTGCAATTGGCGAAAGACCACTGTTTCAGCATCGCCCGCGCCCGCCGCGATTTGGGTTGGGAGCCGCGCGTCGGCATCGACGAAGGCATCCGCCGCCTGACCGCGCCGAACGGCGGAAAACGATAGGGATTTTAATGGGCGGCGGGACAACAAGGAATAATAATGAAGCCGCCGAGTATGTTTCCCGCAAATTATTTTCCAACGAAAATTGACCAAAAAATGAACTACATCGGCTCAAAACACAAACTATCCGCGTTCATTGTCAAGGCGGTCGGCGGCGCCGATAAGCGATGAACTCGGAACTCATCGCCTCAAAAGGAGTGAATTATGGATAACGAAAAAGACCTGACCTATTCTGCCGCCATTGAGCAGGTGATGCTTGCCAACGGATACTTCGCGCCATTAAAAATTATCTATCGTGAGATCGGCAAATACAAAAATATGGCAAAAATCAAAGGCAAAACCCCGGACATGACCATACAGGAAAGAGTGCAACGCGATAAAAGATTCACTCGAGTTGGTCTCGGCGTGTATGCGTTGACAGAATTTTTATATAAATTACCGCAACAAACTGCAGCACCAAAAAACGCCGAAATAATCTCGCGCCGCCATGCCGAGATACAAGGAATGCTATTAGAAATCGGCAACAATAATAAAGAGGTAGAAAATACTTACACCAATGACAAAAAATATATTTTCAACGGTAAAACATTAGGTAATCTGGCGACGTTGGCGGCGGTTCCGCTTTTCACTTATGAAAAAATAATCAAAAAGAGCGTTACCTTTACCGATGTAATTTGGTTCAATAATCGCGGCTTTCCCACTCGCGTGTTTGAGGTCGAGCATTCAACCGACTTTCGTGATGGGTTCATAAAATTTATGGAACTACAAGATTTTATCACTGAGTTTTACTGTATTGCGGCGGCAGAACGGCGCGACAAATTTGAGCGAGAAAAAGAAAAAAACGCTTTTAAACCCATCGCTGAACGATTAAAATTCCGCACTTACGATGACGTCGAAGCGGATTACAATCATTTGTGGAACGCGCATATATAGCGGCGATTTTGCGAATTACAACAACGAGGGTTTGATGACGGCGGCGGCGATAAAAACGCTTATGGAAAAATACGGGAAATATCGCTTGGTCAGCACCGCCTATCAACGCTTCAAAGCGGACAACGATCGCGCGTATGCCGCCGCCGCGACCGAAGAGTATTTGCACATTCTCGAAAAATAACCACCCCCGCGCGCGCTCAAAAATTGCCGTTTTTGCGCCTCTCTCATTGCTCAAACGGCGGCGGCGGCTAAAATTCGCTTTTTTATTACCGGTCGAGACGGGTTCATAATGACGGCGTCCAATATCCCCGACAACATTCGCGATTGCGTGAAAATCGTCAAGGCGCTCAAAGACAAACCGCACCCCAACGGCGAGGACAAACGGCGTTTGGCGTTGGCGCATTTGCAGGTCGCGGTGTGGGGCTGCGCGATGGAAAAAGTCCCGATTAGCCGCTTCGCGCTGTCGCAAATCCTCGGACCGGAAACCAATTTCGTGTTCAAGCACGCCGAAGAGGAAATGATTGAGTTGCCGTGGACCGACCAGGAAGACATCAAATATAACAACCAACTAATCGCCGCGCGGCGCGGCACGCCTACGGTCAAAGAAAGCGACAAATATAAATTGTAAAATCGACCGGTTTCCGAACCGCGCCTTTGTCCGCGCAAGGCACGAAAAAAAACAAGAGTGTTCGTCCACGAATTCGCACGAATAAACACGAAAAGAACTTAACACGAATTTTCACGAAACCGAGCGAAGCGAAGGTTAGTGTGCTTTCCAATTTTTTTTGTCCGTTTTCCGGCTCTTTAACTTCGTGTAATTCGTGTAATTCGTGGACAAAAATCTCTCTCTCTCTTTTACTCGTAAAAATTCGCGTCTTTTTGTTGACTGCGGAAGTCGAGTAAAAAACAGATTGGAAAACCAGTCAAATGACGAAATATCTTTTACCGGCGCTCGGCATTATTTTCGGCGGTTGCCAAACCGCGTCCGCGCCGCCGCCAACGCCGGAAACACCCCCGCCGCCGATTTCCGCCGCCGCGCCCGCCGAACCGCACGCGCCGTTGGTGGTTGACGCCGGCATTACCGAAACCGTAAAATTTCGCGACGGGGCGAAAGCGTTGCGCGAAAAAATCGAACAATTGGGCGACGTGGTGGTGGTGTTCAGCGAGCGCAACAACGGGGACTGCGCGGCAATGCTGGCGCTGGTCCGGCAGGCGGCGCGGGACCACGGTTTGCCGGTGATTGCGCTCTATCCCAACGCCGCCGAAATCGTCGCGTTCGGCGTCGGCAACTATCCGACGACCATTTTATTCGTGCGCGGCGCCGAAAAACAGCGGTGGTTGCGCCGTTATCAGACGGCGAGTTTTTTAGCGGAATTTTCAAAACAATTTCCCCGTTAGGAGCAATTTTATGTATAGGAAACTTCTGTTGACCGGCGCGCTCGCGGCCGGCGTTTGGAGCGCCGGCTGCGCGACGCCCGCCAAACCGGCGGCGGTCAATCAACCGCCGGTCGCCAACCAAATCGAAACGCTGACGGCGGTCGAGGCGCCGCCCGCGGCAACGCCGCCGATGAAACACCGGAAATTGGTTTTCGACGAAAAGGGCAACGCTTACCAAATGCTCGACAAAGACGAAGGAATGTGCGACAGTTGCGACATCTAACAGGAGCAATTAAAAATTAAAAATTGAGAATTAAAAATTATGGAGTTTGATTAGCAAAGTCGCTTCGCGAAATTTTTGATAATTATTCCGCCATTTTTAATTTGTAATTTTTAATTTGTAATTGAGGGTCCACCGAACGATTCTAAATTAAAAAATTAACCATTCTGAAAGGGGCTAATTATGAAAAAATTACTGTTACTGTCGGCGGCGCTGGCTTTGGTCGGTTGCGGACGCGCGGAAAAATCGGCGGCGCATCCGCGCGGCTCGTCGGCGCTGAGCGCCGACGAGCAAATTATCAATCACGCCGTCAACACCGGCATGGTCGTCAATCAGGGCTACACCATTCCGACGACCGAAGCCGAAACCGCCGCGCAACCGGAAGACGTGCTGTATGACGTCAACGGCGAGCCGTATAAAGTGGTCGGACATATCGGGCTGAAAGACGAACAGTAGTATTCAGTCCAGTTATAATTACGAGCGGGGGGCAATCCGAATTAACAATTAACAATGCACAATTAACAATTGAGGAGTTAATTATCAAAATTGCGCGAAGCGATTTTTGACGATTAACCTCCACCGTTGTTAATTGTTAATTCTTAATTGTTAATTGGGTTGGCAGGGAAGGTGACGCGGTGAAAATACTGTTGCAGTGCGTTTTGCTGGCAATGGTTGTCGGGGGCATGGCGTGGTTGCGCGGGAGAAGTGCGACCACGCCGCTTTTTTCGTCGGACGCGCCACCGCAAATATCCGCCGCCGCTTCGACCGTGGTCCCGACGGTTACGGTTGACCGATTGGATTTGTCCTTGCTTCGCGACACGATTTTCTCGGCGCGGCGGACGCGACCGCTGGACTTGGAAATCGCCGGCGATTTACGCGCCGAACGCGCCGCGTTCGCGCATATTTTTGCGTATCTCGCCGGTCAGGGAGGCGCGCCCCACGGCGCGTCTCACGGCACGGCATCGCCCGGCGGGGCATCGTCCGACGCGACGGCGTCCGGTTTGACTTACGCCGACCTAATGTCCGCGCCGGACGCGGAAATTTTTTGCGGCGAACCGGTGGCGTTTGCCGGCGTTTTTTTGGCGGCGGAAAAAATCAGTTTCACGCCGCCGCTCAACGGCATCGACCGGTTTTATGTGGTAACTGCCGCCGACGCGACGGTCGCCGACAACGGTCGCTACACGTGGACGTGGGCGTTATTAAATTTGCCGCCGCTCCGCCGCGGCGATTTAATCCGTGCCGACGGCGTTTTTCTGAAAAAATATCCGTATGCGACCGAACAAAAAACTTGGCAGTGGTCGCCGCTCGCCGTCGGTTTGACCGTGACCATAACGCCGCCGGCGTCGCCATTATTACCGGCGTGGTTGCCGGCGTGGGCGGCGAGTATTGCAACGGGCGGGCTAGTGTTGGCGGCGGGCGCGGGAATTTATTTATTGACGCGGCGCGACGACAGAAATCTGCAAAAGTTGCGCGAGCGGAGAGCAGTGGTCAGTGAACAGTGAGTAGTAAGAGCGTTTTTATCCACAAATTTCTGTTCACTACTTCACCTGTCCACAATTCACTTGGCGGGAAATCCTCCGATGAAAATCGTCGCCGACGAAAATCAGCCGCAAATCCGCGAGGCGTTCGCCGACGCCGGAGAACTCACGCTACTGCCGCCGGCGGCAATCACCGGCGCGGCGTTGCGCAACGCCGACGCGCTGATTTGCCGCTCGACCGTCGCCATCAACGAAGCGTTGTTAGCCGCCACGCCCGTCAAATTCGTCGGCACCTGCACCATCGGCTTCGACCATGTTGACTTAAATTATTTGCGCGCCCGCGGCATCGGCTTCGCCTCGGCGGCGGGTTGCAACGCCAACAGCGTCGGCGAATACGTCGCCGCCGCGTTGTTGCGCTGGGCGACCGACCGCGGCGGCGAACTGTCCGGCAAAACCCTCGGCATCGTCGGCGCGGGCAACGTCGGCAAAAATGTCGCCCGCAAGGCGCGGGCGCTCGGAATGAACATTTTGCTCAACGACCCGCCGCGCGCGCAAATTGAGGGCAACGCCGATTTTGTCGAATTGCCGGCATTGTTAGCCGCGAGCGATTTCGTGTCGTTGCACGTGCCGCTGACGCGCGGCGGCGTTTTTTCGACGGTGAAATTGGCGGACGAAAAATTTTTCGCGGCGATGAAAGACGGCGCGGTGTTCATCAACACGGCGCGCGGCAAAGTCGTGGACGAGGACGCGCTGTCGCGCGGTCTCGGACGGCGGCGACCGGCGGCGGCGATTTTAGACGTTTACGCCGGCGAGCCGCGCCCGCGTCCCAATTTTCTGCGGCGGCTATATTTGGCGACGCCGCATATCGCCGGTTATTCCTACGACGGCAAAGTCAACGGCACGGTCATCGTCCGGCAAAAATTCGCCGAGTTTTTAGGCGTCAAAAACGCTTGGCGACCCGGTCCGCCGCCGCCGAATCTCTGCGTCAGCCATATCGGCATTGAATCAACAGCGCCGCTGTTGGTCGAGTTGCAAGACGTGGTCGGCGCGGTCTATGACATTGCGGCGGACAGTCGGGCGTTCTCGGCGGCGCCGACTAAATTTGCCGAACTGCGGGCGAATTATCCGTTGCGCTTGGAATTTTCGCACACCCGCGTCGTCGCGCCGCCGGACTCGCCGGCACTTACCGGCGCGCTCGCGGGATTGGGGTTTGCGGTGAAATAGAAGTCGGAACGCTCTCTTCAGGGGGGGGGGGTGGCGAGCGTATGCATAAAATCTCAATTCGCTTTTTCGATGACAGCGAAGTCCGCGCCGTCTGGGATGACACGAATTCCAAATGGTGGTTTTCCGTGCTTGATATTGTCGGCGTTCTGCGAGGCGAGGACGATTACGAGAAAAACCGTAACTACTGGAAATATATCAAAGCCAAGTTGAAACGCGAGAATAATCAACTGGGTAGTTGCACTACCCAGTTCAGATTCACCGCGCCTGACGGTAAAAAACGATTGGCGAATGTGCTTGATTATGATGGCGTAAAAGAACTTGCGAAAAATTTCCCCAGCAAACAGGCGAATCGCTTTATCGAATGGTTCACTTACAGCGATGAAACCATTGACGGCAAAAGCAAAACAAAGGCATACGCGCTTTTTGACAGTTCGTTGCTTGACACCATTGAAGTCGGCACAGTGAAAGGTCTGCAACAAATACACGGTTATCTGTTCGGCGGGCTGTATGACTTTGCGGGGCGAATCCGAACGCTGAACATCGCCAAAGGCGGTTTTCGTTTTGCGCCCGCGCAGTTTTTGGCAGGGACGCTACAACATATTGAGGCAATGCCCGAAAGTGGCTTTGAAGAAATCGTAGAAAAATACGCGGAGATGAATGTTGCTCACCCGTTTATGGAGGGCAACGGCAGAAGCACCCGCGTTTGGCTTGATTTGATGCTCAAAAAGAACCTGAAACTCTGCGTGGATTGGAGCCGCGTCGGCAAGAAAGAATATCTCGCCGCGATGGAGCAAAGCACAAGGAGCGACGCAGGGATTAAAACCCTATTGAAACCCGCCTTGACCGATAAAATCAATGACCGCGAGGTCTTTATGAAAGGCGTGGACTACTCCTACTATTACGAGCAGGAGGACAACGAACAATGAGCAAACTTGCGATGAAATTGATTGCGCTTGCCGAACAAGGCGATGCGACCGCACAATGTAACTTAGCATTACACTATATAAACCCGAAAGAGGGTGAAATTGACGCGGGCAAAGCATTTATTTGGTTTGCAAAAGCCGCCGAACAAGGACTTTCTGACGCACAGTATTATTTAGCCGACTTTTACGAGAATATCAAACGTGATTTGCCTAATGCCATTAAGTGGTATCACGCGGCGGCAAACCAAGGTCATGCAAGAGCGCAGTCCACATTAGGTTACTGCTACGAGCGCGGTCACGGAGTCGTGGAAGATTCAGCCGAAGCCGTAAAATGGCACAAACTTGCCGCCGAGCAGGGATACGCTGTTGCGCAGAGTAATTTGGCGCGATGCTACGAGCAAGGTAGAGGGATTGATAGGAATTTATCCGAAGCCATAAAATGGTACGAAGCGTCGGCAGAACGCGGCTACCATTTACCCGGCGTTTTTAACGACTTAGGTCTGTTCTACTTAACGGGGAACGGCGTTGAGGTCGATACTCAAAGGGCGGTGTATTGGCTTTCTAAAGGTGTCGAACAAAACGAACCGCCCGCATTTGCTAATTTGGGCAGGTGTTATTTGTGCGGTATCGGAGTTGAACAAGATGTGCCTGTGGCTCTTGATTTGTTTGCCAAAGCCATAAGATATGGGATTGACGATGCCGAGAATTTTTTGTATGAAAATATTAACATTGTTGAATTGTTGATGTTAGCAAACACGGAAAATTCGCAGGCACAATATTTCGCCGCTAAATGGTATCGCAGGCGTGGCGATGACCAAAAAGCAATCGAATTGCTCACTAAATCGTCAGAACAAGAAGAGCCGTTAGCAATGATTCTTTTAGGGGGCATATTGGCGGAAGGGAGTTTGGTAAAACGTGATTTATTCAAATCTGAAAAACTATTGGTCAAAGCATCTGAATTTGGAGTACAAAAAGCCGCAGAATTTCTCAATGAAATAAGAGAAATAATTGCCTTTCATGCGCCATACTACCTTGTCAAAGTAACAGCCAAGGAATTTGCAGAAAAACTACTGGATGGTGAAATATTTATGCGCTCCATTTCTTGGTTTATGCCTTTTATGAGATGGTCGCGAGACCAAAGCCAACCATATGTTGTCAAACCTTCCATTGATGATTTTATGGAGGGCTATGTAAAGAGTTTAGGCGGCAAACCTAATCCTTATGGTCATTGGATAAACGAAGCGGGCGAACCGATTGACGATGGCTTTCGCAAAAGCGGTCTGATAGATATGCTTTTGTTGCGAGAAAAAATCTTTTGTTTGTTTTCACTCGAATACAACGAAGCCACTGGCAATTTCGTAACACCGGATTCACAAATGCGATATTTTGGCGATAATGCCGTTGTTATTACAGACCCCGCCGAATTTTTAAGAAGAGTACGCACTACGATTGAAGCAAGATTTAGCGGCATAGATTATTATTTGGCATGCCGCCGTGTTGCTTATGATGTGGACATAAATTCTGCGGATGCCTACAACGAATTTCATAAAACCAAGGGATATGCTGACCAGAAAGAGTTTCGCATAGCATTTGATTTGTCCGAAGGTCGATTTGACAGAAAGACATTGGACGGCGTGTCAGATTGGCTTGTGCTTGAACATCTAACATCCCTGGGAAAAATCGGTGACGAACAACATCCGGCTACTGTCCCTCTTACAGCAGAAGAGATGAAAAAATACAAAGCACGTGATTTTCGCGGAATGATAGAGGTTAACGAAAATCCGGACTATGTGAACGATACTCTTACATTAAACATCGGAGATATTCGGGATATTGCCGTTGCACTCCCGATAGAGCAATTTCTTGAAATAAAAGGCGCGGATTTATTTACGGATAAAGGGTTCAAACCGCCGTTGCCGGTTGCCCCGTATGTTCCTAAACGAAAGCGCTATCCCACATTCTTCACGGAAATAGCGTGTTTAACCGAAAAAGAAAAAAACAATATGCTTTGGCGTGAAAAGTGGCGCAAAGATAGAATAATTGACTAAATAGATTCGGGTTAATTCGTCTAATTCGTGAACGCGCTCTTACTCTTATCGGAGAAAAAATTATGCGGTTTTTCCAAGTACTTATTTTTTCATTATGGTTGTGCGCGGCGGCGGGCGCGGGCGAGCCGTTGCTGATGCATTTTTATTACACGCCGACGTGTCCGTTGTGCGAGCCGGCGAAGCAAAAAGTCGCCGACGCGGAAAAGCATTTCGGCGACCGTATTCAGGTAATCCGCCACGACCATTCCTCCGACAAAAACGTTTTCAACTCGATGATTTTAGCGCTGGATTTTTACGGGCGCGGCGACACGCCCACGCAGGCGCTCTTTTTCGGCAAGACGTGTCTCGACGGCGACGAAATCAAAGAACGCCTGTTTCCCGAAATCGAAAAAGCGCTCGCCGGCGGCGCGACCACGCCGGACTTCGCGCAGTTCGGCGCGGGTAGCGGCGACGCGGCGGCGGACAGCGCCGGAATTTTCGCCAAACGCACGACGTTGCCGCTCGTTTTGGCGACGGGTTTGATTGACGGTTTTAATCCGTGCGCGTTCGCGACGGTGATTTTATTTGTGTCGATGCTGACGGCGGCGGGACGCGAGCGGCGGCTGATTTTAGCGACCGGCGTCGCGTTTATCGTCGCGGTGTTTTTGACTTATCTCGCGCTCGGCGCGGCGTTTTTTGAGATAATGGCATACTTCGGCGCGTCGCCGTTGTTCAAATGGGTGGCGTTGGCGATTAAATGGTTGGCGCTGGCGATGGTCGCGGTGGCGGCGGTGTTGTCGCTGGTCGATTTTTGGCGCGCGTGGCGAAGCGGCGGCAAAGAAAAAATGTTGCTCGTTTTGCCGGACGGCTTGAAAAACCGCATCCGTAAACGGTTGCGCGGCGCGGCGTATGGCGGGTCGATAATGGCGGGCGCGTTCGTCAGCGGCATTGTCGTGTCGTTGCTCGAAGCGGCTTGCACCGGTCAAACGTATATGCCGGTCATCACCGGACTAATCGGTGACGACGTCGAAAAAACGCGCGGCTATTTTTTGTTGCTCCTGTATAACGTGATGTTTATTCTGCCGCTCGTCGCGGTTTTTCTGCTGGTCTTTTTCGGGATGACCGGCGAGCAAATCGGGGGAGTAGCGCGGAAACACGTTTATCTGACGAAACTCGCGCTGGCGGCGGTGTTCGTCGCGATAACCGTCTGGCTCGGCGGGATGTTGTTGCCGACGGTGTGGTAGTAGTCAATTAAAAATTACAAATTAAAAATTACGAATTACGAAACCGTAGCGAAGCGAAGGTTAGTGGGCTTTCCTTTTGTCCGTTTTCCGATTAAAGAAAGAACTTATCCACGAATTAGACGAATTTTCACGAATTAAAAAACTTAACGGGAAGAAACGGAAGTCAGGGAAGAACAAAAATTTTTCTTTCTTCTTTTCCTTTCGCGTCCTTCCTGTTAAAAAAAATTCGTGTTAATTCGTGTAATTCGTGGACAAAAATTTTTAATTTTTAATTGAATCTAATTGGAACTCCGATGCGCTCCCTCTTCCTGACCTTCCTATTTTTTTTCGCGTTCGCGGCGCGCGGGGCGGCGGGCGGCGAACTGTCGGCGGAGGACAAAGAGCCGAAGCGTCCGCTGTCGCGCGACGAACGCGAATTGTCCCGCCAACTTCGACAGGAGATTGCCGCGGAAAAAGCGCGGTTAGAGGAAATCGCCGCGCCGCTGAACGCGCTCCGCGACCAGATGAAGGCGCCGACCGAAGAATTGAAAACGTTCGGCATCGCGCTCGGCGCGTTCGACCAATTCATCGCCGAAAACGCCGGTCGCCGCTACGACGAGAGAACCGCGAAAGAAATCGACAAATTGGCGCGCCAACACAACCTCTCGCCCTACGCCGCCCGCGTGAAAAATTATTTGCGGATGCTCGCGACGCAACCGGACAATCCGCAACTGCGCCGCCAGCGCGAGAATATGCAAAAATTCACGCAAAACCTGACGCGCGCGCCGCAACAGCAACTCGACCGCCTCACCGAACAGCGCGACCAACTCCGCGACCAACTGCGACGCGAAAACGAAAAAATCGCCGCGCTCCGCTCGCGGCTCGACGCGCTTTACGGCTACGGCGCGGGCGGCGTGGCGGCGCTCGAACTCACCGCCGCGCCGACGGCGGAGGAGGCGAAAACCCGCGCGTTGCTCGACCACGAAATCGACTTCGCGCGGGTGTTGGTGCGCGAACGCTTCGCCGACCTTGCCGAGCGGCATTTGGCGCGGCTTAGCGAACAAAACCCGCTGACCGGTCAACCCTACGCGGCGGCGAGCGCCAATTATTTGCGTCAAGCCGCGGCGGAGTTGCAGGCGCAACGGTTGCTCCTCGGCAATAATTTGCGGGATAAATTGGCGAAAATGCCCGCCGTCGTGCGCGAATTCGCCGCCATTCGCGCGCGACTGATTCCGGGTTCGCTGGCGTATTACGAAGCGGGCGGCGCGCTGTTGTCCGCGTATTTCCGGTGCGCCGAAAATTTATTGTTCAACGCGCGGTGGCAAATGTCGGCGGACGGCGGCGCTTACTTTTTCCCCGGCGACGACTGGTTCGACGAAAACGGACGCCGCGCGGCGCGCGGCGCGCCGCCGGAAGCCGCGCAATTCAGCGACAGCGACCTCGCGCTGATGTCCGCGTCCGCCGTCAACGACAACGCGCTGAAAATGGCGGCGTATTTTTACTATCAGGGCTTGGCGGAAGCCGACGCGCTCCTCGCGCCGATGCCGGCGACGTTGACGGAATTGGCGGACGCTTATCAACATAATTCCGACCCCGCCGCGGCGAAGGCGCAACGCGAACTGTTGGAAAAATTCGCGGCGACGATGCTGACGATGCAACATTCGGCGGAGGCGGCGTGGGGGCAAACGGCGGAAATTTATCCGGCGACGGCGGAGCAACGCGACAACATCGCGAGAAACGCCGAGCGTTACATCGGCGACAAAATCGCCAAAAGTTTTTGGCGCGACGATTACGCGCCTTACGCCTATTGGATGTCGGCGCTCGGTTTTCAGCGCGAGCCGCTCGTCGCCGCCGACGGCAAACCCGCGCCGCGTTTCACCGGCTTCACGACGACGGAATTAAATCAGATGCGCCCCGAACAGCGGCGGCAGGCGGAAGCCGAGGTCGCCCGTTATCCGTATCCGTCCGACCGCGTCGCGCGAATTTTTCAGCGTTATTTTGTCGAACCGCCCGCGCCCCGCGCGGCGCGGCAACTCGGCTGGCGCGCTTACGCGCAGGCGCTCGCCAATCTCGCTCGCGCCCAATATGAAATCGCCGACGGCGCCACCGGCGACGCGGCGGCGGCGCTCGAACACGCCGAAAAACTGCACGCCGATTTAATGCGCGTCCTGACCGACGCCAACGCCTCCGCCTCGTCCGACATCGGCGAACTCGACGAAGACACCGTCGGGCTGGCGCAAACGCAAATCGCCGCGCCGTATTATTTATATCGCGCCGCCCGCGCCGTGAAACTTGACGATAAAAATCAGGCGACGACGTGGGCGCAAATGGCGCTCGGCGCGGCGGCGTTCGCGCAGGCGTCCGCCGACGCGCCGACCCGCGCGCGCGGCGACGAGCAGACCAAGTTGTTGCTGGACTTCGGCAAGAAAAACCAATTGGCGCTCGCGACCGGCAACGACGACAGCAAGAGTTTGCCGCTTCTCGTCGGCGAGGCGGAACGCGCCTATCGCGACGGCGTCGCGGCGGAACAAGCCGGACGCGCGGCGGAAGAGGATTTCAATCGCGCCCGCGCCGCCTATGTCGGCGCGCTCGCCCAAGCCGCGCGGTTGCAACGACCGGGCGACCGCGACCGTTTCGTGCCGCGCTGTTTGTATCGGCTGGCGGCGATTGCCAAACGTCTGCAAGACGACGACGCGGCTTATGTCGCGGCGTCGCTGTTGGTGCAGGAATTTCGCGACGATTTCGCCGAGAAGTCGCGGAATTATCCGGCGGCGGAATTTCCCGGCGCGCGCGCCTATTTTCCCGCCGCGCTCAATTTGTTGCGCGACACGGCGCGGCGGCGCGTCCAAACGCAAGGCACCGACGCCAGCCGCCGCGACTACATCGACGCGTTGGAAATGTGCGTCCGTTACGGCAACGAGCACGACGACTATTTGCGCCTTATCGACGCCTGCAAAGCCGGCGGACAATTGACGCAGGCGATAAAACTCATCGCGGAGATGTCGCCGACCAACGACCGTTATGTTTTATTGCAACTTTTCGGCGCGACGCTGTGGCTCGAACGCGAGCGGGAAATCGCGCTCGAACTCGAAACGTCCAAGAATCCGGCGGCGACGCGAGAAGAGTTAGCCCGCGCCCGCGCCCAAACGTTGGCGCTCGCGCAAAAATTTATCGACCTGCACGCGGAAACGGCGGCGCTGTCGAACGACGGCGCGACCTTGTCGGAAAAGCGGCGGCAAATTTTTTTACAGGAAAAAAATGCCTTGTTAGACGCGCGTTTTATGCCGGTGCTGGCGGCGAACGCGACGGCGGACTGGGCGGGCACGGTCGCCGCCGCCGATAAATTTTTAACGACGTTCGCGACCGGCGGCGCCGCGACGGACGAAGAGAAAAATTATCAAAACGAGGCGGCGGGGTTGAAAGCGGAAGCGCGTTTGCGGAGTGTCGATTGGGAAAAATTGGACTTGCCCGTCGCCGTGGCGCGGCTGAAAAAAATCGACGACGCGGCGCCGAGAATTGCCGCGTCCCGCTTCGTCGCGACGCTCGCGGCGCAATTTAACGCGGCGTGGCAACACCTCGAACAACGCGCCGCCGCGCTCGGCGCGACGGCGACCGCGCAACAATGTCAGGCGGCGGCGCTCAATTGGCAGGGGCGCTCCGAAGCCGGCATTTATCACGATTTGCGCTTGGCGCTGAAAGCGATGTTGGACGCCGAAGAGCGCCGGTCGTGGACGCGCGCCGTCGAAACCGGCAAAAAATTAGTCGAATTTTGGGGCGACGCGCGTTTCACCGCCGGCAGTTTATTTCAGTCCGGCAAGACCGCCGCCGACCTGACGACGATGTTCCCGCCGGTGCGGGAAAAAGTCGAGAAAATTTTTCCGCCCGCCGCTTTGTCGGCGGTCAAGGATTCGCCGACCGCGCTCGCCGATAAATTAAACGAGTGGTTGGCGACGCCCTACGCGCCGCATTTGGCGGTCTGGCGCGACGCGCTCGCGGCGGCGGAAATCAACGCGGCGGGACGCGAAGACGTGTGGCGGCAGGCGCGGCGTCTCGTCGCCGCGCCGACGGCGACGGCGGTCGAACATTTGCCGGCGCGCGCTTATTTGACGCGCCTCGACCAAACAGCCAACGAAAATTTGGTCAAGCGGACGGTCATCGAAACGGCGTATCCGCAAGCGTTGTTTCAGCGTCCGTTCACGCCGCGCTTGCCGCCGCCCGCGCAATTCTACGAACAGTTGGCGGTGCGCGGCTACGTTTCGGAGACGGGTCGGGAAAAGGCGGCGGTGTTTATCGCGATGCTCGACCCGTTGCTCTCGTTGGACGACGCGCGGCGCGTCTTCGGCAAAAATTATCCGCGCCGGCGCGGCGGCAAATGCCTGTGGAGCGCGTGGCAGGAGCAACTGAAAAAAGCCGCGTCGCCGGAAGCCCAAGCGGCGTGGCAACGGCTCCTCGACGCCGTCGAAACGCCGCTCGTCACGCTGTTGTATGGCGAGCCGGACGCGCGCGGACAAATGGTCAAACGCGACTACGACCGCGCCGTCGCGACCATCGACACGCTGACGCAGTATGACGCGGCGCACCCGACCGACGACCACGGCGGCAAGTTGCCGTTCGCCGCCGCGCTAAGAAATTTACGCGCCGCGCTGGTGTTTGAGAATTGGTTGCTACGCGCCAAACGCGCTTACGTTGACGCGATGTTGAACGACAACGACTACGAAACGGCGGAGGATTACGTGGAGCGTTTGCGCGCGCTCTCGCCGCACGACCGGTCGCTGATGTTGGATTTGGCGAAGGTCTATTTGGCGGAAGCGCGTTACGCCGACCGCCAAAAAACGCCGCGCCCTTACGCCGTTGCCGGCGAGAAAAATCCGGCGGCGCTGTTCGCGCTGGCGATGACGGAAAGTTTGCAATGTCTGCGCCGCTCGCCCCCGCAGTCCGACCTCTGGTGGGAAGCGCATTTGTTAAGCATTGAAATTGAATTAAGCGCGGCGGCGGCGCGGCAAAAAGCCGGAATGACCGGTGAAATTCCGCAGTTGACCGTCCCGACGACAAATCCGGCGACCGGCGAACCGGCGACGACGCAGGTGAGTTTGCGCCCGACGGCGACGATTCTCCATAATCTGGCGATAACGGTGCGGCGCGATTTACAAACGCCGAATCTGCCGGCGGAACGCCGCCAACAATTAAGCGGCTTCGCGACTCGGTTAGAGCAACTTAAAGAGCAGAGTTGAGAGTTGAGAGTTTAGAGTTGAGAGAGAGGAGTTTTATTTTTAAGACGCGCGAAGCGCAACCACTGCTAAACTCTAAACTCTAAAAGGTGAAACTATGTCCTTCCCCAATCATCCCTGTTTCAATCCGGCGGCGCGACATCGCGTCGGGCGCATCCATTTGCCGGTGGCGGCGCAATGCAACGTGCAGTGCAACTTTTGCAACCGCGATTACGCCTGCGTGAACGAATCGCGCCCCGGCGTTACCGGCGCGGTGTTGACGCCGGAAGCGGCGGCGGATTATCTCGACGCCGTTCTCGTGAAAATTCCGACCATCGCCGTCGTCGGCGTCGCCGGACCGGGCGACCCGTTCGCCTCGCCCGCCGAAACGCTCGCGACGTTGCGTTTAGTCCGCGCGCGTCATCCCGAAAAAATTCTCTGCCTCGCCAGCAACGGCTTGGCGGTCGCCGAACACGCCGCCGCGCTCGCCGATTTGCAAGTGTCGCACGTTACGCTGACCGTCAACGCCGTTGACCCGGAAATCGGCGCGAAAATTTACGCGTGGATTCGCGTGCCGCCGCGCTTTTATCGCGACGCGGCGGGCGCCGCCCTTTTATTGGAACGCCAAACCGCCGCGCTGACCGCGCTCGCCGACCTCGGCATTACGGTCAAAGTCAACACCGTCGTTATTCCGGGCGTCAACGAGCAACACGCCGCCGCGGTCGCGGCATACGCGGCAAAACACGGCGCGCAAATTCAGAACTGCATTCCGCTGATGCGAGTGAACGGCTCGGCGTTCGCCGGCATTGAACCGCCGACCGGCGCGGCTATGCAGGCGACGCGCCGTCAAGCCGGAGAATTTTTGCCGCAGATGAGCCATTGCGGACGTTGCCGCGCCGACGCCGCCGGCATGCTCGGCGAAAATAATTCGCCGGTCGTCAGCGAACTTTTGACCGCGGCGGCGGAAAAAAGAGATTAAGAATCTTAAAATTCGCAAAGATGCTTAAAAATTTAACGCTCTTATCCAACCGGAGCGAGCGTTTTCAGCAACAAGCCGAGCGCGGCGTTTTTCGCGAAGTGGCGGTTGCTCGTCCGGTCGGAGGCGAAGTGATATTCCTCGGCGACAACGCCCTGCGGGTGTTCGCCCTGCGGGTGTTCGCCCTGCGGGTGCGCCACCGCGACCCACACCAAGCCGACGGGTTTGTCCGCCGAACCGCCGCCCGGTCCGGCGATGCCGCTGACCGCGACCGCGTAATCCGCGCCGGAATTTTCGCGCTCCGCCGCGGCTAACCATTCGACACATTCGCGGCTGACCGCGCCGTGTTCGCGCAAAATCCGCTCGCCCTCGCCGCCGCACAAGCGTTGTTTCGCCGCGTTGCCATAAACGACCAAGCCCTCGACCAACACGTCGGACGCGCCGGCGCAATCCACCAATTCGGCGGCGATTAACCCGCCGGTGCAACTTTCCGCCAACGCCAATTTTTGCCGCCGCGTCCGTAAAATTTGCAGAATGGTCGCGGCGAGCGTTTGCCCGTCTTCGGCGAAAATGTGCGGCGCGAGTTTTTCGCGTAAAACGCGCGCCGCCGCCGCGGTTTTCGCTTGCGCGGCGGACAAATTTTCTCCCGTCGCCAGCACCCGCACCGTAACGGTCAAATAATCAACCGTCGTGCCGATTTCGGCTTCCGGCGACAGCGGCGCGGCGGCGCGAATAATTTCGCCGACCGCGCTTTCGCCGACGCCGCTCAAATGCCACCGTTTCATAAACACAACGCTCGTCGCCGCCTGCCGCAAAATCGGCGCGACATAAGCGGCGAACATCGCATACATTTCGCGCGGCACGCCGGGCATCGCGAACAGCCGCGTCCCGCGTCCCGACCAATCCACGCCCGGCGCGGTGCCGCAAGCGTTGGGAATCGCCAACGCGCCGTCCGGCAAGAACGCCTGCGCGTTGTTGCCGACGCTAATGTTTTTGTGCAACGCGGCGAAACGCCGCTCGACCGCCTGCCATAATTCTTCGTGAAAAATCAATTCGACGCCGGCGAAATCGGCGATTGCCTGTCGCGTCAAATCGTCGGGCGTCGGTCCCAAACCGCCGCTAACCAGAATAAACCGATACGCCGACAAATCGCGAAGCGCCGCGACGATGCTCTCGCGGTCGTCATCGGCGGTGCGAATCACGGCGACTTGGTAGCCGAGCGCGGTAACTTCGCGGCACAAATACGCGGCGTTGGTGTCGATGGTGTGTCCGAGCAACAGTTCGCGCCCGATAGACAAAATGGCGACGGCGTTGGCGTTGGCGTCAATCATAGCGGAATCCCATTGTTGAGAGTTTAGAGTTGAGAGTTAAGAGTTTAGAGCGTGGAGTTTTATTTTTAACTCGACTTACGCGGTCAACCAAAAGACGCGAATTTTTACGAATAAAAAAGAGAGATTTTTTTGTCCACGAATTACACGAATTACACGAATTAAAGAGCCGAAAAACGGACAAAAATTCGTGTTAATTCGTCTAATTCGTG
>JAISJR010000016.1 GCA_031261425.1 Planctomycetota bacterium
ACCGTCCAATTTCGGTTGGTTGCTCCGCAACCTCTAACCCAGGGTGGCGCGGCTGATAGAGCATCGCCGCTTACCCTGGGCTGATATGTTTCGCGCTTTCAGCGCGACTGTCGGAATAAATTAGCAAAATTGCGCGAAACGACTCTCAACTCTAAACTTTCCCAAAACAAGGAAGCGAAAAATGTCCAAATGCAAATTAAGCGACGGCGCGGAAATTTTTTGCCGCGAGTGGCAACCGGAAAATCCCAACGGCGAGGTCGTCCTGTTGTTGCACGGCGTCGAGAGCCACGCCGAATGGTTCGACGAGACCGCGCAAAATCTATTGCGGTGCGGCTTCGCGGTGTTCGCCTACGACCGTCCGGGCTGGGGACACAGCGACGGCGCCGCCGGCGATTTGACCGCCTACGCCGTCGCCCTGCGGCAACTCGAAGAAATCGGCAACGCCCTGCGCAAAAAACATTCGCGCTTGCATCTCGCCGGTTTGTCGTGGGGCGGAATGTTCGCCGCCTACGCGGCGTTGCGGCGCGGACTGCTTTTTGACAGCGTGGCGCTCATCGCGCCGGGCATTTGCCCGCGCCGCCACGGTCTCGGTTGGCTTGGCGGCGTCAAAACGTTGTTTCGTCTCGCGACCGGCAACCGGCGGGCGGCGACGCCGTTGCTCTTCACGCCGTCCGACTTCACGACCCGCCGCGACAAAGCCGCCTATATCCAAGGCGACACGTGGCGCAATCATGACATTACCGCGAGTTTTGCGGTGGAAACGTTCAAGATGCGCCGGTTCATTCGGGAAAATATCGCCGCCCGCCGCCTGCCGCCCGCGACGTTGTTGCTCGCGCAAAACGACGCGATTATCGACAACACCGCGACGCGCGAATGTTTCGCGCCGACCGCCGTCGAAGTCGTCGAAGTCCCCCAGGCGGCGCATTCGCTGGTTTTTGAAGCGCCCGCGACGGTGGCGCAAAAAATCGCCGAAACCGCCGCCCGCCGTCCGCGAACCGGTAAAAAAATCGCCGTCCTCGGCGCCGGCGCCGTCGGCGGTTATCTCGGCGGCGCGCTCGCGCTCGGCGGCAACGACGTAACGTTAATCGCCCGTCAAGCGTCCGCCGACGCCGTGCAAAAAAACGGCTTGTTGCTCAAAGTCGGCGCTTCCGAACGGCGCGTCAAAGAAAATTTGCGCGCGACGACGACCGTCGCGAACGAGGTCTTTGATTTGCTGATTGTGGCGGTGAAAAGTTACGACACCGAAGCGGCGCTGGCGGCGCTGTGCGAAAAGATTCCGGCGACGACGACCATCGTCAGCGTCCAGAACGGCGTCGGCAACGAAGAAAAAATCGCCGGCTTATTGCCGCAGAATCAGGTCTTCGGCGGCGTCGTGGTTATTCACGCGCAAGCGACCGCGCCGGGCGAAATCACGGTGCGGAGCGACCGTTGCGGTTTGGCGGTCGGGCGCGATTTGGCGGGCGTCGCCGCGACGCCGGCGCGGCAAGCGGCGTTTGACGAGATGGTGGAAATTTTCCGCGCCGCTCTCGGTTTGGAGATTGCGGCGGCGCCGTCGGTCGCGGCGGTGAAGTGGTCGAAATTGGCGATGAACGCGGCGTTCAACGCCGTCAACGCGGTCAGCGGCTTGTCGCCGCGCCAAATGATTAACGACCCGCGTTACGGTCCGTTATCGATGCGGGCGTTGCAAGAAACGTTTGCGGTGATGCGCGCGGCGGACATCGCCGCCGTCAAAATTCCTAATTTCAACGCGCCCGTCGTCGAAAAAATTTGCCGCTTGCCGAACGCCGCCGTCGTGTGGCTGAACAAATTGGCGGCGAAATTCCGCGACGAAGAGGCGGTCAGTTCGATGCGGCAGGATTTGCAAAAGGGCTCGACGCGAACGGAAATCGCCGCCATCAACGGCGCGGTCGCGGCGTTAGGCGAGCGCGTCAACGTGCCGACGCCCGCCAATCGGGAACTGTGCGCGTTGGTGGAGAAAGTGAGCAGTGGACAGTGAGCAGTGGGCAGTGAGCAGTTGAAAGTTGAAAGTTGAAATTGCGCGAAGCGAATTAAAAAATCAAACTCCACAATTGTTAATTGTGAATTGTTAATTGTTAATTGTTCTTTCACTGCTCACCGCCGACTGCTCACTGCCATGCCCTACATCAAAGAGACCTCGATTCGGCGGACGCAGGACGCCGCCGACATCGTGCAAATCATCGAAAGTTACGGCGTCAAGTTGCGCCGCGTCGGCGGCAACTACGCCGGACTTTGCCCTTTTCACCGTGAAAAAACGCCGTCGTTCAACGTCAATCCGCAGGGGCAATACTTCAAATGTTTCGGTTGCGGCGCCGCGGGCGGCGTCATTAAATTCGTCGAACTTATCGAACGCCTCGACTTCGTCGAAGCCCTGACCAATCTCGCCCAGCGCGTCGGCGTCGAATTGGAATATGAAAAATCCGATTACGGCGCTCGCTCGCCGCGTCCCGCGTCGTCCGGCGACCACAAAAAAGCGCTTTACTGGGCGAATAAAACGGCGCTGAATTATTTTCGCCGCGCGCTCGCCGGCAGTCCGGCGGACGCTTATTTGCGCGGGCGCGGTTTTACGACCGATACGCTGAAGGCGTGGCAACTCGGCTGGGCGCCCGACGATTTTCACGGCTTGCTTGATTTTATCCGCGACGAACTGACGCGGCAGAACGCCGGCGCGAAATTCGACCAAGCGGTGAAATTCGCCGTCGAAGCCGGCGTCTTGCGGCGACACGAAGAGAAGCAAAATTATTACGACGCTTTTCGCGGGCGCGTCATCTTCCCGATTCTCGACGCGCGGCAACAACCGGTCGGTTTCGGCGGGCGCGTGCTCGAAGAAAAGCCGGAAGCGGGCGGAAAATATCTGAACACGGCGGAAACGCCGCTGTTCAAAAAAGGGCGGTTGTTGTTCGGCTTGAATTTCGCGGCGCGGGAAATCGGCGAGCGGCGCGAAGCCATCATCGTCGAGGGCTACACCGACACGATAATGTGCCACCAATACGGCGTCCGCAACGTCGTGGCGACGCTCGGCACGGCGCTGACGCCCGACCACGTGCGCCTGCTCCGGCGGCACGTCGGGCAGGACGGCAAAGTCGTGGCGTTGTTCGACGCCGACGCCGCGGGCAAAAAAGCGACGGCGCGGGCGCGGGAAATTTTTATGCAGGAAGACGCGCCGCTGTGGATTTTGCCGGACCTCGCGGTCAAGGACGCGGCGGAATTTTTGCCGAAATTCGGCGCGGAAAAATTTCGCGAATTTCTGAATTCCGCGCAAGAAGCGTTCGCCTGTTTATTGCAGGAAAATTTGGGGCAAAATTTCGGCAACGATTTAAGCGCGAAAACGGCGGCGGTAATGAACGTGATGCGCGTGGTCAACCTTTGCCCGAACGCGATTCGCCGGCAAATGATGCGGCAACAAGTCGCGCTCCTCGCCGCGGTCGATGAAAATTTGTTGCCGCAACCGGAGGGGAAAAGGGAAGAGGGAAGAGGGAAAAGGGAAAAGGGAAGAGAGCGCTCCCTATTCCGTAACCGCTAATTCCCCTCTTCCCTCTTCCTTGGTTCCTAAAATGGCGGGGCGGCAAAAAGCGGAAAAAACCTTGTTGCGCTGTATGTTGGCGTCGCCGGAATGGAGCGAGCGGATTGTCGATTTGTATCCGCCGGACGATTGGCATTTTCCCGACCTCGCCGCCGCCGCCGGCGTGATGCGCGAGGCGTGGACGGCGGGGCGTCCCGACTTGGCGACGCTGACGGCGGCGACGACGAACGAGGAGGTGCGCGGCGCGTTGCTCGGTTTGCTCGACCCCGCGCCGCCGCCGACGGCGGACGAAATGAATCTCATTTTGGAGCGCGGCGAAAACGAAGCGCGGGCGCGGAAAAAACAACGCTTGCAGGAAGAAATCCGCCGCGCCGCGCTCAATAAAAACGAAGCGGAATTGGCGACCTTGCACGCCGCCTTGCGCGACCAACAGACGCGGGGGCGGCGGGTAGAATAGACCCATTTGATAAACTGAGGGTAAAACCGTATGAAAATTTTAATCGACGCGAGCGTTTTGATGGCGGTGATTATCAACGAGCCGCCCAAAGCCAGAGTGATAGCGTTGACCAAAGGCGCTGAAATTTTATCGCCCGCAATGCTTCCCTACGAAATCGGCAACGCTTTATCGCGATTATGTAAAAGACGTATTTTGACGGCGGCGGAGGCAATTAAAGGGTTCCAGATTTACCGCGCCGTCTCTTTGCGCTTGCTTGACGTGAATTTTGAGAAAGCGTTGGCGATTGCCGGTCAATTTGCCATTTATGCGTATGACGCTTACTATTTGGAAATCGCCACGCGCTTACGATTGCCGTTATTGACTTTTGACGAACGGATGAAAAGCGTCGGCAAGGAATTAGAATTAGAAATTTTGGAGGTGTAATATGCAAATCTATAATTATGCCGAAGCGCGACAGCATTTCGCGACGATGTTTGATTTGGCTTTAAGCGAGGAAATAATCATTACCCGCAAAAACGGCAAGCGGTTCAAATTAGTATCTTTAAGCGACGATAGTAGGCAGTCCGCAAAATCGCCTTTGGATGTCGAGGGAATCGATGCCCAAGTAACGATGCCGGAAATAATGGCGGTAATTCGGGAAGGGCGAGAATAATGCCTCCTCTTTTCGACCTCAATCATCTCGAACTCCATCTCGGCGGAAAAGTCATCTTCGACGACATTTCCTACGCCTTCACCGACGAGCGCAAATTCGCGCTTATCGGGCGCAACGGCGCGGGCAAGTCAACGCTCTGCCGCGTCATTCGCGGCGAGGAAGAACTCGACGCCGGCGCCGTCTATCGCCACGCCGCGTTGCGGCTCGGCTTCCTGCGGCAGGACGAAAATTTTCTGCCCGCCGAATCCGTCGCCGATTATCTGCAACGCGACAGCGGCGCCGAAAAATGGCGGTGCGCCGAACTCGCCCATAAATTCGCGCTGACCGCCGAACTCGTCGAACAACCCGTCGCCGCGCTTTCCGGCGGTTGGCGGATGCGCGTCAAACTCGTCGCGCTACTTTTACACGAGCCGAATTTTCTCTTGCTCGACGAGCCGACGAATTTTCTCGATTTGCGCACGCAATTGTTGTTGCAGAAATTTCTGCTCGACTTTCGCGGCGGCGCGTTGGTGGTGTCGCACGACCGCGCGTTTCTCGACGCGACGTGTCCGCACACGTTGGAATTATCGCGCGGGCAGTTGACTTATTCGCCGTTGCCGGTCAGCGAACACTTGCGCAAACAGCGGGACGCCGTCGAGCACGACCGCCGCGCCAACGTCGCGAAAGCGGCGAAAATGAAGCAGTTGCAACGCTTCATCGACAAAAATCGCGCCGGCGCCAACACCGCGGCGCAAGCCAAAAATAAACAAAAACAACTCGACCGCATCGAACTCGCCGTCGTCGAAACGGCGGAAAACCGCGCGAAAATCCGCTTGCCGCTCGTCGAGCGCCAACGCAAAACCGTCTTAAATTGCGAAGAGTTGGCGATTGGCTACGTTGCGCCGCTGGCGAAGAAAATCAATTTCACCTTGGAGCCGGGCGAGCGTTTGCTCGTCGCGGGCGACAACGGGCAGGGCAAAACGACGCTGTTGAAAACGCTGACCGGCGCGTTGCCGCCGCTGGCGGGCAAAGTTCAATGGGGCTACAATTGCGCCGCCGGCGTCTATGCGCAACACGTTTACAGCGCCTTGCCGCCGGAGTTGACGGCGCGCGAATTTTTGCAACGCCGCAACCGGCGCAACTTAAACGACAAAGAAGTCGCGAATATCGCGGGCGGCTTTTTGTTTCGCGGCGGCGAAATCGACAAGGCGATAAAAGTGTTGAGCGGCGGCGAGCGGGCGCGGTTGTGTTTGGCGGGCTTGTTTTTGACCGGCGACAACGTGCTGGCGCTCGACGAGCCGTCGAACCATTTGGATTTTGAAACGGCGTCCGCGCTGGCGGAGGCGCTCGGCGAATATCAGGGCGCGGTGATTTTCGTCAGCCACGAGCGGAGTTTCGCGGCGCAAGTCGCGACGGGCGTGTTGGAAATCAAAGACGGTCGCGCCCGCCGCGTCAACGGCGGTTTCGCCGAATACGTCCAAGAATTGGAACGCGAAAACGCCGAGAATGAAACCGCGAAACCGGCGCGGTTGCCGGCGCGAAACGCCGCCGCCGATTTAACCGGCAAAGAGCGTTTTGCGTTGACGAAGCGGAGCGGCGTGTTGGAGCGGAAAATCGAAAAATTGACGGCGCAAATCGCGGCGCAAGTCGAAGAGTTGCACTCCGCCGCCGGCGATTGGGCAAAAAGCGCGGCGTTAGGGCGGGAACTCGACGCCGCGCGCGGCGAAAAAGACGCGCTCGAAGAAGAGTGGCTGAAAATCAACGCGCCGTTGTAGGCGGGGTAGCGCCGCTTAATTCCCCTCTTGTATGTTCTACGGGAGGGGTGGCAACCGCGACATTCTATCAGCGGTTGACAGGGTGGTATTTTACATAACTCCGCTAAACGCCCCGATAGGGGCGGCGCGTAACAGCCCAGCGCAACGCGCTGGGTAAAAAATCGCCCATAAATTACCGCCCTGTAAGGGCAATGCCGGAAATTTCCATTGCTCTTACAGAGCGCATTTTCCGTCAATGCTAACCCAGCCCGCCGGAAAATCATAGAGCCGATTTTCCTTTGGGCTGGGCTGTTACGCATTGCCGCTTCGCGGCGGCTGTAAAATCACCACCCCGTCAGTCCGGCAAACCACGCCGGACTGCCAGCGAATAGTCCGCCCCAGCCCTCAGTAGAGGGGAATAAGCGCGTTTGCTACCAATTAAAAAACTACCAACTTTTTTTACTGAAAGGCACAATTTTATGTCGGACGATTTTATTCGCGAAATCATCAACGAGCATAACACGGCGGGGCGTTTCGACGGGCGCGTGCACACGCGGTTTCCGCCGGAGCCGAACGGCTATCTCCACATCGGACACGCCAAGTCAATTTTCATCAATTTCACCTTGGCGAAAGAATACGGCGGCAAGTGCAACCTCCGTTTCGACGACACCAATCCGGCGAAAGAAGACCAAGAGTATGTTGACGCGATTAAGGAAAACGTGCGCTGGCTCGGCTTCAAGTGGGACGCGGAGTTTTTCGCGTCCGACTATTACGAGCAACTCTACGATTGGGCGGCGCAACTCATCAAAGCCGGTAAGGCGTATGTCGATGACTTAAACGACGCGGAAATTCGCGAGTATCGCGGCACGAACGCCGGTAGCCGGCTCCAAGCCGGCAAAGGCGCGACGCCGCCCGGCAAAAATTCGCCGTTCCGCGACCGTTCCGTCGCGGAAAATCTCGACCTCTTCGCGCGGATGCGGGCGGGAGAATTTCCCGACGGCAGTAAAACGCTCCGCGCCAAAATCGATATGGCGCATCCGAATTTGAATATGCGCGACCCGGTGATGTATCGGATTCTCCGCGCCACGCATCACCGCACCGGCGACCAATGGTGCATTTATCCGATGTATGACTTCACGCACGGGCAATCGGACTCGCTCGAAGGCATCACGCATTCGATTTGCACGTTGGAGTTTGAAAATCATCGCCCGCTTTACGATTGGTATCTGAACGAACTCAATTTATATCACCCGCAACAAATCGAATTTGCGCGGCTGAATCTGACTTATACCGTGCTGTCGAAGCGGCGCTTGCTCACGCTCGTCAAAGAAAATCACGTGCGCGGTTGGGACGACCCGCGTCTGCCGACGCTCGCGGGTTTTCGACGCCGCGGTTACACGCCGGCGGCGATTCGCAATTTCTGTCTGAAAATCGGCGTGGCGAAAACCGACAGCCGCGTCGATTTGGCGCTCCTCGAATTTTGTTTGCGCGAGGATTTGAACCGCTCGGCGCGGCGACTGATGGGCGTTCTGCGCCCGCTGAAAATCGTCATCACCAATTATCCCGCCGACCGCGAGGAATTTTTGGACGCGGTGAATAATCCCGAAGACCCCGCCGCCGGTTCGCGGAAAATTCCATTTTCGCGCGAATTGTATATCGAGCGCGACGATTTTATGGAAAACCCGCCGAAGAAATTTTTCCGCTTGTCGGTCGGCGCCGAAGTGCGGTTGCGCTACGCCTACTTTATTAAGTGCGAGGAGGCAATCAAAGACGCGGCGGGAAATGTCGTCGAATTGCGATGCGCGTATGACGAGGCGACGCGCGGCGGCGACGCGCCGGACGGGCGCAAAGTGAAAGGCACGCTCCACTGGGTCAGCGTGAAACACGCGGTCGCCGCCGAAGCGCGTCTCTACGACCGGCTGTTCACGGTGGAAAATCCCGACGGCGAACGCGACAACTGGCTGAATTGTCTCAATCCGCAATCGCTCGAAATTATACCGGAAATTTACGCCGAACCGGCGGTCAAAGAACTCGGCGCCGCGGAAAAATTCCAATTCGAGCGCGTCGGCTATTTCAGCGTCGATAAAGACGCGACGCCGCAAAAACCGGTGTTCAATCTCGCGGTAACGCTGAAAGACGGCGGGGCGAAGAAGGACATTGACAGGGCAAAATAGCAATCTACAATTTTGTTCAGGGTCGGGAGCACTGCGCTGGCGGCGCGTTGAGCGATTGACCCACCCGACTCGTTTTATTTCTTTTCTTTGGGCGAACACTTTGGAAATCGTATGAAAGCGCTATTTTTGATAACTCCCCCCCCCCCGTAAATCGTCATTTCGTCAACGAAACGACCATCGCGACGGCTTCGATAGCCGGTCGATTTTTTTGCGCTCCGTCTCGCGCTTTGGCGCGGGGACGGAGTTTTTTTTGTCGAAAATTCGCGTCAAATAAGTTTAGCATTTGCCGGAATCCACGGTGGATTCGGTTTTTTGGGGCAAAAATTCGCCGATATGGGCGAAAAAAGAAGGAGGGTGGAACGATGAAATTTCTCGGAACGTTGGGGTTGGCGGCAATTTTGTTGGGTTGGTTTGGCGGGGCGGTCGCGGCGGCGGATACACCGGCGAGCGATTTTGAGGTCGGGGTGAATGAAACCCGCGACGGCGCGGTTATCAAGAAGTATATTGGCAAGAACGCAAAAAAATCTTTGGAAAAGGGCGAGAAGGGCGTAAATGTGGTTATACCGGCTGAAATTGAAGGATTTCCGGTTAAAGAAATAGGGAAGTACGCATTTCAGTATTGTTGCGGGATAACCTCGGTAACCATACCGAATGGCGTTACAAAAATAGGGCATGCGGCGTTTAGTGATTGTTACCGCCACTGGGGGAGTGATGGTGGTTACGGTCTAACCTCGGTCACCATACCGAACAGCGTTACCCAAATAGAGTCATGGGCGTTTCATGGTTGTGAAAATTTAACCTCGGTAACGATACCGGACAGCGTTACCGAAATAGGGGCGGATGCTTTTGCGAATTGTAGAAATTTAACCTCGGTAACCATACCGAGTAGCGTTACCGTAATAGAGAAGCGCGCTTTTCAGTATTGTAGAAATTTAACCTCGGTAACCATACAGAACGGCGTTACCGAAATAGGGGATGACGCTTTTGAGTATTGTGAAAATTTAACCTCGGTAACGATACCGGACAGCGTTACCGTAATAGGGGAGCGCGCTTTTGAGTATTGTGAAAATTTAACCTCGGTAACCATACCGAAGCGCATTATAAAAATGGGGATATACGCCTTTAAAAATTGTAAAGGTCTAACCTCGGTAACGATACCGGATGGCGTTACCCAAATAGGTGGGGGGGCTTTTTGGGGTTGTGAAGGTCTAACCTCGGTAACCATACCGAATAGCGTTACCAAAATACGGGCGGGGGCGTTTGCCGAGTGTATAAATCTGACCACGATTAATTTCACCGGCGATAAACGGATAAATTTTGGTGATGGTGAAGAAGACAGACCCACCGTAGACGCTTCCGTATTTAAGGATTGTGAAAAATTCTCTTTGGCGATGCAAGTCGCTCTGCGCAAACATGGATATAGAGGTGGATTTTACTTTCAGTAAAACGGGTTACGCGCCGCTCTTAATCGCCCCACGCTTCAACGTGGGGCGATTAACCGCCAACCGCGCGAATTGGGTTGACCGCGTAACACGAGTCAAACGCGATTGCGGACGCGAGCCGCTCGGCGCCAACAGGGTTTTTAACGGGTATTTTTTTAGGTAAAATTTTTTAGGAGGAATGAACATGGGTATTCGCGAAGAGGTTGAACGTGCAAAGTATTTGGATAAAGAAAAAGAAAAATTTGAGGATGAAGTCAAAAAAATAGAAGGGGAAATTATAGAAATAAAAAATGAATTTGAAGCGGAAGAAACGTGCTTGAAAATCAAAAAAGATGAAGAAATTAAAAATTTATTCCGGGAGAAAGTGAAGCAATATCCCGATTTAAACATAAACATAGAGGAAGATGGCAATAAGATAATTGCGCAATTGCCAAGCAAATCGCTGATATACACACTAATTATTGCTGGCAATGATAAAAAAAAGTCGAGTGATGACAAAGAGCCAATCTCTTCAGTATCGAAATCGATAAAAGACACTAACCAAGAGGTGAAATACTTGTTTTGGTATGACACAAGTTATCGTGCGCCAGAATTAAATGTTTCTCCGCTGAAAAACGACCATAAAGCGTATATAGAGGCGCTAAAATTTAATTTAGACGATGGCAAGAGACATTTAGCCGGACTCGAAAAAGATGGCATTAAAATTGAGTATAAAGATGCGCAAAACAACCGTAATAACACACCAACTGAAATTAGCGTTTCGAAATTGTTAGATTTAATTTTTTAGAACCTATCCAAGGTGATTTCATTTTTTTACGTAAAAAAGGAGGGGTAATTATGAAAATTCTCAGGACGTTGGCGCCGGGGTTGGCGGCAATTTTATTGGGATGGTTGGGCGGCGCGGTCGCGGCGGCGGATGCGCCGGCGAGTGATTTTAAGGTCGCAATTGATGGAACCGGCAACGGCGTGACTGCCTTGTATGTGGGCAAGGGCGGAAATGTGGTTATACCGGCGGAATTAGAGGGATTTCCGGTTACAGGACTGCGGGGCTTTGTTGATCGTAAAGGCATAACATCGGTAACTATCCCCGATAGCGTTACTGGTATAGGTTCTTTTCGCGATTGTCGCGATTTAACGTCGATAACAATACCGAATAGTGTTACTTGGATACAGGAACATGCTTTTAAGGGTTGTAGCGGTCTAACCGCGATAACCATACCGGCTGGCGTTACGGTTATCGAGATTGGGACCTTTCGCGGATGTAGCAGTTTAAGGTCGGTAACCATACCGAATGGCGTTACCAAAATAAAGAGCAACGCTTTTGAGGAGTGTACCGGTTTAACGTCAATAACCATACCGGGTAGTGTTACCGAAATCGCTAGTGGTGCGTTTGATTATTGTAAAAATCTGACCACGGTTAATTTCACCGGCGATAATCAGATAGAATTCAGTGCTGCTCACGACACCTTTAGTGGATGTGAAAAATTATCTTTGGCGACCCAAGCCGCCCTGAAAAAGCGCGGATGGTACGGGAAATGATGACGTATTATTTTCGCGCCTTTTTCGGCGGCGTAAAACGCGATTTATCCGCCGCCGGAAAGGCGGTCGCTTGAATTCTGATTTCACGTTGTGAATGGTCAGAAACGCTCAATAAACTCATTTTGAATTTTTCAAATCTATTTTACGGGAGGTGTGTTATGATTAAAATTATTCAATCAACAATTAAAGCATTGGACGGGTTAGAAATTACCATACCGGAAGAGTCGGAACAGGCGTTCAATAACACGCCATACAAAAGTTCAGCACGTCAAGATGACGATGATAGTTTTTGTGTGGATAACTGTAAAGGGATTAAATTTAAAACCAAGAGCGGAAAGATAATAAACCAAAGGATGTTTCAAGACGACCCGTTAGCGGTGATTGAAGACGACATCAAAAAAATAGAAGCCGATGATATTAGAACGACCGAGTTAAAGATGTCTTTTGCAAAAATCATGCTCGAAAAGGGTAAAGAATATGATTTGACGGTTGGCGGTAATAGCGTAAAGGGTAAATATCTTGGTAGCCATAAGTACAAGGGGAGACAACAAGAATTTGAAGTTGGCAGTAAAGGAATCGATTCAAATTCGAGCGCGATTGAGGTAAATATCGATGGCAAGATTTTTCTGATATAACGCAAAAAAAATCGTAATCGCAACTTTGAATAAAATATCTGGAATTGGAAAATGACTTCCGCCCCCGCACCGTCAAAGGTGCGGGGATTTTTTTTGCGGAAAAAGAGCGCGAAGCGCGACAAACAAAATTACGCGCTACCAAAGCGGTTGTTCTATTCAATTGCCACGCCTTTTAAGGCGTGGTGGGCGGGCAAAAAAGAAAACGGGCTTTAGCCCAAAATAAAAAATGTGGTTTCATTCCACCGGCTTTAGCCGAATGATTGTTTGGGCTAAAGCCCATTTTTAGCGGGAACGCTAACCACGCGCTAAAGCGCGTGGCAATTGAATAGAACGTTTCAGCGTTTGGTCGAGGTTTTCACGTTTCGTGCTTTCAGGGTCGGCTGTCGGAAGAATTTAGCAAAGCCTGCCTCGTCCAACGGCGGTGAATTTCAAGGTTATCAAACAACTTAATTCTTAAGGGGCTGGCATAGATAATTGACAATATTTGGGTTAGTGGATACGCTTTTCGTGCGTGAAAATACGGCATTCGCGCTTAACTCCGGCGCAGACAAAAAAGTTACTCGATTTTTTCGTCGCCGGCACCACCGCCAGAACGACGGCAACGGTGGTCGGCGT
>JAISJR010000025.1 GCA_031261425.1 Planctomycetota bacterium
AGAGTTACATTCGCGACACGGATATGGCGACGGAATCGACGAAGTTCACCAAGAACCAACTGATGGTGCAGGCGGGAACGTCGATGTTGGCGCAAGCCAACCAACTGCCGCAAAGCGCGCTGTCGTTGATTGCGTAAAGAGAAAAAAGGGGAAAGGGAAGAGGGAAAAGGGAAAAGAAGTTAGGGATTTCTAATATTTCAACTTTCAACTTTTCCCTCTTCCCTTTTCCCTTTACTAAAATTTTCAATCGGGCGGGCGGCACGGTTTTCGCGAACCGCGTTGGTCCGCCCTAAAATACCGAAAAATACCGGCGGTATTTCCGCCGGCAAAAATGGTCAAGGCGCGGTGAGTTGAAATCGAAACGCGCCGTATCGGAAGGAGGGTAAGCCCATGCTTGCCGCAATAAATTCAACCGCGACGCCGATGCCGCCGCTGTGGTCAACCGCGCGGCAAAATCCGCAGACGTTTGTCACCGTGCCGACCGTCGCTCGCGCGGATAACGCGGATAGTTTCGATTTTTCCGCCTCGGCAATGACGCCGCCGGACGACCGCGCCGTCAGCGTGCAGGTGCGCCGCGAAGACGGTAAAATGGTTATCCAAATGACCGACCCGCAATCCGGCGATTTAATTCAGAGCATTCCGTCGGTGGAAATGTTAGCCGTGATGGAGCGCTTGACCAAAGTGCGGGAAGAACTTTTTGCTTGAAAAACGCCGCTCCGTCGCTTGGTCAACGGCGCCGCCCCAAATATATTCGCCCACGGACGGGCAACTTTTCCGCTACGCCATAGCCGGAAAAATCGAATAAACCGGATGCCGACAGGAGGTTGGCATCCGGCGTTTTTTTTTGTTGAGAGTTTAGAGTTGAGAGTTTAGAGTTGAGAGTTGAAAGAGCAGAGTTAAGAGTTGAGAGTTGAGCAGTGGTTGCGCTTCGCGCATCTTAAAAATAAAACTCCACACTCTAATCTCTCAACTCTAAACTCTCAACTCTCCAAAAAAGGCAAACCCCATGAGCCCCAGTGCGTTACCGGCGTTGGCGGCGCTGTTGTTGTTGTCGGCGGTCTTTTCCGGCAGTGAGGCGGCGTTTTTTTCGTTGCGCGCGACCGACTTGAACGCCGCGCGCCGCTCGCGCCGCTGGGCGGACGTGTGTATGTTGCGCCTGCACGCCGATTTGGCGAATGTGCTTTATACGCTGGTATTGGGCAACTTAATCATCAACACGACTTATTTCGCGATTGCCGCGTTGCAGACGGCGCGGTTAGCCGCCGCGCACGGTCAGGCGTCGCTGGTGGCGTCGTCCGCGTTTTTTTTGTTGACGCTGATTATTCTCGGCGAAGTCCTGCCGAAGACGATTGGCTCGACGTTTAATCTGACGACGTGCCGTTGGACGAGCATTCCGCTCTACGCGGCGCATCGCGCGTTGTCGCCGGTGTGCTGGGCGCTCAAAAAAATCACGTCCTATTTTGAGCGCGCGCTTTTCGCCGCGCCGCAACCGGAAAACGTCGCCGGCAATTTGCGCCGTTTATTCGCGCACTATCGCCAAAACGGCGTGGTGTCGGCGCAGGAATACGATTTCATCAACGCCGTCGTCGAGTTGGGCGACGTGCGGGCGCGGGAAATTATGACGCCGCGCGTGGACGTGGTGGCGCTCTCCGTTGACGCCGCGCCGGACGCCGCGTTGGCGGTCGCGCGGGAAAAACGGCACAGCAAAATTTTGCTCACCGACGCGCGGGGCGAAAAACTTATCGGCTTCGTCGATACGCGGGAGATTTATTTTGCCGCCGACCCCGCGCCGCGACCGCTCGCGGCGTATCGCCGCGCGGCGCCGATTTTCTCGGAATTTACGCCGGCGGAATTGGCGTTGCGCCGTTTTTTGCAGACGGAACAGGGCTTGGCGGTGATAACCGACGAACACGGCTCGGACATCGGCATTCTGACGTTGAGCGATATTTTGGTGGAAATTTTCGGCGAAACCGGCGAGCGGGGCGCGTCGCCGGAAGAACTTATCCGGCAGGGCGGCGAGGGGGAATTTCTCTTTGACGGGCGCGTGCCGATGCGGGATTTGCGCGCGATTTTGGGCGAGCCGCTACCGATGCCCGGCGTCAGCACGGTCGGCGGCTTAATTGTCGCGCTCCTCGGACGCACGCCGAAAATCAACGACCGCGTAACCTTCGGCGGCGTAACCTTCACGGTCGAGGCGTTGCGCCACCGCCGCCCGTCGTTGGTGCGGCTGACCACCGCGCGAAAAAAGTGAGCAGTGAACAGTGGGCAACGGGCAGTTGTTATAGTGTTTAACGTTGAAAGTTAAATTTGCGCGAAGCGAATTAAAAAATCAAACTCCACAATTTTTAATTTGTAATTTTTAATTGCTCTTCCACTGCCCACTGTTTCCCGCCGTTAAAACGGCGGGCTATTGAAGTTCGCCGCGCTTCGCGCATTGCAATCGGCGACAATAAATTACCGCCGAAAATCGCCCACCGCCCACTCACCCCTCAACGTAAAACTTTTTCGGACTCAACTTTTGCCGTTGCGGTTGCCGATATGTATGATGACGCCGTTTTCGGTTATCTTGGCGACGGCGGAATTATGTATGAAAATTGCGACGCGCTGGCGTTGCGGCGGCATCCGTTCAGCGAAACCAGTTATGTGCTGACGTTGTTCACGCGCGAATTCGGGCGGGTGGACGCGCTGGCGAAGGGGGCGCGCCGCCTGCGCAATCCGCTGTTCGGGCATTTTGATTTTCTCGCTTATGAAGAAATCACGCTGTTTCGCCGCCCGCGAAGCGGACTCGATTTAGCCACCGCCGCGGCGTTTTACAGCGATTTTCCGCGCTTGCGCTCCGTGCCGGCGCGTTTTGCCGCCGCCGGAATTTTCGCGGAAATTTTGCTCGCGGCGTGTCAGCCGTCCGACCCGCACCGCGTTTTGTTTGACGACCTCCTCGCGACCTTGCGCGACCTCGACGCCGGCGGCAACATTTTCACGACCGCGACCGCCGGTTTGTTGTCGATGTTGCGCGAACTCGGTTTTGCGCCGCGTTTGCATGAGTGCGTTAATTGCGGCGCGACGAACGTCGCCCGCGCATTTTTAAGTCCGTCGCGCGGCGGTTTGGTTTGCGAAAATTGCGCCGCCGCGGCGCCGGAATTTTTATTGTCGCGGTTAGACCTCGCGCGATTGCGCGGCGAAACGGACGGGGACGCGCGAACTTTGCGGACGCTTAAACACTACGCCGAATATGTGTTAGGGCGGGAATTGGTGAGTTTTCATTTGTTTTTTCGATTGATTTAGCGGGCGGTGAGCAGTTGTGGGGTTTTATTCTCAAATTCGCAAGCGCCCACTGCTCACTGTCCACTAAATAAAAACGATGCGTAATTTTCTCCGACTACTTTTACTCGCGCTCGCGTTGACCGTGCCGCTTTTCGGCGGCGAGACGCGCAACGTCGAGACCCGCGCCGTGCCGCCGCCGCCGCGGAAAATGCTTTACGCCTCGGCGAAGGCGCTCGAACGCGCCGGTGAATTTGCCGAAGCCAAGGCGATTTACCGGATGGCGCTCCACAACGGCGCGGGCGGACGCAACAAAGACGAAGCGTTTCTCGGCTTGGCGCGGTGCGAAGAGCAAGAGGGCAATTTTTGGGCGGCGTTTCTCGCGGTCGAAAGCAGTTACCCGACCCGCGACGAATTGTTGAATTTGCCCGCCGCCGAACGCGGCGACGAATTGGCGCGGCGCGCGAAAATGGAAATGCGCTACGGCGACGAATTGTCGAAATTAGGCGACGCCGAAACGCCGGCGACGCAAGACGGGAAAAAATTAAACGGTTATCAGGCGGCGGCGGCGATTTTTTACGCGGTGGTCTATAACAATCCGCAAGCGCCGGTCGCGCGGACGGCGTTACTCCGACGCGGCGATTGCCTGAAAAACGCCGGCGATTTCGCGGAAGCGGAAAAGTCGTATCGAATGTTAATCAACACTTTTCCCGACGCGCCGGAAGTTGCCGCCGCGAAAATTTCGCTCGCGTCGGCGCTGGCGGAAAAGACCGCCGATAACGGCGGCTTGCGCGGTCGCGAGGAGCGCGAAACGACCGACTTGTTGCTCTCGACTTCGACGGCGCCCTTGCCGCCGGAATTGCGGGAAAAATTAGCGGCGACGCAAAGCGAAATCGACGAAAACAAAGCGCAGACGTTGCTCGCGACGGTGAAAAATTATTACGCCAAACGGTTAAATTCCCGCGACCGCCACGCGGCGACCTTTTTATTGAACGACATTCTCGACCGCTATCCGCAGACCGCGGCGGCGGCGGAAGCGGCGAAGATGTTGGGAAAAAGCGCGGCGGGCAGTGGGCAGTGAGCAGTTTTCGGCGGCAATTTATTGCCGCCGATTGCAATGCGCGAAGCGCGGCGAATTTCAATAGCCCGCCGTTTTAACGGCGGGAAACAGCGAGCAGTTAGAGTAATTAAAAATTACAAATTAAAAATTAAAAATGGCGGAGTTTGACGGTTAAAATTCGCTTCGCGCCATTTTGATAATTACTCCTCAATTTTTAATTTTTAATTTGTAACTCGTGTTACGCGGTCAACAAAAAGACGCGAATTTTTACGAATAAAAAAGAGAGATTTTTTGTCCACGAATTACACGAATTACACGAAATAAAGAGCCGGAAAACGGACAAAAAAATTCGTGTTAATTCGTCTAATTCGTGAAAATTCGTGTTAAGTTCTTTTCGTGTCCATTCGTGGCTTCTTTTTTTTTGCGCGTAACGCGAGTTTGTAATTTCTAATTCCATAAAACAACCGACAACTTTCTTGGGGGTAAAATTATGCGACGAATCTTTTTGCTTTTGCTGTTAAGCGCCGCGCCGTTCGCCGCGTATTCAGCGGAATGGGAGTGGACGCAGGACAAGGGCTGGGCGCAGGGCGTCGGCAGTCCGCGCGCCACCGCGGACGAGCAACTTAACTATGCGTGGGAACTCGAACAAGACCGCCGCTACCAAAACGCCGCGCAACAATACTTCCTGTTGCTCAAAACGTGGCCCGACAACGAAGAAGCCGGCGTCGCCTTGCAACGGCTCGCCAACTGCCTGTTCAAACTCGAAAATTATTACGACTCGTTCAAGGCGCTCGACCAAGTCATCAAGAGTTATCCGAACTCGATTAAGAAAAACGACCTGCTGAAAATCGAATTTTTAATCGGGCGCAAATTTCAGAGCGGCGCGAAAAAGGACTTGTTGAATATGAACGAGCCGGAAAGCGTCGGGCTGAACGCCGCGATTGAAGTGTTCAAGGCGGTCATCGCCGCCGACCCCGTCGGACCGTATTCCGGCGCGGCGGCGCTCGCGGTCGCCGACTGTTATCGCAAAAACGACAACCCGCGCGAAGCCGTGGTCTGGTATGACCGCGTGTTGGAACAATACAGTTTCAGCAACGAACTCGTGGCGAAAGCCGAACTCGGCAAGGATTTGGCGCGCGTGGCGAGCGGCGTCGAAAGCGTCGAAGAAGCCGACGCCAAGCGGGCGCAATTGGAAAATTTGATGAACGACCAGTCGCATCTCGCCGAGGGCGCCGGCAACGAGGACTACGCGCCGGTGTCGGATTTGAAAACCGAATTCAACGAACTCTACGACAAGGCGGCGGAAAAATTGTGGAACAACGCCGTCTATTACGAAAAACGCGGGACGTATGAAAGTTTGCAGGCGTGCAAATTCACGCTGGAATTGATCACCGTGCGCTATCCGAACACGCGCTTCGCCAGCGCGGCGCGGAAAAAATTAAACGAACTCAAATTGCCGGAAGCCGAGCCGAAAAGCATCGGCAATTTCAACGTGCCGTTCAAGAAAAAGGCGCCGCCGCCGACTTTTGTTACCGCGTTGGCGGGACCGGAGCATATCCAAACCGACCGCGTGCCGGTGCCGGGCGTTGACGCCGAAACCGCGCCGAGCGACCCGGCGGCGGCGAACGTCGAGCCGTGGTTGCCGCGCGCCGCCGCGGTGGGCAACGCCGCGCCGGCGGCGCCCGCGCCCGACCGCGGACAAATCGCGCGGCGCCAAAGTCAAACGTTGGTCGCCGACAACGCCGACAACGACGGTTTGCAAATCATCGACGCGGCGGCGGACCGCTTGGCGGCAAGCCGCGCACCGGCGAGCCGCGGCGAGGTGCCGCTTGCGCCGCAGAGCGACGAAGTCGCGGCGGCGGTGCCGGCGGGCTTGCGCGAACGGATGAGCAACACGGCGACGACGCGCGCGCAGGAAGAGGAACGCGCCCGCCAAGTCGGCGCGAAAAACGAAGCCGTCGCGGCGCAAAACGGTTGGGTGTTCGCGGAAGATTTTTAGCGGAGCAGAGTTGAGAGTTGAAAGAATGAGCGCGAAGCGCGGCAAATAAAATTCCCCTCTACGGAGGGGTGGCAGTCCGGCGTGGTTTGCCGGACTGACGGGGTGGTTGCCGAAACGGGGGCAACGCGAGAAACCACCCCGTCAGGCGAGGTAGAGCGTTTCGCCTGCCACCCCTCCGTAGAGGGGAATAAAATCGGATGGCGCTTCGCGCCGAGTAGCGGAATAACATTAAATCGGGCGACTCTCAACTCTAAACTTTCAACTCTCAACTCTATCACTTGTGGAGCCACCAATGTCCGCGTCTTTGCTGGCGCTTGACCCGGGAAAATTACCGGAATTGCGCGGAAATGTTTTGGTTGTCGGTAGCGGCATCGCCGGCTTGACCGCCGCGTTGACGGCGGCGGACCGCGGCGCGCGCGTCATTCTCGTCGCCAAAAGCGCGTTGTCCGAAAGCGCGACTTTTTACGCGCAGGGCGGCATCGCGGCGGCGCTGATGTCCGGCGACAGTCCCGAAAAACATCTCGCCGACACGCTCGAAGTCGGACTTGGACTTTGCGACCCCGTCGCCGTCGCCGTGTTGGTGAACGAAGGTCGCGCCGCCGTGCAGGAACTTATCGACCGCGGGATTCGCTTCGACCGCCGCGACGGGGACTTGCATTTCACGATGGAAGGCGCGCACTGCCACCGCCGCATCTTGCACGGCAACGGCGACGCGACCGGACGCCTGCTCGAAGAATTTTTATTGGCGCGCCTCCAAGAGCATCCGCAAATCGCCGTCTATGAAAATCATTTCGTCGTGGATTTGCTCGTCCTCGACAACCAGTGTTTCGGCGCGGTGATGCTCGACGGCAATTACGGGCGTCTGCTCGCCCTCCGCGCGGACGCGACGATTTTGGCGACCGGCGGCGGCGGACAGGTCTATCGCGAAACCACCAATCCGGCGGTGGCGACCGGCGACGGCTACGCGCTGGCGCATCGCGCCGGCGCGCGGTTGCGCGATATGGAAATGACGCAATTCCACCCGACGACGCTGTATCTCGCCGGCGCGCCGCGCTTTCTCATCAGCGAATCGGTGCGGGGCGAAGGGGCGATACTCGTCAATCAAGACGGCGAGCCGTTTATGCAAAAATACGACGCGCGCGGCGACCTCGCCCCGCGCGACGTGGTGAGCCAAGCGATTATGAAAGAAATCAACGCCGCGGCGGGCGCGCAAGTTTTCTTGGATTTGCGCCGTTTGTCGCCGGCGTTAATTCGCGAAAGATTTCCCAACATTTCGCAAATTTGCGCGTCCTACGGTCTTGACATTGCCGGCAAGCCGATTCCGGTGCGTCCGGCGGCGCACTATTTTATGGGCGGCGTCGTTACCGACCTCGACGGTTTGACGACGGTCGAGCGCTTGTTCGCGGCGGGCGAAACGGCTTCGACCGGCGTGCACGGCGCCAATCGGCTGGCGTCCAATTCTCTACTCGAAGGATTGGTTTTCGGCAAACGCGCGGCGGAACGGGCGCTGAATTACGCGCCGGCGCGCTGGCGGAGAATTTTACTGACGCGACCGGAGCGGCACGGCGGCGCGCCGCTCGATTTGAGCGACTTGCGCCATTCGTTGCAGTCGCTGACGTGGCGGCATCTCGGCGTTTTCCGCAGTGAGCCGCGCTTGCGCGAAGCCGAACAAACGCTGGCGCAGTGGAAGCGGTATGTGTTCGCCGAAGAATTTCAGTCCCGCGCCGGCTGGGAACTGCAAAATATGCTGACGGTGGCGCAACTGCTCACGGCAAGCGCCTTGCAACGGCGGGAAAGCCGCGGCGCGCACCAGCGCTTCGACTTCCCGGACGCCGCGCCGACGGCGCGACACACGGAAATATAAAAACCGGACGGCGGCGCGATGCGCCGAAGAGTCTGTCAATGGCTTGGGCGCATTATATTTCGATATGCCTCTTAAAGATTCGCAATCGCCGCGCGTTCGATAGCGAGACCTTTTTCGTAACGCGCGATAAACTTCGCGAAGCCCGCGACATCCGCCGCGTCCGGTTCGACGCGCGAGCCGGCGCCGCCGACAAAGACCTTTTGCGCGAGATAACTTTCCAACGTTTCATCGGCGCTTTTTTGCCTCCGATACGCCGCCAACAACGCAATTCCCCACGCTCCGCCCTCGCCGGCGGATTCCAGCACGACCACCGGCACGTTCAGCGCCGCCGCCATCAGCCGTTGTCCGACGCCCGGCGTTTTGAATAAACCGCCGTGCCCAAAAATTTGGTCGAGACGCACGTGTTCTTTTTCGGTGAGAATGTTCATTCCGAGTTTGAGCGTGCTCATCGTCGAGAATAACATCGCGCGAATAAAATTCGCCAACGTGAAACGACTGTTTGGCGCGCGCGCGAACAGCGGGCGTCCCTCGTCGGTGAACGTTACCGGCTCACCGCCGTAATAGTTATAGGAGAGCAAGCCGCCGCAATCGGGGTCGCCGTCGAGCGCGCGGCGGTAGAGCATTTCATAAAGCGCGGATTTGTCGATTGGGGCGCCGGACAAAGCGGAAAATTCTTGGAAAATTTTGACCCACGCGTCGAGGTCGGAGGTGCAATTATTGCAATGCACCATCGCCACCGGCTTGCCCGACGGCGTGGTTACGATGTCGATTTCAACGTGAACTTGCGACAACGGTTTTTCCAAAACGACCATCGAAAAAATCGACGTGCCGGCGGATACATTGCCCTCGCGCTCGGCGACGCTGTTCGTCGCGACCATCCCGGTGCCGGCGTCGCCCTCGGGCGGACAGAGCGGAATCCCGCTTGGCAATTTGCCGGTCGGATCGAGCAATTGGGCGCCGGCGGCGGTGAGCGCGCCCGCGTCGGCGCCGGCGACTAACACTTGCGGCAAAATTTCCGGCAACGTCCACGAGAATTTTTTATCCGCGACGAGGTCGGCGAATTGCCGTAATTTTTCGGCGTCGTAATTATTCGCCGCGCTGTCGATGGGGAACATTCCCGACACGTCGCCGATGCCGAGAACTTTTTTGCCGGTCAGTTGCCAATGCACATAACCCGCGAGCGTGGTGAAAAAACGAATATCTTTGACGTGCGGTTCGTCGTTCAAAATCGCTTGATAGAGATGCGCGATGCTCCACCGTTGCGGCACGTTGAAACGGAATTTTTCAGTGAGCGCGTGGGCGGCGGTTTCGGTGGTGGTGTTGCGCCAAGTGCGGAACGGCGCGAGGAGTTTATCGTTCGCGTCAAACACAAGATAACCGTGCATCATCGCGGAAATGCCGATGGCGCCGACGCGGGTAATTTCGGCGCCGCAACGCGCGCGGGCGTCGGCGACGAGTTCCTGAAAAGCGTGTTGCAAACCGGCGCGAACGGCGGCGAGAGAGTAAGTCCAATAACCGTTTTCGAGACGATTTTCCCAGTCGTGCGCTCCCGCCGCAATCGGCGCGTGCTCGGCGTCAATCAACACCGCTTTGATGCGCGTCGAGCCGAATTCAATGCCGAGAAAGGTCTTGCCCTCGGCAATGGCGGTTTTTGGGTCAATTTTGGCTATGCTCATTGGGGTCTCCGGTTTGGTTTCCTGAAAGCGCCGCGCTCCGTTACCGGCGCCGCGAGTGTTACCGCCAGCCGTCGCGCGGTTTCAGCACGCCTTTTTCACCGCGCAATAAAAATTTTCCGCTTTATTGTCCGTAATAGGCGTTTTTCCCGTGTTTCCGGCAATAATGTTTATGGAGCAAAGTTCCGCCTAACGGACTTATATCGCGTTTTAGCATCAAGGTATGGAATGCCATTAGCGCAACTTCCTCAAGTATTTTCGCATTTTCAACCGCCGCCAGCGGTGTTTTCCCAAATGTGAATACTCCGTGCGACGGAACGAGGACCGCCGGAATTTCAGCCGGGTCAAAGTTTGTGTCAATAATTGCCCTGCCCGTTGCCTTTTCATAATCGCCGTTTATTTCCGCCTCCGTAAGTTCGCGCGCCACCGGTATTGTTCCGTTGAAGTAGTCGGCATGCGTCGTGCCGAACACCGGGATTGGCATACACGCTTGCGCAAATACCGTCGCGTATCGGCTGTGCGTGTGACAAATCCCGCCGATTTGCGCATACGCTTTATAGAGTTCCAAATGCGCCGGAGTATCGGACGACGGCTTTAATTCACCGTTAGCCACCTTGCCATCTAAGGTGAGCGCCACCATCTCGGCGGCGCTCATTGTATCATACTCAGCGCCGCTGGGTTTTATCACCACCGTGTTGGTCTCTCTATCAATGCCGCTGACATTTCCCCACGTGAAAATCACCAGTTCGTATTTCGGCAAAAGTAGATTGGCGGCATAGACCTCGTTTTTAAGCATAATTACTTCCTTTCTCTGGTGGAAATCCCGATGGTTTTCGTCCGTATTGCCTTAACTCTCGTTACGCGGTCAACCCCAATTTGCGCGGTCGTTAATAACCCCACGCTAAAACGTGGGGTTATTAAGAGCGGCGTGTAACATCAGCGATTAATCTCTCAACTCTTTATTGCTTCGCATCGCCCGCCACGTCTGCCGGTTGGTAGTAGCCGCTTTTGACCAACACGGCGTCAATCTTGTCCGGCGTAACCGGCACCGCGTCGCACCACTGCGCCGGCACCGTTTTTTGCCCGTTGTTGTAGGTCGTCGCGCTGACCGGCGTTTCGCCCGCGACGAGGGCTTTGACCGCGAGCGCGACTTGCGCGGCGAGGGCGCGCGTGTCTTTGAAAACCGACATCGCCTGCAAGCCGTGCCGCATATTGACGACCGACAAAGTGTCGCAGTCCTGTCCGGTGATGAGCGGGAAATTCGCGGCATGATAACCGCCGGCAAGCAAGGCGTCGGTTACGCCGTTCGCCACCGTATCGTTTTGGCACAACACCGCGTCGAGTTTTTCGCTCCGCCCGTAGCCGACGGAACTAATCAACCCTTCCAACCGCGCCTGCGCGGCTTCGCTCAACCAACCCTTGGTGTAACATTGCTCGCGCTCGCGTTGTCCCGACAGGATGCGTAATTTGCCGGCGTCGAGATACGGCTTCAACACCGACATCGCGCCGTTGAACAAAAGTTCAACGTTCGGGTCGCCCGCGTCGCCGGTAAAAATTTCAAGGTTGAACGGTCCCGCGGCGTTATCAAGGTCGAGTTTTTCTTTGATAAATTGGGCTTGCATCGCGCCGACTTGCGTGCTGTCGAAAGAGGCGTAATACGCGACGGCGGCGGTATTCATTATCATCCGGTCGTAGGCAATGACCGGAATCGGCGGATTGTGCGCTTCCGCTTTGCGCAGGACTTCGGTGAACGCCAGCCCGTCAATCGGGGCGATGACCAAGACGCGGCAACCGGCGTCAATCATATTTTCGACATCGTTCACCTGATTAGACACGTTATTGTTGACCCCGAACAACAAACGCACCTTAAAGCCGTCTTTTTCCAACGCGGCTTTGAGATTTTCGCCGTCGTGCGTCCAGCGCGGCAACACTTTCGACGGCATCGACACGCCGACGGTCTCGCCCGCCGCCGCGGTCAACGTCCCTATTAAACAAAACAACGCCAACAAGTATTTTTTCATCGTGATTACTCCTGTGAAAAGACAATTAACAATTAACAATTAACAATTTACAATTGAGGAGTTTTTATTGGCAAATCCGCAAGCGCGCGCGAAGCGAATTTTTTGATAATCAAACTCCATAATTGTAAATTGTTAATTGTTAATTCAGACCCCCCGCTTGTGATTGTAACTTGGACTAAACACTACGCCGACTGTTTGCGTTTTTGCGAAATGACATCGAAGACGACGGCGATTAACAGCACCGACCCTTTGACCGCCTGTTGCCAGTTCGCGTCCACGCCGGCGAGCGACATCCCTTGGTTCAACACGCCCATAAAAATCGCGCCGATAACCGCGCCGGCGACCGTGCCGGTGCCGCCATACGCCGACGCGCCGCCGATAAAGCACGAGGCAATCGCGTCCAATTCATAGCCCGTGCCGGCGGACGGACTCGCCGAATTTAACCGCGCCACGCACATCAGCGCCGCCACGCCGGAGAGGAAGCCCATATTCGCGTAGGCGAAAAACATCATCCGGTTGGTGTTCACGCCGCTCATTCGCGCCGCTTTTTCGTTGCCGCCAATCGCGTAGAGATAGCGCCCCGGCACCGTCCGCGCGGTGAAATAATGATAGCCGGCGACAATCACGGCAATCACAATCAAGATGACCGGAATGCCCTTGTTGCACGCGAGCAACCACGTTACGCCCAACATCACGACAATATACAGGAGCAATTTGAACCCGAACAGGAAGCCGCTTTCCGCGGCGTAACCGCTCCGGCTTTTGTGCAGGCGGTCGCGGATTTGCGTGACGACGAGTATCAGCGTCAAAATCGCGCCGACGATGAGCGTCAATTCGTCAACCCGTTGCGTCCCGATATGCCCTTTGCCGTAGGATAAAAATCCCGTCCAATAACCCGAATAATTCTCCCGCGACAGCGCAATGGTGTTGCCGTTCAGCACGACGAGCGCCAAGCCGCGCCAAAGCATCATCCCCGCCAGCGTAACGATAAACGGCGGGATTTTCATATACGCTATCCAGAAACCGTGAAACGCGCCGATAAGCAAGCCCGCCAAGAGGCACATCAACACGGCTAACGCCGGATGAACTCCCCAGTTGGTCATAAACACGCCCGCCAGCGCGCCGACCAGCGCGACAATCGAGCCGACCGACAAGTCGATGTTGCCGCCGGTCAAAATACACAGCAACATCCCCGTCGCCAACACGATGACGTAAGCGTTTTGGCTGATGAGGTTGGTGATGGTCGCCGGATTGATGAAGCCGCGCGCGTTGCCCTGTCCGTAAATTAAATAAAAGTGGAAAAACGCCATCACTAACACTAGCGCGATGAGCATCGTGTTCTTTTTGAGAACCTCCCAGATGCCGCCGCCCGTATTGGTTGTCTCTGCCACGATAAGCCCTCCTTTTCAAAATTATTCGTTCCGAAAAAAAATTATCTGATGTGAAACATCGGCGAGTTGGGATGCGCCGGATTGACCATCAATTTTTGGTTCTTCAAGTCGATTAAAACATCCATCGCCTCAATCGGCAACGCGCCTAACAGCGGTTCGTTGCCGCCCGGCAACATCAACGGACAAACCACCGTCCGCCGGTTCTCAAAACGGATTTCCACCGGTTCAAGACGTTCGCACTTGACGACCGAGCCGTCGGCGAGATTGACCGAAATTTCTTCGTCGGTTTCCAACCCTAATTGCGCGCGGATTTCCCCGTTGATAATTAAGTCGTCCGCGCCCGAAGCGACCAATACCTTAACTTCCATACGGCGCACTTGTTCCGGCGCCATAATCCCTCGCCGCGCCGCGCTGACATCCCCCGAATTAGCCAATTTCAATTTCGCGTAAGTCGCCCCCATAACGTCTCCTTTCGAGAGCAATTAACAATCAAGAGCAATTAACAATTCACAATTAACAATTCACAATTTTGGAGTTTGATTTTTAGGATTCGCGAAGCGAAATTTTTAATCAACTCCGTAATTGTTAACTCACGTTACGCGCAAAAAAAAAAGAGAAGCCACGAATAAACACGAAAAGAACTTAACACGAATTCTCACGAATTAGACGAATTAACACGAATTTTTTTTGTCCGTTTTCCGGCTCTTTAACTTCGTGTAATTAGTGTAATTCGTGGACAAAAATCTCTCTCTCTTTTACTCGTAAAAATTCGCGTCTTTTTGTTGACTGCGTAAGTCGAGTTGTTAATTTTTAATTGTTAATTGCTCTATTTTTTGTCGCTTTGCAGAATCGCCGCCATAATTTTTTCCTGCGACGCTTCCTGCACCGGCATTTCCGCGACGATTTTGCCTTCGTTCATCACGTAAATCCGGTCGCACATACCGAGCAACTCCGGCATTTCCGAGGAAATCATAATCACGCATTTGCCGTCGGCGACGAGTTGGTTGATGATGACGTAAATGTCATACTTCGCCCCCACGTCGATGCCGCGCGTCGGCTCGTCCAAAATCAACACTTCCGGGTCGGCGAACAGCCATTTGCCGAGCAACACTTTCTGCTGATTGCCGCCGGACAAATTGCCGACGTTCTGCCGGACGCTCGCGCATTTCGTGCTGAATTGCTGGCGATACGAATCCGCGACTTTCACTTCCTTGTCGTGGTCGATGACTTTGAACCGCCGGCTGGAGACCTTGTCCATTCGCGCCAGCGTCGCGTTGCGGCTGATGGCGTCGCCCAACACCAAGCCGTTGCCTTTGCGGTCTTCGGTAACGTAGGCGATGCCGTGGTCGATGGCTTCTTTGATGGTGTTCAGTTTCAGCGCTTTGCCGTGCCGGTAAAGTTCGCCGCTGATGTTCGCGCCGTAACTTTTGCCGAAAATACTCATCGCCAACTCGGTGCGCCCCGCGCCCATCAAGCCGCTGATGCCGACGATTTCGCCGCGCCGCACGTTGATATTGACGTTGTCGCAAACCTTCCGCCCTTCGTAAAGCGGATGATACACCGTCCAGTTTTTCACTTCAAATTCCACCTCGCCGACGGTTTGATTTTCGCGCTTCGGGAAGCGGTTGGTGAGTTCGCGTCCGACCATCGCTTTGATAATCAGCGGTTGGCTGAACGGCGTCTCTTTTTTGTCCATCGTTTGGATGGACGCGCCGTCGCGGATGACCGTGATGCGGTCGGCGACGTAGGCGATTTCCTCCAACTTGTGCGAAATGATGATGGAGGTAACGCCTTCTTTTTTCAGCGACAAAAGCAGGTCGAGCAGGTTTTTGGAATCGCGCTCGTTGAGCGACGCGGTCGGTTCGTCGAGAATGAGCAAGCGCACGCTTTTGGCGAGGGCTTTGGCGATTTCGACGAGTTGCTGTTTGCCGACGCCGATGTCTTTAACCAACGTGTGCGGATTTTCGTCCAGCCCGACTTGTTTCATAAATTTCGCGGCGTCTTCGTAGGTCTGGTCCCAGTCGATGCGGGCTTTGACGCCGCGCTCGTTGCCGAGAAACAAATTCTCGCCGATGGAGAGAAACGGAATGAGGGCGAGTTCCTGATGGATAATGACGATGCCGCGCTTCTCGCTGTCTTTGATGCCGGCGAATTGACAAAGTTCGCCGTTATAGACGATGGCGCCGGAATACGAGCCGAACGGATAGACGCCGCTGAGCACGTTCATCAGCGTGGACTTGCCGGCGCCGTTCTCGCCGCAAAGCGCGTGAATCTCGCCTTCGACAATTTGCAGATTGACATCGTGCAGGGCGACTACCGGTCCGAAGGTTTTTTTAATGTCCTTCATTTCCAGCAAAATTTTGGGGTCAGCCAAGTTGCACCTCCTTTTTCAATCACGGATTAAGAATTACGCCGAACGGCTTATCAATTAAAAATTAAAAATTAGAAATTAAAAATTGTGGATTGATTATCAAAGTGGCGCGAAGCGAATTTGCCAATCAAACTCCACAATTTTTAATTTTTAATTTGTAATTTTTAATTACTTCAACTCCGCCTCTGTATAGTAGCCGGAGTCCACCAGAATGGTTTTAATGGTGTCTTTGGTAACCGCGTCGAGCGAGCAGAGGAACGACGGCACAATTTTCTTGCCGTTGTTGTAGGTGGCGGTGTCGTTCGTTTCCGGCGCTTCGCCTTTGGCGAGCGCTTGCACCGTCTTGACCACTTGGTCGGCGAGTTTGCGCGTGTCTTTGAACACCGACATTGATTGCCGATTTTCGCGAATGTATTGAACCGACGCGACTTCGCAGTCCTGACCGGTGATAATCGGGAAGTTGGCGACTTCGACGCCTTGCGAACTAAGCGCCTCGGCGACGCCGCGGGCGAGCGTGTCGTTGCTACACAACACCGCGTCAAGGTGGGTGCCGCCGGCGTAGTCCTGCGCCGAAATCAGATTTTCCATCCGCTCCTGCGCTTTTTGCGCCGACCATCTTTCGGTGCCGCAAGCGGCGCGGTCTTTTTGACCGGAGAGAACTTTCAGTTGCCCTTTGTCGATGTAGGGTTTGAGGACGCTCAGCGCGCCGTCAAAGAAAAATTGCGCGTTGTTGTCGTCCGGCGCGCCGGCGAAGAGTTCAAGGTTAAACGTCTTGCCTTGATTTTCGGGGCGGTCGAGACCGAGTTGGTCGCGGATGAAGCCGCCTTGCAGTTCGCCGACTTTGGTGTTGTCGAACGAGATGTAAAGGGAGACCGCGTCGGTGCCCATAATCAGGCGGTCGTAAGAAATGACCGGCACGTTATTCTCTTTGGCTTGTTCGAGGACAGACGACAGCGACGCGCCGTCCACGGCGGCGATGACCAACACGTTGCAACCGCTACTGAGCATATTCTGAATGAAATTAACCTGCGGGTCCACTTGCGCGCCGTATTGCAAGTCGTATTTGATGCCCGCGTTTTTGAACAGACCTTCCATGTAGGTGCCTTCGCGCGCCCAGCGTTCGAGGTCTTTCGACGGCATCACGACGCCGACTTTGAGGTCTTTAATTCCCTCCGCCGCCGAGACCGACGGCGTCGCGAGCCAACCGAAGCAACAACAGACCGCCGCCAACAGTAATTTCTTTAACATAGCAATTCCCTCCCACAGAAAGTTGCCGCTCACCGCGAGCGGCGTGAGGCGGAATTATTACGGGCGCGGTTGCGTAAATAAAGATTTCACTCTCGCCTTTCGGACGGTTTGTGCTAATTTTTATCGAAACGAAAAATTTCGGCGGCGGGTTTGCGGCGGTTGGTTTCTTGGTTTTTGGCATCGTTCGGTAATCTCGAATTAAAAATTAAAGAGATTTTTTGTCCACGAATTACACGAATTACACGAAATAAAGAGCCGGAAAACGGACAAAAAAATTTGGAAAGCACACTAACCTTCGCTTCTCTCGGTTTCGTGAAAATTCGGGTTAAGTTCTTTTCGTGTTTATGCGTGGCATCTCTTTTTTTTGCGCGTAACTCGAGTTTTTAATTCCTAATTTTTAATTGTCTTTTTCGGCTGATTAAATTTATGCCCGTTATGTCCGCTCACTCTCCTCTCGCCGCGCAACTGTATGCGCGTTTGTCCCTCGACCGCCGGCTCGGCGTGAAATTTATCGCGCTCGCGCCGGCGACCCGCGCGGCGTGGCTTGCCGCCGCCGGTAAAAAAATCGACAAAAAAAACGGCGCGGAAACCGGCGAAGAAAAAATCGACGGAAAAATTTTCGCCGCGCCGCGCGTTCCGGTAAATAATGGCTCGACTGCGTCCGGCGCAACCGCAACGCCCGCGCCGCGACCGCCGGCGAATGTCGCCGCGCCGTTGCCGCCGGAACATCTCCGCCAGACCGAGCCGCGCTTAACCGGCGACGCGGAAAAATCGGCGGCGTGCCGCGCGCAGTTTGCGGAAATTTGCGCCTGCCGCGCTTGCGCGCTCGGCGCCAGCCGGCGGCAAGTCGTTTTCGGCGAAGGAAATTTGGACGCGCGGTTGATGTTTGTCGGCGATTACCCCGGCAAAGACGAAGAATTTGTCGGGCGTCCGTTTGTCGGCAACGGCGGACAACTGCTGACCGACATCATCGAAAAAGGAATGAAAATACCGGTGGGCGCAGTGTTTTTAACGACGTTGGTCAAATGCCGCCCGCCCGGCAACCGTCCGCTGAAACCGGACGAGAGCGCGGCGTGCGCGGAATTTTTGCGTCGGCAAATTGCGACCGTCAAACCGCGCGTCGTGATTGCGGCGGGACAAACGGCGGGGCAAATTTTATCCGGTCGGCAAGCAGACCTCGCGGCGTTGCGCGGACAAAATTTTCAGGCGGGCGACGCGACGGTCGTCGTAACTTATTCGCCGGTATTTTTATGGCAGATGCGCCGGAAATACGGGCGCGGCAACGACTACGACCGCCAAACGTGGGAAGACATCCAACGCGCGATGCGGGAGTTAGGATAGAGTTGAGAGTTGAGAAAGAGTGGAGTTTTATTTTAAGATGCGCGAAGCGCAACCTCTACTCAACTCTCAACTCTAAACTCTCAACTCTGCTCTTGAAACATCTCGGCGAACGCTCGGCGAATGGTGTCTTCCGTGAAGCCCAAATCCGCCGCCAGCGCCGGCAATATCGCGTCCAATTTGCCGCTCCGGTAAAGCAGATACAAATTTTCCGGCGTTACGCCCGGCACGAGCGTTTGCGCCGTCAGAAAAACCCGCTCAAAAATCTGCCGGCTCGTCTGCCCGTCTTTCGCGAGCGCGCGGCGCACCCGTTTTTCCGTTTCGAGAATGTCGAGCGCGCCGACAATCGCGTTAATCATCGACTCGGCGTTCGCGCCGCCGGTGCCCGCCAAATTAAACGCCGTGCCGTGGTCGGGCGAAGTGCGGACGATGGACAGACCGAGCGTGATGTTCACGCCGCCGAAAAACGCCACCGTTTTCAGCGGCGCCAACCCTTGGTCGTGATACATCGCCAAAATCGCGTCGAACGCTTTTTCCTGCCACATCTGAAAAAACGCCGTGTCCGCCGGCAACGGTCCGACGACATTCAGCCCGTGCTGTTGCAACGCGGCGACCGCCGGCGCGATGACGCGGACTTCTTCGTCGCCGATTTCGCCGTTTTCGCCGGCGTGCGGATTTAGCCCCAGCACCGCGAGACGCGGATTGAACACGCCGAGCCGCGACTGCAATTCGTTATGCAACACCACGCAACTGTGAATGATTTTGTCGTGATTGATTTGCCCCGCCACCAGCGCCAACGGCGTGTGCGCGGTAACCAGCGCCACGCGCAAACCCTGCCCGTTGACAAACGGCGTCGTCAACAACATCAGTTGTTCGTTGCTTTCGCAAATCGCGCCGAGCAGTTCGGTGTGTCCGGGATAATTTTTGCCGGCGGCGTGCCACGCCGCTTTGCAAATCGGCGCCGTAACCACGGCGTCCGCCGTGCCGTTGGTGCAGAGGCGCGCCGCGACTTCCGCCCACTGAAAACTGTAAGCGCCGGTCGCGTTGTTCGGTTGACCGAAAACCGGCAACGCCCCTTTCCACGGCGCCGGTTCGTAAATTTGCATTGGGTTATTGAACGAAGGGAAATCAACCGGTTTCACCTCGGCGGGCGACAAGCCGACGATTTTCGCGGCGCGGGTGAAAATTTTATGACTGCCGATTAGCAGAAATCGCGCGCGGTCGCGCGCCGCCGACAGCGCGACGGCGACGACTTCCGGTCCGACGCCGGACGGGTCGCCGATGCTAATCACGATGCGTTTTTTTTCGGCGGGGATGGGAAGCGGCATTTTTTTTCTCGCGGAAAAATTTGATTCTCACGGAGGCGCGGAGAAACACTGAAATTGGATGCTCTATTCAATTGCCACGCGCTTTAGCGCGTGGGTAGCGTTGGAAAATACAGTTGTTTGATTTTAAAAATGAACTGTGGCATACCGTAATTAAAAATTACAAATTAAAAATTAAAAATGTCGGAAGTCGCTTCGCTCCACTAAAATTGCGGAGCGAAGCGACAACCACAATTTTTAATTTTTAATTTGTAATTTTTAATTCAGTAAAATGGAGTTCTATTTTTAAGTTAAACGACTTTAACCGTCAAACTTCTCAACTCTAAACTCTCGCTCACTCGTCTCCCCATGCCGTCCGTTCGCGTTCGTCGGGGCGCAAACCGGCGAGGTGCACCGTCTTGTCGGCTTCGCCGAATTTTTCTTGGAAGGCGACCATTTCCATCGTGATTTCCCGCGCCTTGCCCGAACCGCGAAACGCGCCCAAGACGCCGCATTCCGCCAATTGGTCGATAATCCGCGCCGCGCGTCCGTAGCCGATGCCGAATTTGCGTTGCAACAGCGACACCGAGCCGCGTTGCTCCTCGATGATGGTTTCGCCGCTTTCAAAAAATAATTCGTCGAGCGAATTCATATCAATTTCGTCCGCCGGTTTGCCGCCGATAACCGGTCCTTCCAACGCCGTGTGATATTCCGGCGCGCGTTGACCTTTGCAGTAATCGACCACGCGGAACAATTCTTCGTCGCTGACATACACGCCTTGCGCCCGTTGCACTTTGCCGGTGCCGGGCGGCAAATACAGCATATCGCCCTGCCCCAACAGCGCGTCGGCGCCGGATTGGTCGAGGATAATCCGGCTGTCCAATTTGCTCGAAACCTGAAACGCGATGCGGCTGGGCATATTCGCTTTAATCAGACCGGTAATCACGTCCGCCGACGGGCGTTGCGTCGCCAAAATCAAATGGATGCCGACGGCGCGGCTCTTCGCCGCCAAACGCGCGATGTGGTGTTCGACTTCTTTTTTCGCGACCATCATCAAGTCGGCGAGTTCGTCGATAATGATGACGATGCACGGCAGGCGGCGCGGGAAATTTTCCAACTCTTCCTCGCCGTAACGGTGCGCCACGCGGTTGACGATTTCATTTTCCGTCAGCGCGTTGAATTTGTCCAAATTGTTGACGCTGACCATACTCAACTTTTCGTAACGCTCGTCCATTTCTTGGCACGCCCATTCCAACACGCCGACCGCTTTTTGCATATCGGTAATCACCGGACTCATCAGGTGCGGAATATCGTGAAACCGCGACAGTTCGACGACTTTCGGGTCAATCATTATCAACTTGCATTGTTCGGGCGTCATGCACATCAGGAACGACATAATAATCGAATTGATGCAGACCGACTTGCCGCTACCGGTCGAACCGGCGATGAGCAAGTGCGGCATTTTCGCGAGGTCGGCGACAATCGGATTGCCGGCGACATCTTTCGCCAAGCAAAGCGGCAAGGTCTGCCGCCGTCCGTCGCGCCACGCGAAGTCAACAATATCGCGCAGGCAAACCAACTCGGATTTGAGATTCGGAATTTCAATGCCGATGGTGTCGCGCCCCGGAATCGGCGCGATAATGCGGACGCTAAGCGCCTGCAAATCCATCGCGATATTGTCCGCCAAATTGCGAATTTTGTTCAGCGGAATTCCCGCCGCGATGCTGATTTCAAATTGCGTGATGCGCGGACCGGGCTGGACGCTGACCACGTTGCCTTGAATCTTGAAATGGTTTAGCGTCCGAATCAATTGCGTGGCGCGGCGCTCCAACTGCGCGACATCCATATTCAGCGGCGGCGGCGGCGCGTCCAACAAGTCCAACGCCGGCAATTCGTAAGGCGGCAAGGCGTTTTTCTCCGGCAACGTTTCGGCTAAAACCTCGACCACCGGCGAGCGTTGCACCGCGACCAATTTACGCGCGCCGACCACCACCGTTTTAACGGTCGCCACCGCCGCGATTTCCGCGGACGCGGCGGCGTTTTCGGCGACGCCGTTTTCGTCATATTCGGATTCTTCCGGCGCCGCGGAATTCGGCGTTTCATTTTCGTCAACCGGAATCCCGGACGCCGCGTTAGCGGATTCCTCATCGGATTCCTCCGGCTCCGCCGTTTCGCTTTCATTCGCCGATTGAAATTCCGCTTCGTCCTCGGATAAATTCTCCGACTCGTCCGCGGACTCGTCCGCGGATAAATTTTCCGGCGTCGCGGCGGCAGAGTCCGTTTCGTTATCCGCCGCCGCGTCCGCAATTTCCGCTTCGCTACTCGCGTCTTCGCCACGCGCGTCCTCGCGTTCCTCCTCGCGATTCACGTCCTCATAGCGCGCTTCTTCATTCACTTCGACCGTTTCCTCGACCGGCGCGGGCAAGAGCGGCGAGCGGCGCAACATTTCGGCGACAAAGGCGTTAATTTCCACCGGCGCGGCGCACTGTTCGGTCGGCAACTCATCGACCGTTTCGACCTTGACCGCGAGAATTTTTTCGTCCGCGACTTCCGCCGCCGTTTCCCGCGCGTCCGCCACTTTCGGCGCGATTGGCGCGACGGGGAAATTTTCTTCTATCGGTAACGGCGCGGTTAAGGTCTCCGGCGCGGGGGCGATTGCCGCGACTTCATTATTATTGTCCGCATCGTCCGTTTCATTCGGCGTCTCTTCCTCAGCCGTTGCGTTCATCGCTTCGTCAGCGATTTCGTTCACGATTTCGGCGGCGGACTCTTCGGCGACCCTTTCGCCGCCGAAGCCGCCGAAATTTTCTTCCATATTTTCAGCGTTTTCGTCGTCAAAACTTGCGTCCGTTGAATTTTCGCCGTCCAATTCCTCGCCGCTCGGTTCGTCTAACAGTTCCGGCGCGGTTTCCGCCGTGAACCTCGCCGCGTCGCTTGCCACCGTGTCGCCGTCGTTTTCAACTTCATTCTCGATTTCGTCTTCGCCGTCATTCGCAATTTCATTTTCAATTTTTTCGTTCTCATCGAAATCTTCAATTTCGTTTTCGCTGTCGTTACGGTCGGCAATCAGCGGCGCGGGAATTTCCACATTCGGCGCCTCCGCCGCGTCCGCCAACTCCGCCGCCATTTCGTCCGCCGCATTGTCCGCCGCGTCGTCGTCAATGAACGCCGCGCTTTCATCGGTTAATTCCCATTCTTGCGGGAAATTGGCGTTGATTGACACGGACGTTTCGCTTGGCGCGGGCGTTGCGACCGGCGCCGAGACAAGCCCCGCAGGGGCGAACCCCGCAGGGGCGAACCCCGCAGGGGTAAGTCCCGCAGGGGCGAACCCCGCAGGAGTAAGTTCCGCTATTTCGGCGACCGGCGCCGGTGTTTCGACTTTGACAGAGGCAGATTCCGCCCCGACATTTTTCGCTTCGTCGTCGAGGAAAAACGCGCTCGCCGTCGGGTCTTCGGATTCAAAATCCTCCGTTTCCGAAGCGTGGTCGAAGTCCGGCTTTTTCTGTCTCGAAAGTTGTCCCGAAGTTTTTCGTCCCGAAATAAAGCGGCTGAACGCGCCGAGCCGCCGCGACTGTCGCGCGATTTTACCGAGCGCGCCGGACACGACTTTCGCCGCCGCAACAATCGGCGCTTCCTCTTTAAGATTCATTCCCGCAGAACGGTCTTGCGCGACCCGGTCTTGCCATAAACCGCGCAACCGCGTTACGCGCGCGCCGATACTCGCGCTCGCTTCGCGCCTGTTCGGTTCGACCGCCGCCGAAGTTGCGGCAACTCGCGCCGGCGGCAAAACGCCGGACGCCGCGACCGTTACCGGTTTCGCCGCTTCGATGCCGCGCTTAAACGAGCGCGCCGCCGTGTAAATGCCGCCCGCCAACGTCCAGCCGATTTTGCGGCAGACGACTTCGAGCCCCGCAATCAGCGCGTTGCCGAACGCCAACAAACTGCCGACAAATAAAAATAAACCCGCGCCGAGCGGCACGCCGGATTTGCCGGCGTAAAACGCGGCGTAGGGCGCGACGACGCGATACAACAAGCCGCCGCCGAACACCGAATCGTCAACCATATCGCCGCATAAAACCGCCGCCGCGCCGACGATGAAAAAACCGCCGAGCGCCGCCGTCCAAGTTTCCCAAAACGCGCCGCGCCGCATCACCAGCGCCCCCCACGCGAAAATCAACGCGGACGCGACGAACGCGGCGGGATAGCCCAGCGTCAGCACCGCGTAATACGCCGCCCACGCGCCCGCCAAACCGGTGATGCTCCGCTCGGCGGCAAGTTGCGGTTCAAGGCGCAAGTCCACGCTGGCGAACGACAGCGCGAGAAAAACCCCCAAGCCCGCGAGCCACATTCCCCAGAAAACCGTTAAATAATTCGTCGCCGGCTTGACCACCGGCGCGATAAATTTGAAGACCTTTTTTTCCATTATTCGCTCCCGTTTTATTTGAGAGTTTAAAGTTAAGAGTTTAGAGTTAAGCGGCGGATGCGCTTCGCGCGTCTTAAAAATAAAACTCCACTCTCTCAACTCTCAACTCTAAACTCTCAACTCTAAACTCTTCGCTCCAACCCCGTTGACCCGAAACCGCCCTGCCCTCTCGCGGTCGCCGACAATTGCGGCACGACTTTAATTTCGGCGCGGACGACGGCTTGCACGACCATTTGCGCGACGCGGTCGCCGCGCTTCACGATAAATTCGGTGTCGGAAAAATTGCCGAGAATAACGCCGATTTCGCCGCGATAATCGGCGTCAATCGTCCCCGGACTGTTGACGATAAAAATGCCGTATTTCAACGCCAAACCGGAACGCGGACGGATTTGCGCCTCGTAGCCGAGCGGAATTTCGACTTTCAAGCCCGTCGGAATCAGCGCGACTTTGCCGATACCAAGTTTGATGGGCTTGGGATTCGCCGCGACTAAATCCATACCGGCGGCGCCGGCGGTTTGATACGCCGGCAACGGCAAATCGGCGGCGTTTTCCAACCGCTCAATCAATAACACGATATTTTCCATTTGTTTACGCCTCAAAAAGGGAAAAGGGGGGAAAAGGGAAAAGTTGTGGCGCTTGCTTTTTTCTCTTTTCTCTTTTCCCTTTTCCCTTTTCCCTTGTAAAAAAAACGGTTTTGGTTGGGACGGATAATTCGGATTATCTATCGGCAATCCGCGCCTCAAACCTTGAACTTTGCGCGGAAGGGGTTAAAAAGTGATGTTTTCGCGGGCGGGGCGGATTGCGCGAAGCGCGGCAAATTAAATTCCCCTCTACGGAGGGGTGGCAATCGGCGGCTAAGCCGTCGATTGACGGGGTGGTGGTTCGCATTGCCCCAAATTTCGTCGCGCGGCGCGATTGTGGGGTATAACCGGCAACCACCCCGTCAGGCGCGAAAACGCATCGCGCCTGCCACCCCTCCGTAGAGGGGAATTAAAATTTGTCGAAATTCTTCATTTTTAATCGCTCTTTCACGGAGGATGTTATGTTGAAAATTTACACGGCGCTGACGGAAAACGTTGACGACCCGGACGCCGCCGCGGCGGAAATTCTGGCGCAACTCGACTTACCGAAAAATCAGAGAAAACACGCGCACGGTTTGGTGTTTTTTCACACCGACTATCTCGACACCATCGCCGAAATCCTCAAAAAACTGCCGTTTCCGACGAGCGGTTGCACGACCAGTTACGCCGCGGTCAACGGCGCCAAGAGCGAAATGCCGTTAGTCGTCGCGTTGCTCACCGGCGACGACGTGGAATTTGCCGCCGCCGGCACCGCCGACTTGAAAAACCGCTCGGCGGACGAATGCCGGGCGGAAGTCGAGCGCGTCTATCAGCAGATACGCGGCGAACTGTCCGCGCCGCCGAAACTGCTCATTCCGCTCGTCTGCACGCTCGGCAATTACAGCGCCGAAGACGTGATGGAGGAATTAGACCGCTTGTCGGGCGGCGCGCCGCTCTTCGGCACGGCGGCGTGGAATCTCGCCGGACTGTTGGAGGAAAACCGGTGTTGGTGCGACGGGAAAATTGTCGGCGGCGCCAGCGTGGTGGTCGGCATCGGCGGCAACGTCAAGCCGCGTTTTTACGCCAGCGGCGCGGCTTACGCCAAATACGCGATACACACGCCGGCGACGGTTACGGACGCGGCGGATTCGGTGATACGGGGCGTCAACAATATGCCCGCCGGACGTTTTTTGCAGTCGGTCAAAATCATCGGCGACGACTTGAACGACCCGCGCAATTTCGACGCGGTAACGATGCCGGGACTTATCACCCGCGCCGACGGCGTGTCGGTGGTGCGCGGGATGTTCGGCTTGGTGCGCGAAAATCCCGACTGGACGCAAATGCTCGGCAAAATTTCCGTCGGCGAACAAATTTCTTTCGCGCCGATTAGCAAAGACGCGGTGGCGGAATCCTCGCAAGAAATGTGCGACCGGCTAATCGCCGACCAAACCGGCGACACGCTGATGTTCAGTTGCGTGGCGCGGAATTTTGCGTTTGGCGCCCAATATATGCGGACCTTTGAGCAAATTGACGCCACCCTCCGGCAATCGCCCGGCGGCGACGTGCGCTACGCGGTCGGCTGTTCGGGCGGTGAAATTTGTCCGGTCAAAAACCGCGACGGCAAACTCGTCAACGCCTACCATAATTTCACGATAATCGCGTGCGCGTTTGAAGAATGAACAATTACGAACTCGTGTTACGCGATTTTGATAAATTATTCCGCTAATCGCGCTGAAAGCGCGGCGCATATTAGCCCAGGGTAAGCGGCGACGCTCTACCGCCGCGCCACCCTGGGTAAAAATGGCGCGAAGCGCCATCCGAAATTGGACGG
>JAISJR010000027.1 GCA_031261425.1 Planctomycetota bacterium
CCGTCCAATTTCGGATGGCGCTTCGCGCCATTTTTACCCAGGGTGGCGCGGCGGTAGAGCGTCGCCGCTTACCCTGGGCTAATATGCGCCGCGCTTTCAGCGCGATTAGCGGAATAATTGTCAAAATGGCGCTTCGCGATTTTGACAATCAAACTCCGCCATTTTTAATTTTAATTCTTAATTTTTAATTGCTCTTTAAGGAGAAATAAAATGTCAGGACATTCGCATTGGGCGGGCATTAAGCACAAAAAAGCGGCGAACGACGCCAAAAAAGGCAAAGTTTTTTCGCGGCTGGCGAAATTGGTGTATATCGCGGTGCGCGAAGGCGGGAGCGGCAATCCCGACGACAATCCGCGTCTGCGCCTCATCGTCGATAAATGCCGCCTCGCCAATATGCCGAAAGACAACTGGAAACGCGCCATCGACAAAGCCCTCGACACCAGCACCGGCTACACGCCGATGACGTTTGAGGCGTATGGACAAGGCGGCGCGGCGGTGATTATCGAATGTCTGACCGACAACACCAACCGCACCGGTCCCGAAATCCGCAACCTCGTCGAAAAAGGCGGCGCGAAACTCGCCAAAGAAGGCGCGGTGTCGTATCTGTTCCAGCGCAAGGGCGTGTTCGCCGTCAACGCCGAAAAAGCGACCGAAGACCGCTTGATGGAAGTCGCGCTCGAAGCCGGCGCGGAAGACATCGTTGACCAGGGCGATTTTTTTGAGGTCTATACGGCGCCGAACGATTTCGCCGCCGTCGGCGAGGCGCTGGCGCAAGCCAAAATCGAAACCGAAGAGGCGGAGGTAAAACTGATTGCCGAAAATTCGGTGGAAGTCGGGCTGAACGACGCGCGCAAATTGACTAATCTCATTGACAAATTGGACGAACACGAAGACGTGCAAAACGTCTATTCCAACTTCGACGTGTCGGACGAAGTCGCGAAACAGTTGGAGGCGTGATGACGTTCCGCGAAGTCGAAAAAATGATAAAAAACGACGGTTGGTTTTTGGTGAAAATTCGCGGGTCGCATTATCACTACGAACACGCCGTCAAGACCGGTAAAGTTACCGTTCCGCGACACGCGGGCGATTTGCCTTTGCGCGTCGTCAATTCAATCCGCTCGCAAGCGGGACTGAAATAAAGGAGGGTTATGCGTTACGCTTATCCGGCGTGTTTTTATCCCGAAGACGACGGGCGTTATTCGGTGGAGTTTGTCGATTTGCCGCTCGCGACTTTCGGCGACGATTTCGCCGACGCGCTAGCGATGGCGGCGGACGCCGCCGTCGGCAGAATTTTGCTGATGCGCGAATCCGGCGAAGAACTGCCGCCGCCGTCGGCGCTTGCCGACATAACGCCGAACGCGAGCGGCGTCGCCGCTTTGGTGAATGTTGATTTGCCGACCGTTCGCGACAACCGCGCGGCGTGTTTGGCGTGAACGCGCGGGGGAAAATAGCGCCATTCGGTAATCCGTTCAATTACGAACTTAATGTTACGCGATTTTGATAATTTATTCCGACAGTCGCGCTGAAAGCGCGTCATATGTTAGCCCAGGGTAAGCGGCGATGCTCTATCAGCCGCGCCACCCTGGGTAAAGACGGCGCGAAGCGCCAACCGAAATTGGACGGTTCGCCGCGTTTTGGCGAACCGCTCTCGCCGCTACCGGCGGCGTTTGCCGCCGCAAATCGCGCGGCGGGACTGTCGGATGGTTGCTCCGCAACCTTTGACCCAGGGTGGCGCGACGGTAGAGCGTGTCGCTTACCCTGGGCTGATATGTGCCGCGCTTTCAGCGCGATTAGCGGGATAATTATCAAATTGCGCTTCGCGATTTTGATAATCAAACTCCACCATTGTTAATTTTTAATTGTTCATTGTTAATTTGTTCTTCTGGAGAACGTAGTGATAAATTCTGGACGCAAACCACGGTTGCCGGCGTTTTTTTGGTGGCTGACCGGCGCGCTCATCGTCGGCGGCTACGCGCTCGTCGTCCGTTTTTTTACCGGCGGGAGCGAGTGGCGCGAGACGTTGACCGGCACGCTCGGCTGGGCGGCGGGCTTGGGCGTCTTGGCGGTTTTAGCCGCCCGGCGCGTTTATGAGCGGATTGCCCAAACCGTCGCCGCCGCCGACCGGCGCGAAGCGGCGCTGAATTATTTGAGCGCGCTGGCGCGCAATTCTTTCGGCGCGCCGCCGGAAAAAGTCGATGCCGCCGTCGTTGACGCCTTGCGCCTGCTCGCCGAAATCGGCGAATGTCGCCGCGCGCGAATCTGGCGCGGGCATCGCGGCAACAGCGGCGAGTGCGGCGATTTGCTCTACGAATGGAACGCCGCCGTCAGCGCCCGCGACGCGGCGGCGCCCGTCTGGCGCTTGGAGCGCGAAACGCCCGAATTTTTTCGGGAATTACAAACCGGCAATTGGTTCGCGCTCGACGAATTGACGTTGCCGGAGGCGGAAACGGCGGCGTTGCGCCAGTGGTATGCCGGCGACGATTTTTTCGGGATGCCGATTTTCGCCGACGACCGTTTTTGGGGCGTGCTGACTTTCGAGCCGAGTTCGACGCGCGCGGCGGCGCCCGACGCCAAGCGCGACGAATGGTTGCAGGCGGCGGGGATGTTGGCGACGGACACGATTCTTTACGCGGAAAAATCGCGCGCGATAGAATTGCGCGAAAGCAATCTCGCGACCATCGTCAAAATCTCGCAAACGTATGCCGACGACGACGGCGACTTTGACGCGACGACGGCGACGGCGTTGCGGTTGCTCGGCGAAAAAGCCGGCGTGGACCGGGTGTGCGTCTGGAACAACTGTCTGCGCGCCGGCGAATTTTTGACGACCGCCGTCTATGAATGGAATCGCCCGGGCGTCGCGGGCTTGCTCGGCACGCCCGCCGCCACCGACGTGCAATGGCAGTCGTTCGAGCCGGAATACGTCGCGCATTTGGCGAACGGACAGTGCCATAACGGCGTGTTCGCCAATTTGGTGAAAACCGCTTACTTGCGCGAGCGCTTCCAAACGCGCTCGCTGTTTCACCTGCCGATTTTTCACAACGAGACCTTTTGGGGCTCGATTACTTTCGACGATTGCGAGCGCGACCGCGAGTTCACGCCCGCCGAGCAGAATTTTTTCCGCGTCGCCGGCAACGTCGTCGCCAGCGCCGTCACGCGCAACGAATACGAGGCGAACATCATTCAGCGCGAAGCCAAAATGCGAGCGATGGGCAATCTCGCGGTGCGCTTCTCCGAAAGCGACGAAAGCGACGACCATCGCATCACGATGGTGTTGCGCACCGTTACCGGACATCTCGGCGTCGGGCAAGCCCATCTGTTTCGCTATCGTTTCGTTGACGACCATTTGTTCGTCCGCCTGCTCGGCAAATATCCCGAAGACGCCGCGGACCTGCCCGCCGAATTGATGACGGACGACGGTTTTCCGGTCTGGCGCGAGTATCCCGAATTTTGCGCGATGTTGCTCGACGGCGACACGATTAACGGTCCGGCGAGCGACCTCGGCGGCGACGCGCAAAAATACGGCGAACTGTATAAATGCCGCTCGCTATTGCACGTGCCGCTGTATGTCAACGGCGTGCTGTGGGCGTCGCTCGCGATGGAAGACGCGCAAAACGAGCGCTATTTCACCACCGACGAAGAGTCGTTCGCCCGCGCCGTCGGCACGCTCGGCATCAACGTCGTGGCGCGGGCGGAAATGTTGGTCGTGTTGCGGGAAGCCAACCGCGAAGCCCAAGCCAGCGCCCGCGCCAAACAGGATTTTTTGGCGCATATGAGCCACGAGATGCGCACGCCGCTCAACGCGGTGCAGGGCTTGACGTATCTCGCCCTGCGCCTGCCGGAGGTGAGCGACAAAGCGCGCGAGTATTTGCAAATCATCCGCCATTCCAGCGCGACGTTGCTCGACTTGGTCAACGACCTGCTCGACACCTCGCAAATCAGCGCCGGCAAATTTTCGCTCCGCAACGACGCCTACAACGTCGCGGAACTGCTCAGCGAAACGGCGGCGACGAACGCGGCGCGCATCGGCAACAAGCCGCTCGAACTGCGCCTGACGCTGACGCCGCCGTTGCCGGCGCAATTGTTCGGCGACGTTACGCGCGTCAAACAGGTCTTTAATAATTTGCTGTCGAACGCCGTCAAATACACCAAAGTCGGCGCGGTGGAGTGGCAAGTCGCCGTCGAGCGCGACGACGAAGACCGGTGGCTGATTTCCCGCGTGCGCGACACCGGCATCGGCATCAAGCCGGAAGATTTGGAAAAATTGTTCGTGGAATACACGCAGGTTGACGCCAACTCCAATCGCGGCGTCGAAGGCACCGGCTTGGGACTGTCGTTGTGCAAAAAATTAGTCGAATCGATGGGCGGCGAAATCGCCGTCGAGAGCGTCTATGGCAAAGGCACCGTGTTCACGGTGCGGTTGCGGCAGGGGGCGGTCGGCGACGAAGTTCTGCCGCCGGCGACGCTCGCGACGCTGGAAAATTTCTCGTATCGCCTCGACGAAGACCACGACGCGAAAGTCGAGCCGGTGGCGGCGACGGTTTTAGTGGTGGACGACGCGGCGGTGAATTTGACTGTGGCGGAGGGGATGTTGGAGTATTACGGCATCACCGTGGTCTGCGCGTCGAGCGGCTACGAGGCGCTGGCGCGTCTGCAAAAAGGCGAGCAGTTCCGCGCGATTTTTATGGACCATATGATGCCGGAAATGGACGGCGTGGAAACGGCGGAACGGATTCGCGCCCTCGGCACGGACTACGCGCTCCACGTCCCGATTATCGCGTTGACGGCGAACGCGATGGCGGAGAGCCGCCAACTCTTCGCCGACCACGGCTTTCAGGCGTTTCTGGCGAAACCGATTGCCCTCAAAGCCCTCGACGAAATCATCGACGAATGGGTGCGTCCGGCGCGAAATTAGCCCGCTTACTTTCAACTTTCAACTTTCAACTCTGAACTCTAAACTCTAAACTCTAATCAATGCTCTCGCTGATTCTGCACGCCCATTTGCCGTTTGTCCGGCATCGCGAAAACGATTTTCTCGCCGGCAATTGGTTGTTTGAAGCCGTCGCCGAATGTTACATTCCGCTGTTGCAAATGTTGGACGCCTTGACAGTGGTCAGTGGTCAGTGGACAGTGGACAGCGGGTCCGCTACCAACTGCTCTCGCCCCACGGCTCCCTCTCCACTGCCCACTGCCCACTGCCCACTGCTCACTGCCCACTGCCCACCCGCCCCGCTCACTTTCACGCTGACGCCAACCTTGTGCGCGATGCTCGGCGACGAATTGTTGCAAAACCGCCTCGCCGACCGCTTCGCGCAAATGCTCGCGCTCGCGGAAAAAGAAGTCGTCCGCAATGCCGCCGCGCCGCCGTTGAAAAAACTTGCCGAATTTTACCGGACGCGCTGGCAAACCGCCGCCGCTTATTTTGCCGAGTGCGAGCGCGATTTGCTGGCGCGTTTCCGCCGCCACTATCAAGACGGGCGGATTGAAATTATGACCTGCGCGGCGACGCACGCCATCTTGCCGCTGTTGCTCGACCGCCGCGCGGTCTTGCGGCAATTGCGCGCCGGCGTTAATTCTTTCCGCGAAATTTTTGACCGCGCGCCGCGCGGCTGTTGGTTGCCGGAATGTGCGTATTCGCCGGAAGTCGGCGCCGGTTTGCGCGAAGCGGGCATCGCTTACACCGTCCTCGCGGCGCACGCTTTTCTTTACGGCGCGCCTCGCCCGCGGCGCGGCGTGTATGCGCCCGGTCTGACGCCGGACGGTTTATGGGTTTTCGGGCGCGACCCGGAGTCGTCGAAACAAGTGTGGAGCGCGCGCGACGGTTACCCGGGCGCGGCGGCGTATCGCGAATTTTATCGCGACCTCGGCTGGGACGGCGACGCGGATTATTTGCGTGAATTTTACCTCGCGGAACGCCACGATTTGGGTTTCAAATATCATCGCGTTACCGGCGAGGTCGGTTTAGACCGCAAGGAACTTTACGACCCGACCGCCGCCGCCGCGCAAGCCGCTTTGCACGCGCGGCATTTTCTCGCGGCGCGGCAACAACAAACGGCGCGTTTGACTGAAACCTTTGGCGCGGAGCCGCTCATCGTCGCGCCCTACGACGCCGAATTGTTCGGGCATTGGTGGTATGAAGGTCCGCAATTTCTGACCGAAATTTTGGCGTGGGCGGCGGACTACGGCGTTGCGCCGACCAATCCGGCGGCGGTCATCGACGCGGGGAAAATAATTCCGCAAGCGTTTTCGCCGGCGGTGTCGAGTTGGGGCGACGGCGGTTATTTTTTCACGTGGCTGAACGGCGATAACGATTGGCTCTATCCGCCGCTCCGCGCGGCGCAAAAAATTCTGAACGACCTCGAAGACGATGCCACAGTCGCGGCGAACATCGCACCGAACATCGCGATATTGCGGCAAATGCAACGCGAATTGTTATTGGCGCAAGCGAGCGACTGGGCGTTCATTTTGACGACGCGCACGTTGCCGGATTACGCGCGGCGGCGCCTAACCGAACATCTGCAAAATTTTCAGCGGTTGGCGGATAATCTAAAAGCCGATAAGCCGGAAGCGGAAAAATCGGAAATGGAGAAGTCAGAAACGGCGTGGCGGCGGGAATTGGCGCAACAAAATAACCTCTTCGCCGATAGCGTTCTTGGAGGCACGAAAATTAAGAACTCGAGTTACGCGCAAAAAAAAGAGAAGCCACGCATGAACACGAAAAGAACTTAACACGAATTTTCACGAATTAGACGAATTAACACGAAACCGAGCGAAGCGAAGGTTAGTGTGTTTTCCAAACTTTTTTGTCCGTTTTCCGGTTTTTTATTTCGTGTAATTCGTGTAATTCGTGGACAAAAAATTTCTCTTTTTTTATTCGTAAGAATTCGCGTTTTTTTGTTGAATACGTAAGTCGAGTTAAAAATTAAGAATTAAAAATTTTGGAGTTTGATTTTCAGATTCGCGAAGCGTCATTTTGATAATTATTCCACCATTCGTAATTCGTAATTGGCGGTTAAGCCCGCGGGCGCGAATGTCCGATAATCAGCGGGACATTATTCGATTTTCGGCGGAGAACGGCGCGATGTTTGACGAAATTTTTTTTAGTCCGGCGTTTGAGTTTGCGTTTTTAGCCGGCGGCGCGGCAATTTGTTTGATGGCGGGAACTTTTTGGCTGATGTATTTGGTGCGCATTATCACCAGCAAAGACGACAACATCGAGCGCGTCCGGCGCTTCCAGCGCATCGCCGAAGAATATATGCGCGGCAGTAACTAACGCGGCGGACGGCAATGGCGCAACTCTATCCCGACTCGGTGCAACGGCTGATTGCCGAACTTAATCGCCTGCCCGGCATCGGCGCGCGGAGCGCCGAGCGGCTGGCGTTTCACCTGCTCGCCGCGCCGCGCGACGAAGCGATGGGTTTGGCGCTGGCGATTCGCGAAGTCAAACATTCCCTGCGCGCCTGTCCGCGCTGTTTCAACGTAACCGACGCCCCGACCTGCCACATTTGCCGCGACGCCGCGCGGCGACAACAAATTTTATGCGTGGTGGAATTGCCGCGCGACATTATCGCGCTCGAAAAATGCGGCGTGTATGACGGCGTTTATCACGTGTTGCAGGGGCGGCTCGACCCGCTCGCCAATATCGCGCCGGAAAATTTGCGCATCGTCGAGTTGTGCCGGCGGCTGACCGCCGAAAATATCGAAGAAGTGATTTTAGCGCTCAATCCCACGACGGCGGGCGACGCCACGACGCACTATTTGGCGGCGGAATTGCGCGCCCAGTTTCCCGCCCTGAAAATCACCGCGCCGGCGCGGGGCTTGACCGCCGGCGTGGATATTGAAACCGTCGCCACCAGTTCCCTCGCCGCCGCCCTGCGCGCCCGCGCCGATTGGGCGGGCAGCGAGCAGTAAGCAGTGGGCAGTTGTTTTAGAGTTGTTTCGATACGAAATTACAAATTAAATTGGGGCTGTCCTAGATAAATTGGTTATTTGGTTATTTTTTGCGAGTAAATTTTGAGCCATTTTTTGAGTGTTTTCAACTGCTCTTTGGCGTTACCGTAATTAAATCTGAACTCGCATTCTTTCAAAAATAAAGGAAACGCTTTTCGCGGGATGCCGTTGAATTTTCGTAAGTGCCGCTTCGCCTGATTCCAGAAATTCTCAATGCCGTTAATGTGGTTGCT
>JAISJR010000092.1 GCA_031261425.1 Planctomycetota bacterium
CCGCGCGGCGGGACTGTCGGATGGTTCGCTTCGCGAACCGCTACCCAGGGTGGCGCGACGATAGAGCGTGTCGCTTACCCTGGGCTGATATGTTTCGCGCTTTCAGCGCGACTGTCGGAATAACATAAAAATCGCTCAACTTTCAACTCTAAACTTTCAACTCTATCTTCACCGCCCGAAATGCAGTCGCAACGCCAGCGCTTCCGGCAACTGGGCGGCGATGATTTTTCGCATCGTGGCGCTCACGTCGTATTCCAAGCGCCGCCACGAAATTTCGCGCTTTTCGCTGTCGAACAACACGTAAGTCGCCAACCAATTGTCGTCGCGCGGTTGCCCCGCCGAGCCGACGTTGACAATCGTTTTGCCCGCCGCCGGCAATTTCAACTCCGGCGCCGACGAATAGCGCAACGGATTGGTGTTGAAAAAAGTCAGCGGCTGATGCGTGTGTCCCAAAAACAACACCTGCTTTTTCATATAGACGAAATTGAGCCGCGCGTCTTTCACCGTGGACACATAGTTGAACATATCGGGATGATACAGCGACCCGTGCACGACTTGAAATTCGTTGTTGATGATGCTCATATAGGGCAAGGTCGCGAGCCATTGCCGCGTCGTCGCCGACAGTTGCGCGACGGTCCATTCGACGGCGACGCGCGCGTATTCCGAAAAATAATCGATTTCGAGCGCGCCGGTAACCGCCGCGTCGTGGTTGCCGAGCAGGCAGAAATCGGCTTCTTCGCGGATGATTTGCGCGCATTCTTCGGGATTCGCGCCGTAACCCACCACGTCGCCCAAACAAATTATCGCGTCGGGACGCGCCCGTCGGATTGACGCCATCGCCGCCGTCAGCGCTTCCAAATTACCGTGAATATCGCTGATGAGGGCGTATAACATCGGCGGTTGGCGTCCGGTGAAATAGAATAAACGACCGCCGTCAAGCATAGCGAGCGGCGGGCGTTTCACAATCGGCTTGACCGTTGCGGTTACAAATTACGCGGACGTAAAAAAGCGCCCCCGGGGGAGCGGGAGCGCTACGGGGTGGTCAAACTCCCCGCGGAGGATGGTTCATTTATTAGAGAGGTTCGCTCCTAACGTTGTCGAACCGGCGTCCGAGCGCCGGACGCGCCGCGTTTGGCGCGCCGAAATCGCCGCTTCAACTTCGCTCGTTGACGCAAAGCATTGTGATAAAATCCCCCCGCCGCACAAGAGGCAACGCCCCGCCTTTTCTCATTTTTTTTCAAGTTGCCGCCGTCGTCGCACGATATACGGAATGCGGTTCGCGCGGGCGTCGCGTCGCCCGGGTTGGCATTGACGAGGGACGAATTATGTGGCAAAGCAATACGGCGGAAGCGGTCGAAGAAGAGATTGACAGCGAATCCTTGACCAACGCTTGTTTGTTGTTGTTCGGCGAAGACACCGTCGTGTCGCCGGCGTTCATCAACTACTTGCAAATCGCCGGTTTGAAAGCCGCGTTTCGCAGTATGGCGATGCGCAATCATCCCGACCTCGCGATGCAAATCGGCGTGGACGCGCCGGTGTTGCAAAAACGCTTTCACGACCTTCGGCAGGCATACGAGTTATTGTTGCCCTACGTCGCCGGCGAAAAAACGCTACCCGAATGGGACGGCGGCGAAATGGCAAGCACCGACGCCGCCGTCGAAGAAGTCGTCAAGCAGGAGCCGCGCCGCTGGAAATTTTTTCGCCGCGACCGCGCGACGCCGGACAGCCGAATGGCGCAGTATGGCTTTAAGTTTTCCCGCGCCGCGCGCGCCGACAATAAAAATCACACTTACGCCAACGGCACGGTGCCGAAGCGCGTTTTGCGGCTCGGCGAATTTTTGTATTACCACCGCAAAATTTCGTGGGAAAATTTATTTTCCGCGCTGGTCTGGCAACGGCTCAGCCGTCCGCGCCTCGGCGAAATCGCGTTGGAAAAAGGTCTGTTCAAAGCCGGCGATATGATTGACCTGCGCCGTTATCGCCACGTCGGCGAAGTGATGGGCGAAGCCGCGGTGCGCTTGCGCATCATCGACGAGCGGCAATTGCGCGTCCTGCTCGGCTATCAAAAAATGTATAACTGCCCCCTCGGTCGCTATTTCGTCGAAGAACGGTTAATCAAGCCGGAGGAACTCAACCGCTACTTGCATTTGCAACGGCATCATAATCTCTGCCAGCAACCCAAAAGCCCGCGCTTCGCGGGCGGCACGTCAGTCAATTAACAATTAACAATTGACAATTAACAATTGAGGAATCCGATTATCAAAATCGCTTCGCGCAATTTTGATAATTACTCCGCCAATTGTTAATTGTTAATTGTTAATTGTTAATTGTTAATTGAGGTCAACTATGTCCAATCCCCTCGCCGCCGCCGTCGGCGCGGTGGCGTTAGAAAATCCGTTGATGAACGCTTCCGGCACGTTCGGTAGCGGCAAGGAATACGCCGATTTTATCGACCTGCGCGAACTCGGCGCCGTCGTCGGCAAAAGCGTAACGCCGCGCCCCACGCGCGGGAATCCGCCGCCGCGCCTCGTCGAAACCGCCGCCGGAATGTTGAACGCCATCGGTCTGCAAAACGAAGGAGTTGACTATTTTTTGCGCGAGTTATTGCCGGAATTGCGCGCGCGGGCGCGCGTCGTCGTGGCGAACGTCGCCGGTCGAAGCGAAGACGATTACGCGGAAGTAACGCGCCGGTTGAGCGGCGCGAACCTTGACGCGCTCGAAATCAACATCTCCTGCCCGAATGTAAAATGCGGCGGCATGGCGTTCGGCACCGACGCGAGCGCCGCCGCGCGCTTGACCGCGCGGCTACGCGCCGAAACCCCGCTACCGCTGTGGGTCAAACTTTCGCCGAACGTAACCGACCTCGCGGCGATTGCCCGCGCCGTCGAACAAGCCGGCGCCGACGCGCTCGTCGTGGCGAACACCTTTTTAGGAATGGCAATCGACATCGAAAAACGCCGCCCGCTCTTGGCGAACGTTACCGGCGGTTTGTCGGGCGCGGCGATTCATCCGCTGGCGTTGCGTTGCGTGTGGCAAGTCGCGGGCGCGGTCAAATGTCCGGTTATCGGTTGCGGCGGCGTAACCGGTATCCGCGAGGTCATCGGCTTTTTGCTGGCGGGCGCGACGGCGGTGCAAATCGGAATGAGTCATTTTTCCGAACCGGCTATCATCCGCCGTTTAACCGGCGAATTGCGCGCTTGGTGCGAAGCGCATCAGACGACCGTCCGCGAAATTGTGGGCGGGGCAAGAGAGAAATTACAAATTAAAAATTAAAAACTCACGTTACGCGCAAAAAAAAAGAGAAGCCACGAATGAACACGAAAAGAACTTAACACGAATTTTCACGAAACCGAGCGAAGCGAAGGTTAGTGTGCTTTCCAAATTAGACGAATTAACACGAATTTTTTGTTCGTTTTTTCGGCTCTTTAATTCGTGTAATTCGTGGACAAAAAAAATTCTCTTTTTTATTCGTAAAAATTCGCGTCTTTTCGTTGACCGCGTAACATCAGTTAAAAATTAAAAGTTATGGAATTTAATTGTCAGATTCGCTTCGCGGGCGCTTGCAAATTTGCTAATCAAACTCCAAAATTTTTAATTGTTAATTTTTAATTGTTAATTGCTCTTTCACTGCCCACTGCCCACTGATTGCTCTTTCGCCTATGAAACTCTCCGCCCTCGCTTCGGCGCTAAACCTTCCCGCTCCCGTCCAAGACCCGGACATCACCGCGCTCGCGTATGACAGCCGGCAGGTTTGCCCCGGCGCGCTTTTTGCCGCGTTGGACGGCGTTCATAAAAACGGCGCCGAATTTATCGACGCGGCGATTGCGAACGGCGCGGTCGCGATTCTCGGCGAACCGGCGCTCAATTTGCCCGTGCCGTATTTGCGCGCGCCGAACGCCCGCCGCGCGTTGGCGGAAATGTCCGCCGCGTTTTACGGGCAACCGTCGCGGCAAATCCAACTTATCGGCGTTACCGGCACCAACGGCAAAACGACCGTCGCGTTTTTGTTGCGCTATTTGCTGAACGCGCTCGGCGCCCGCGCCGGAATGTTAGGCACGATTATTTACGATGTCGGCGGCGCAGAAATTCCCGCGCCGCTGACGACGCCGGAAAGCGTGGATTTTGCCGCGTATTTGCGCCAAGCCGCCGACGCCGGCGCGACGCATTTGGTCGCGGAAATTTCCAGCCACGCGCTCGCCAACTACCGCGTGGACGGCAACCGTTTCGCCGCCGCCGTGTTCACCAATCTCACCCGCGACCACCTCGACTATCACGGCACCGGCGAAAATTACGCCGCCGCCAAACGCCGCCTGTTTCAGATGTTGCCGCCGGACGCGCCGGCAATCGTCAACGCCGACGACGCGCGCGGCGATTTTATGGTCGCCGGTTTGACCGCGCCGGTTGAGCGTTACGGCATTGACCATGTTGATAATGAACGCGATTGGCGGGCGACGGTCGTCGCCGAAAAAATCACCGGTAGTGAATTGGTTTTTCAGCGGGGAAATGAACGTTATCCGGCACGGATGCCGTTGCCCGGCAAACACAACGCGCTGAACGCGCTCGCGGCGACGGCGACGCTGACGGCGCTCGGGTTTGACGCGGGCGCCGTCAGCGCGGCGCTGAAAAATTTCCCCGGCGTGCCGGGGCGTTTGGAGCGCGTCACCGCGAACGGCAAAACGGTGTTCGTCGATTACGCGCACACGCCGGACGCGCTGGCGCAGGCGCTCGCGACGTTGCGCCCGTTGACGGCGGGAAAATTGTGGGTGGTTTTCGGTTGCGGCGGCGACCGCGACCGCGGCAAGCGCCCGTTGATGGCGCAGGCGGCGGAAAAATACGCCGACCGCATTGTGGTAACCAGCGACAATCCGCGCGGCGAAAATCCGCGGGCGATTATCGACGAAATCGCCGCCGGTTTCAGTCGCCGGGTTCAACCCGTTCTCGAACCCGACCGCGCCGCCGCGCTCGCGCTGGCGATGCAGGCGGCGCAACCGGCAGACGTGGTTTTGGCGGCGGGCAAAGGACACGAGAATTACCAAATCCTCGCCGACCGCCGCGTCCATTTCTCCGACCGCGAGATAATTATGAGCCAAGCGTAATCGCGCGGCGGCGGTTTAGTTAGAGTTGGTCGCTTAATAATCCTAACGGAGATTCTGTGATGGCGGATTCTTACCGGAAAGTATTTTGCGCTTTCGCGGATAGCCGGCTGAAAATGTCGCTGAGGCGAATCGGGCAACAAGCCGAGCAAATGCGGACTTATGACGCGATTTATTTGTATGACGAAACGCGGTTGGACGCGGATTTTTACGCGCGCTTTCGCGATAAATTTCCTTTGCGAGGTTTCGGCTATTGGGCGTGGAAGCCGCAAATAATTTTGCAAACGCTTGCCCAAATGGACGACGGCGACATTCTGCATTACGCCGACGCCGGCTGTCATCTCAACCCGCATTGGCAAGCCGTCGAACGATTAAACGAATACTTCGCGCTGACGGCGGCATCCGGCATTCTCGCTTTTGCCCAATCAAGCCGGTTTCTTGAAAAGGACTGGACGAAGGGCGATTTATTGGACTACTTCAAGGTTCGCGACCGCGAGGATATTTGCCGTTCGGCGCAAATTTTAAGCGGGTGTTTTTTGGTTAAAAAATGTCCGGCGAGTTTGGCAATCGTCGAAAAGTTTCGGCAAGTATTCGACCGTAACTTTTCGTTGGTTGACGACTCGCCGTCAAAATCGGCAAATCTCGACGGTTTTGTCGAACACCGGCACGACCAAAGCGTCTGGTCTATTTTGGCAAAACTGCACAACGTTCCGCTCGTTCCTTATCACGAACTCGTCATCGACAACCCGCCGATTTTCCCCGTTCAAGCCCGCAGAGATAAAATGTGGAGCGACGGCGACCGCGAAATTTTCAAACCGCGATTTATTGTCAATCTCACCAGCGGCGGGAAACGTCTCGAAGAAACGGCGCCGGTCGCGATTTCGACTTTGCTCAATCAAACGGTCAAGCCCGACAAAATTATTCTGTGGCTAACCCGCGGCACGGCGGTCCCGCCGGTTATTCAACAACTAACGCCCAAAGGACTGGAAATAAAATTTTGCGCTGAAATGAAATCTTACGCGAAACTTATTCCCGCGTTGGCGGAATTTCCCGACGATGTTTTGCTCACCGCCGAGGACCGCGTTTATTATCCGCGGGAATGGTTTATGTTGCTGAAAACCGCCTATTGGTGTATTCCCAATAAAATTTGGGCGCACCGCGCCGACCGGCTACGGGTTTATGAAAATCATCTGCCGTTGCCCTTCCGCGAATGGGAGCGCAATGTCGCCGCCACCGACAATTCGGCGGGAATTTTTCCCGACGGCGACGGCGGAGTTTTATACCCGCCGCATTCGTTGGCAACGCCTGCCGAATTGATTGAATTTCTGAAAAGCCGCGTGGCTAACAGCGATATCGGCTTTTGGGCGCTGGCGGAACTGCGCGGGACCAGTCGTTCCGTCGTTGGCAACGGCTATCGGGACATTCGCTACATTCCGGGCGGCGATGCGGCGGATAATAACAATGACCGGCAATTAAACGAACTCATTCGCTTCCTTGCCCGCTGACTTTACCCGCCGCCGGCGCCTCACGCCAATTCGCCAAGCAAATCGTAACCTTGCCGTTTGCCGATTTTCACGGTTAAAAAATCGCCGGCTTGGATTTTTCGCGCCGGGCGGCGCGGCGTTTTTATTTTGATGACGTGGTCGATTTCCGGCGCTTCGGCGACGCTCCGCGCTAAAATTTCTTTGCCGTCGAGCGCGTCCGCCAGCACCGTTTCCGTCGCGCCCACCCGCCGGTCAAGGCGGCGAAAAGCGTTTTTTCGTTGCGCCAACATTATTTGCGCCAACCGTTCGGCGGCGACGCGCGGCGCGACTGGTTCCGGTAATTGCGCCGCCGGCGTGCCGGCTTCCGGCGAATAGACGAACGCGCCGAGATGCGCGATGCGGTCGGCTTGCGTGAACGCCAACAACTCGGCAAATTCCGCGTCCGTTTCGCCCGGGAAGCCGACGATAAACGTGCTTCGCAACGTTAAATTTGGGCAGTATTTGGCGATTTGGTCGAAAATTTCATCGACGCGCCGCCGCCCGTAATGCCGGTTCATCGCGGTCAGCAGGCGGTCGCCGACGTGTTGCAACGGCAAATCCAAATAGCCGCACAAGCGCGGCTCGGCGCCGAGCAAGCGCAATAAATCGTCCGTCAGATGCGCCGGATGCGCGTATAAAATCCGCACGCGCGGCGCGGCGGTTTCTTGCAAAATTCTTTCGACCAACGCGACGAGCGAACTCGCGGGGCGCAAATCCGCGCCGTAAATCGTGGTGTCTTGCGCGACGAGAATCAATTCGCGAAAACCGTTTTCGACGATATGTTTGGCTTCGTCGATAATCGCTTGCGGCGCGCGACTGCGCCGTCCGCCGCGAATGGACGGAATCGCGCAATACGCGCAACGGTTGTCGCAACCGTCGCCCACCCGCAAATAAGCGTAACTGCCGCCGCCGGTAATCAGGCGGGGCGCTTCCCGCGCCGCGGACGGCGGGGCGAAGCCGCAAATTTGCGGAGCGCCGGCTAAAATTTGCCGGCAACGCGCCGCCAAATTCCCCGCCGCGTCCAAGCCCAAAATCCCGTCCAACGCGGGAAATTTCGCCAAAATTTCCGCGCGATACCGTTGCGCGTAACAACCCATAATCGCCACGCGGCAACGCGGGCGGGATTTTTTAACGGCGAGCGCGTTCGCGATTTCCGCTTCCGTTTCGTCGCGCGCCGCTTGGATAAAACCGCAGGTGTTGATTAAAATCAGGTCGGCGAAAGCCGCCGTCGCCGTCAGCGCGAAACCGTCTTCCGCCAATTCGGACAACGCCGCTTCCGCGTCCACCTGATTTTTGGGACAGCCGAGCGAAACCAACAGCACCGCCGGCGGCGACGAGCGGGACGATTTCTTTGACATATTTTCTCCTGACGGCGGTCGTTAATTGACGAACGAGCGATGATAATTAAGAATGCGGCGCGGTGAATGGCGCGGTAATTCTTTCCCCGCATAATGCGCCGGACTTCTCAACGAAAGGAAACTCTTATGCCGCTCTCGCCCGCCGAACTTGTCGCGCAAATCAACGACCTGCGCCGCGAAAAAAACGCGGTGATTATGGCGCATCATTACGTCCGCGAAGAAGTGCAGAATATCGCCGACTGCGTGGCGGACAGTTTGCAATTGGCGCAGGAAGCCGCGAAAACGCCGGCGGACGTTATTGTTTTGTGCGGCGTCCATTTTATGGCGGAAACGGCGGCGCTGATTAGTCCCGACAAAAAAGTGTTGTCGCCGGATTTGAACGCCGGTTGCGCGATGGCGAATATGTTGACCGAGGAGGAATTGACCGACCTGCGCGCCGAACACCCGCGCGCGCTCGTTGTAACTTACGTCAACAGCACGGCGGCAATCAAAGCCCAAAGCGACATCTGTTGCACCAGCGCCAACGCCGTCGCGGTGGTCAAATCATTGCCCGCCGACCGCGAAATTATTTTTATCCCCGACCGCAATCTCGGCGCGTATGCGGCGAAGCAGGCGGGGCGCGAGTTGATTTTATGGCGCGACGGTTTTTGTCCGACGCACGAGCGAATGTTGCCCGCGTTCGTCGAAACGGCGCGCCGCGAACACCCGCGCGCGAAATTGGTCGTCCACCCCGAAACGCGACCGGAAGTGGCGGCGGTCGCGGATTTTGTCGGAAGCACGGCGGGCATTTTTCGTTATTGCCGTGAAAGTTCCGCCGCCGAATTTATCATCGGCACGGAAATCGGCGTCCTGCCGCGTCTGCGCCGCGAAAACCCCGGCAAGCAATTTTATCCGCTGACCGAAACGGCGGACTGCCCGAATATGAAGTTGATTACGCTCGCGAAAATCGCGCGGTGTTTGGAGCGCGAGGAACCGGTCGTGCGCGTCAAGCCGGAAATCGCCGCGCGGGCGCGGTTGCCGATTGAAAAAATGCTGGCGATTGTTTGTTAGAGTTTAGAGTTGAGAGATTAGAGTTTAGCAGTGGAGTTATTTTTCAAGATGCGCGAAGCGCAACCTCTGCTAAACTCTCAACTTTCAACTCTCAACTCTCGCGATTAAAATGCGTATCCTGCAAATCCGCTTCAAAAATCTCAATTCGCTCGCCGGCGAATGGCAAATCGACCTGACGCATCCGGCGTTCGCCGACGGCATTTTTGCGATTACCGGTCCGACCGGCGCGGGCAAGACGACGATTCTCGACGCGATTTGTCTCGCGCTTTACGGACGCACGCCGCGCTTGGCGAAAGCCGACCTCGCCGACAAAGACAAAAAAGAAAGCCAAATTCTCTCGCGGCAGACCGGCGACGGTTTCGCCGAAGTCGAATTCACCGTCCGCCGCGACGACCAAAGCAAACGCTTCCGCTGTCGCTGGACGCAACGCCGCGCGCGGCAAAAAGCCGGCGGCAAATTACAAGACATCGTCCGCGAAATCGCCGACATCACCGCCGGCGCGGACGGCGCCATCCTCGCCGCGAAAACGGCGGAAGTCGAAGCCCTCGTCGCCGACCTGACCGGTATGACCTACGAGCAATTTTCGCAGTCCATCTTGCTGGCGCAGGGCGGCTTCGCCAAATTTTTGCAAGCCGCGCCCGACGAGCGCTCGCCGTTGTTGGAGCAAATCACCCGCACGGAAATTTACAGCGAAATTTCTATCGCCGCGCACGCGCGTTATGCCGCCGAAAAAAAACAATTGGAAATGTTGGCGGCGGCAATCGCCGGCGAGCCGTCGCTGACCGCCGCCGCCGAGCAACAACTTCGCGAGCAATTGGCGGCGCGGGAAAACGAAGAACAATTGCTTGCCGCGCCGACGCAGGCGTTGCGGACGGCGGTCAATTGGCGGCGGGAAATCGCGCGTTTGGCAAGCGAAGCGGCGCATCTCGACGCGCAGGAAAACGATTGGCGGCGCCGCGCCGAAATTTTTGCGCCGCAATTGGCGCGATTGACGGCGGCGGAAAAAACGCTGGATTTGGCGGCTGATGACGCCGTCCTCGCCGCTCTCCGCCGCGAGCAAGCCGCCGAGCGACAACAATTATCCGCCATTCGCGCCGAACTGCCCGCCGCGCAAACGGCGGCGCAAAACGCGGAAGCCGTCGCCGCCGCCGCCGCGCAAAAATGGCAAGCCGCCGCATCGGCGCACACATCCTACGCGCCGCTTGGACGGCAAACGCGCCTGCTCGACGCGCAAATCGCCGAAAAAGAGCGGACGCTGACGCATCTCGCGGCGGAAATTTCCCGACAAGAAAAAACGCGGGACGCGCTCGCCGCCGAGCAAGCGGCGGCGTTGGCGGAACGCGAAAGCGTCCGGCGACAACTCGCGGCGACGCTTGAAACGCTCGCGGCGTCCGCCGGCGACGAACGTTTGGTCGCCGAATTTTCCGGCATTGCCAATCGGCTTGCGCAAGCGCAAGCCATTGACGCGGCGGCGGCGGCGGCCGACGCGGCGGCGGCGCAAGCCGTCGCCCGCGCCGCGCAAACGGCGGACGTTTGGCAACGTCAACAAGCGCATTGGCGGCAAGCGCAAACCGGTCTCGCGGACGCGCGAAAAACGCTCGCCGCGCAACAGGCGGAGCGACAAAAATTCCCGCCGGACGCCGCTTTGCGTCGCGAATTACAGCGTTTGGAACAAGAGCAACGGCAACTCGCCGATGCGATGGAATGGCAGGGCGCGCGCGTCGCCGCGCAAACGGCGCTGGCGGCTAATTGGGCGCGGCAAGCGACGCTTGCCGATGCCGTCCGCGACTTGACGGCGGAACTCGTCCGCGTGAATGAGCGCCGGCAGGCGTTGGAAAACGAATGCCGGTGGCGGCGCGAGAAAGTCATTTTGCTAAACAAAATCGCCGCTTACGAAACCGACCGCGCCCATTTGCGCGACGGACAACCCTGCCCGCTGTGCGGCGCGTTGTCCCATCCGTTGGCGTTTCCGGTGGCGCCCAACGCCGCGGAGTTAGCGGGGGCGGAAGACGCTTTACGCGCGATTAACGAAACCGTCGCCGACCGGCGTAGCGTTTTGGCGCGGGCGGAAAATGACCGTCAACACGCGCTCGCCGAGGAAGCCAACCTGACGCGCGCCCTCGCCGACCTTGACCAAAAACTGACGGGCGTTTTCCCCGACGCCGTTCCCGCCGCCGCCGAATTGGCGCGGCGCCAAGCGGCGAACCTCGAGCAACGCCGGAGCGCGGCGGCTTTGGCGCGACAAGTCGAGGAATTGGAAAAAACGATTCGCGACCAACAAATTATGAGTGAACAGGCGCAAGCGGCGGCGGCGCAAGCCGAACGCGATGCGCAAACCGCGCAACATCAAAATGAAACCGCCGCGCGGGACGCGGCGCGGCTGAACGCCGAAGTCGCCGAGCGGCGGCGGCAAAGCGAGCGGTTATGGGCGGCGCTCGCGGCGGAAACGCAAATTTTCGGCGGCGCGGTTTTGACGGCGGCAAACGCGGCGGCGACGCAAGCACTGCTCGCCGACCGGCGGCGATTGTGGTTGGAACGGCAAGCCGAAAAAGAGACGCTGACGCGCCGCGGCGAGCGGCTGACCGCGCAATATGACGAACGCGCCAAACAACAGGCGCATCTCGCGACCGAAGACCGCCGCGCCGAATGGCAACGGCAACAAAGCGAAATCGCCGACCGGCGCGAGCGGCGGCGGCAACTCGCGGGCGACGAAAATCCCGACGACGCGGAAAAATGTTTATCCGACGCGCTCGCCCGCGCGGAGAGCGAAGCGGCGACCGCGCGGCAGAACGCCGAAACGGCGCGGCGGAAATTCGCGCAAAAAAAGGCGGACGCGGCGCGACTATTGCCGTCAATCGCGGCGCGGGAAAATTCGCTGACCGCGCAAACCGCCGCTTTCGGTCGCCGTTTGCGGGAACGCGGTTTTGCCGACGAATCCGCGTATCAAGCCGCCGGAATGCCGGCGGCGGAACGCGAGGAGTTGCGCCGGCAAGCCGCGCAATTGCAAGACGAACAAACGACGCTCGCGGCATTACGGCAAAAAAACGTCGCGCAATTAACGCAAGAGCGGGAGAAGAATTTGGCGACCGCGACGCTCGCCGAATTGACCGCGCAACTGGCGGCGGCGGAAGAACAACAACGCGCCCAACAAAACGCCGTCGGCGCCTTGCGGCAACAAATCGCCGCGAACGAGGCGCGGAAAAGCGCGGTCGCCGCCCGGCGGGAAAAACACGACCGGCAAAAAGAGCAATGCGACCGGTGGGGCGCGTTGGCGGAACTTATCGGCTCGCACGACGGCAAAAAATTTCGCAATTTCGCGCAAGGGCTGACCTTTGAAATGATGGTCCGACACGCCAACGCGCAGTTGCGCCGCTTGACCGACCGCTACCGGCTGACGCGCGACCACCGTGAGCCGCTGAACCTCAACGTGATTGACGACTATCAAGCCGGCGAAATCCGCTCGACGAAAAATCTCTCCGGCGGCGAAAGTTTTTTAGTCAGTTTGGCGCTGGCGCTCGGCTTGTCGCGAATGGTCAGCCGGCGGCTGAGCGTGGACTCGTTGTTCCTCGACGAGGGATTCGGGACGCTCGACGACGAGGCGCTGGCGACGGCGTTGAAAGCGTTGAGCGGTCTGCGGCAGGACGGCAAATTGATTGGCGTGATTTCGCACGTCGAAGCGCTGAAAGAACGCATCAACGCGCGCATCGAAGTAACGCCGCGCTCCGGCGGACGAAGCGGGTTGATTGGTCCGGGATGCGCGGAGAAGCATTAACGATTAGAAATTCGTTTTTACAGTCATTTGATTTTGCAGAAGAATCGGAATAATTTATCCAAACATTTCGCGCCCCGTTGCGGCGAGTGCGGCGAGGGAGTATTTATTCAGTTCCGCGGCGCCTATCACGCCGTTCATCCCGAATATCATTTGCTCGCGTGGGACGCCGGTTGGCTACAACAATATAAAATGACGCAATCGCAGGAGGCGCTACCGGCGGCAAAAGCGGCGTTGGCGGACGACTACGCCGAATGCAAACGACGCCTACGCGCTCTCGGCGACCAAATTTTGGCGGCGGCGGAAGCGGACGAAATGATTTAGACGCATAATCTAAAAAAAAAGAACTTATCCACGAATTAGCACGAAATCGACCCCCACTATGGCAAAATCCGCTTCCCCCGCCGCTTCTTACGCCGACCACCGGCGCGCCGTCAAGGACGCGGCGGATAAATTGCCGCCGCTCGTCGTCTTGACCGGCGCCGAGACCTATCTCGCCGACGCGGCGCTGACGCTCCTGCGCGCCCGTTTCCGCGAAAAATTTCCGGCGCTCACCGAAACCGTATTTTACGGCGACGGCAAAGGGACGCCGTCCCAAGGGACGCAGTCCCGAACGCTATCGGCGGTGAACGCCGAATTAAGCGGCGGCAATTTGTTCGGCGGCGAGAAATTGGTGATTTTTCGCCGCGCGCAGAGCGAATTGTTTCCGGTGAAAATCAGCGACGCCGCCGACCGCGCCTTGCGCGAATTTGCCGCTTATTGGCAGGCGCCGGCGGACGGCGTTTTCGGCGTCGTCGAAGTCGAAAAAATCAACGCCGCGCGTTCCGTCGGCAAGGGCTTGGCAAACGCCGCCGTCGTTCCTTGCCCGCAGTTGGCGAATCCGTCGCGCGATTTGGACGACTGGACGCGGCAGACCGCGCAGGCGCAAGGCAAAACCCTTAGCCGCGACGCGGTCGATTTATTATGCCGTTGCCACGGCGGCGACTTGCGCGCGCTCGCCGACGAAATCGAAAAGTGCGCGTTGTATTTAGGCGACGAAGCGGCGGAAATCACCGCCGAGGTCGCGGCGAAATTTTTGCCGGACGGGCAGGATTTCAACCGCTTCGGTTTGACCAACGCCTTGGAGCGCCGAAACCGCGCCGAAGCGTTGCGTTACGCGCGGCTGTTGACGGACGGGGCGCGCGACGAAAAAGGAAAATGGAAGGGCGGGGCGGACGCGGCGAACGCGACGCTGGCGATGGTGGCGAGCCGCTTTGAGCAGTTGGCGCGGGCGCGGCTCGGCGACGGCGGCGATGTGGCGGCGCGGCTGAAATTATCGCCGTGGCTGGCGGATAAAATCGCCGAAGCGGCGCGGAATTTTTCGCCGGCGCAAATCGCCGCCGCGCTGGAAATTATCGCCGCCGAAATTCACGCCAGCCACGCCACCGGCGCCGACGCCGAATTTTCATTGGATAAAGTGGTCGCGGCGATTTGTCGGAATTAAAGGGAAAAGGGGAAAGGGAAGAGGGAAAAGCGGAAAAGCGGAAAAGGATAAAAAGGGAAAAGCGGTGGAATTTCCCCCGCTCTTAACTTTCAACTCTTAACTTTTCCCTTTTCCCTCTTCCCTATTCCCTTCTTACAAGGAGAAAACTATGCGTATCGGCGTTATCGGCGCGGGCTACGTCGGTTTGGTAACCGGCGTGTGTTTGGCGGAAATGGGCAATCACGTTACGCTCGCCGACATCAATCACGACAAAATCGCCGCGCTCCAAAACGGGCAAGTCCCGATTTTCGAGCCCGGATTAGACGAATTGTTGCACCGCAACGTTCGCGGCGGACGGCTGTTTTTTACGACCGCCGTCGCGACGGCGGCAAGCGACCAAGAAGCGGTTTTTCTCGCCGTCGGCACGCCGATGGGCGACGCGGGCGCGGCGGATTTGCGCTACATTTACGCCGCCGCCGAGACCGTCGCGGCGGCGCTGACGCGCCCCGCGGTCATTGTCATTAAGTCAACCGTGCCGGCGGGAACGAACGCGGCGCTGACGGAAAAAATCGCGCCGCTCGCGCCGGTCGAATTCGCCGTCGTCAGCAATCCCGAATTTCTCAAAGAGGGCGCGGCGGTGGCGGATTTTATGAAGCCCGACCGCGTGGTCATCGGTAGTCGCGAAAGATGGGCGGAAAAAGTGATGCGTCAACTTTACGCGCCATTTTTGCGCAACGACCATCCGTTGATGACGATGGACCCGGAAAGCGCCGAAATGGTCAAATACGCCAGCAACGCGATGCTCGCCTGCCGGATTTCGTTCGTCAACGAAATGGCGCGGCTTTGCGAGCGGCTCGGCGCCGACATCGAAGCGGTGCGGCGCGGCGTCGCCGCCGACGCGCGGATTGGCGGCGCGTTTTTATTCGCGGGCTTGGGCTACGGCGGCTCGTGTTTCCCCAAAGACGTGCGGGCGCTGATGCATCTGGCGGGCGACGCCGGCGTGGACGCGCCGTTGTGCGCGGCAATCGACGCGGTGAACGTCGAGCAACGGCTGGCGCTATTGCCGTTTATCGACCGGCATTTTCCGCGCGACCTGACCGGCAAAAAATTCGCCGTGTGGGGCTTGGCGTTCAAGCCGCAAACCGACGACGTGCGGGAAGCGCCGGCGTTGTATCTCATCAAAGAATTGTTGGCGCGCGGCGCGGCGGTGGCGGCGTATGACCCGCAAGCGCGCGACACGGCGCGGCGAGAATTGTCGGCGGACGGTGTGAATGGCGGCGTGGATTTGGTAACCGACGCTTACGCGGCGCTGACGGACGCCGACGCGCTGATTATTTGCACCGAATGGAACGAATTTCGCTCGCCCGATTTCGCGCTGATTAAACAGGCGCTCAAACAGCCGCTGATTTTTGACGGACGCAATCTCTACTCGCCGGCGGTCGCCGCCAAAAACGGTTTCACTTATTATTCCATCGGGCGAAAAGCGGTGAGCAGTTCCAATTAAAAATTACAAATTAAAAATTAAAAATTTCGGAGTAATTATCAAAATTGCGCGAAGCGATTTTTAACCGTCAAACTCCACAATTTTTAATTCTTAATTTTTAATTTTTAATTGCTCTTGCAAAACTATGCGCATCATTTCCGGTTCCGCCCGCGGGCGGGAAATCAAAGTTTCGGCGAAGGCGCGTCCGTATTTGGCGAAAGTCCGGGCGGCGATTTTCAACAGTTTGGCGGCGCGTCTCGACGGCGCGGCGGTGTTGGATTTGTATGCCGGTAGCGGCGTCAACGGCATCGAGGCGTTAAGTCGCGGCGCGGCGAGCGCGGTCTTGGTCGATAACGCCCGCGACGCGGCGGCGATGATGAAAGAAAATTTGGCGCGGTGCGCTTGCGCCGAAAAAGCCGAAATCCGGCTGATGGAGGTCGGCGCGTTTTTGCGGCAGACGCGCGCGCGGTTTGATTTGATTTTCATCGACCCGCCGTTCGCCGACGACGAAGCGGCGCGGGCGCGTTACGGCGAATGGCTGAATTTGGCGGGCGCGGCGTTGCGCCCCGACGGGCGCGTAATTTTTCGCCGCGAAATAATCCATCCCGAATCGCCGTTGCCGGCGTGTGATTTGACCGTCGCGCGCGACAAAAACTACGGGCGCAGTCGCGTGGTTTTCTATCGGAATAAATTCACAACGCCAAGTGCAAACGAATTGCCGTGTTGATTTTTTGCATATCGTAGGGTGCCAGTTCGCAAATTTTGCTTCGCAGGCGTTGCTTATCGACCGTGCGAATTTGGTCTGCCAGAACTTTTCCGTTTTTACCCATTAACGAAATAATGGCGTTGCCGGGATAAATTCTCTTGACGTTACTGGTGAATGGCGCGACGACGACTCGATTCAACGTGGCGTTGGCGCGGTCGTTGCTGACGATGACGGCGGGACGCGTCTTTTTAATTTCGCCGCCGGTCGCCGGTTCAAAATCCGTCCACCACACACTGCCCCTATTCATCGACGACTTCTCCCATATAGGCATTCACCCATTCGCTCGCTTCTTTCTCGTATTCTTCGTCCGCCGCCATCGCGCGGTAGCCCGCGTCTAAATCGGTATAAACAAACGGTTCGGGAGGCGGCGCGGCGCGAAATAAATCGGCGACGTATTCGCCAATCACAGCGCCGTCGCCGAGAGCGGCAAGTTTCTGATAAAGCGCTTCTTCGACGCTAATCGTCAGCGGTTTAAGCATTGGACGAACTCCGTAATTCGTAATTTTTAATTCGTAATTATTCTTCCCCGCCGTCCGCGAACGCCGATAATGGCGGCGTTTCGCGCGGGCAAATAAAAACAGCGTCTTCGGGAAATGACCGGATGAACTGACACCTGCGCCCGACTGCTTATGGCTGCTCCCGTCAAGGTCTGACCAGGTTCGCGGTAGGCGCAGTGCCAGGTCCGGTCAAAACCCGACGACGCTGACGGCGCGGCAATCTATGGAATCCCCCGCCAATGTCAATTACCGCTCGCGTTTATCCGAAAATCAATCTCTTTCTCGAAATCGTCCGCCGCCGCGCCGACGGTTATCACGAGATTGCCACCGTGATGCAAACGGTCGGGAACGTCTATGACGAACTCGCCGTCGAACCGGCGGACACGTTTTCGCTGACCGTGCGCGGCGCCGAGACGCGCGGCGCCAAGACGCTCAGCGTCGAGACGCACCGCGCCGACTTGCCGACCGACGACCGCAATCTGGTTCTCCGCGCCGCCCGCGCGTTGCGACTCGCCGTTCGCGGCGCGAACGTTATTGGCGGCGCGAGATTTACGCTGACCAAAAACATTCCGACCGGCGCGGGACTCGGCGGCGGCTCGGCGGACGCGGCGGCGGCGTTGCAACTCTGCGCCCAATTATGGCGTCTCGATATTGCCCCCGCCGAAATGTCCGCCGTCGCCGCGACCGTCGGGAGCGACGTGCCGTTTTTTCTGACGGCGGCAACCGCGCCGGTGGCGCTCGCGACCGGACGCGGCGAAATCATCACGCCAATCGCCGCCGACTGCTCCTCGCCGACTGCCGACTGCCCACCGCCCACTGCCTACTGCAATCCGCTACCCTGCAATTTGATTTTGCCGCCGTGGTCGAGCGCGACCGGCGCGGCGTATCGGGCGTTGTCCGCGGCGGATTTCGACCGGCATCCGATAACGGATTTCTTGCCGATTTGGGCGACGGGGGACGCGGCGAAAATTTTGGCGGCGAGTTTCAATGTTTTTGCGCGCTCGTTTTTTCAGCGCGAGAAGCGCGCGGCGCGTTTGGCGGCATTTCTCGCCGCCGCCGGTTTTCCGGCGCAGTTGAGCGGCTCCGGCGCGGCAATGTGGATGCCGCAAATCGGCGCCGCCGCCCGCGCCGAATTGCAACGCCGGCTGAACGCCGCGCCGGAATTGCGCGGAACGAGAATCGTTTAATAGAGCAATTAACAATTGACAATTAACAATTAACAATTGTGGAGTTTGATTTTCAATTTCGCTTCGCGCAATTTTAATAATTACTCCGACAACAATTGTTAATTGTTAATTTTTAATTGTTAATTGTTCTTTCGCCGCCCACTGTAAATTTCGCCGGTTGCCGGTAAAATCCGCGCCACAATTTTTCACAGGAGACGTTTATGAAAATCCACCAATTGTCGCTGTTTTTGGAAAACAAGCCGGGGCATCTCGGCAACGCGGTGAAACTGCTCGCGGAAAATAATCTCAATATCGCCACGTTGTCGCTGGCGGACACCGAGCAATTCGGCATTTTGCGGCTGATAATGCCGGAATGGGAACAGGCGCGGCAACTGCTCGCCGGCGCCGGCTTCGTCGTCAAAGTCACCGAAGTCGTCGCCATCGAGGTCTCCGACCGCCCCGGCGGGCTGAACGACATTTTGCGCGTCATCGGCGCCACCGGCTTGAACATCGAATATATGTATGCGTTCTCCAAACGGCGCGGCGAAGCGGCGATTTTATTGTTGCGGTTCAGCGACCCCGACGCGGCGCTGGCGGCGTTGCGCGCCGGCGGCGGCATTAAATTGGTTACCGCGGCGGAAATGTTCGGTTAGAGCAATTAACAATTAACAATTAAAAATTAAAAATGGTGGAGTTTGACGGTTAAAAATCGCTTCGCGCCATTTTTGATAATTACTCCGCAATTGTTAATTTTTAATTGTTAATTGTTAATTCTACGTAGTTCACCCCCAACCCCAGAAAAACGATGAATAAACCTTATCCCGACGCGCCGGTCTTTGACGAAGACGAAACGATGTCGCGCGACGAACTGACTTTCGAGCAAATCAACGGCTTGCGCCGCGTCGTTTGCAACGCCAAAAACGTCGAGTTTTATCGCGAGAAACTGCGCGACCTCGAGCCGGAAGACATCAAAAAGCCCGACGACCTGTGGCGCTTGCCGTTCACGACGAAAGAAGACCTGCGCCAAAATTATCCGCTGAAAATGTTGGCGGTCGGGCGCGATAAAATTTCGCGCGTGCACGGCTCGTCCGGCACGACCGGCAAGCCGACCATCGTCGCCTACACCGAAAACGACGTGGACACGTGGGCGAATTTGTGCGCGCGGTTTTTGTTCGCCGGCGGTTTGCGGTCGTCGCATTTCGCGCACATCGCGTTTGGCTTGGGAATGTTCACCGGCGGTTTCGGTTTGCATTTCGGCATCAACCGCGTCGGCGCGGCGATTGTGCCGGCGGCGGCGGGCAACACGCGGCGGCAAGTGATGCTCCTCAAAGACCTCGCCGCCGACGCGCTGATTTGCACGCCGAGTTACGCGCTGACGATTGCCGAGACGATGCGCGAAGAGGGCATTGCGCCGGACGATTTGCCGCTGTCGCTCGGATTCTTCGGCGGCGAAATCTGGACGGAAGAAATGCGCGCGCGCATCGAAAAAGAACTCGGCGTTTTCGCCACCAACAATTACGGCTTGTCGGAACTGATTGGTCCGGGCGTGGCGGGCGAGTGCCGCTACCGGTGCGGAATGCACATTCAGGAAGACCATTTTTTAGTCGAGTGCCTAAACCCGCAAACGTTGAAGCCGGTGAAAATCGGCGAAGAGGGCGAGTTGGTTTTCACGGCGCTGACCAAAGAGGCGATGCCGATTATCCGTTACCGGACGCGCGACATCGCGGCGCTGAATTACGCGCCGTGCGAGTGCGGGCGCACCGGCGCGCGGATGAGCCGCGTGCGCGGACGGACGGACGATATGCTGATTATTCGCGGCGTGAACGTGTATCCGTCGCAAATCGAAGAGGCGATGTTGCGGGTCAGCGGCGCGGTGTCGCCGCACTACTTAATCGAAGTTGACCGCCCGAAACAGTTGGACGTGGTAACGCTGAAAGTCGAATTGACGCCGGAGAATTTTTCCGACCGGATGGACGAGATGCAAACGTTGCGCGACCGCATCGCGCGGGAAGTGCAGGTGTCGGCGCAAATCGGCGTCAACGTCGAACTGCTGGCGCCGCAATCGCTGGAACGCGCCGCCGGCAAAGCCGTGCGGGTGTTGGATAAACGGAATCTCAACCATTAGCCAAAATGCTTTCCCCGCTACAACAACTCGACTTGCGCCACATCTGGCATCCGTGTTCGCAAATGAAGGACTACGAGACCTTGCCGCCCATCGTGATTGAGCGCGGCGCGGGCAGTTGTCTTTACGACGCCGACGGCAAGGAATACATCGACATCATCAGTTCGTGGTGGTGCAACTTGTTGGGGCATTGCCACCCGCGAATTTCCGCCGCCGTCCGCGACCAATTAGACCAACTCGAACACGTCATTTTCGCTAATTTTTCGCACCGTCCGGCGATTGCCTTGGCGGCGCGGCTCGCGGAAATTTTGCCGCGCGGTCTGACGAAATTTAATTTCTCCGACAACGGCTCGGCGGCGGTCGAAGCGGCGCTGAAAATGAGTTTCCAATATCAGGCGCAAACCGGCAACGCGCGGAAAACGCGGTTTATGTGTTTGACCGGCGCGTATCACGGCGAAACCATCGGCGCGCTGTCCGTCGGCGCCGTTGACCTTTACACGCAAATTTACCGCCCGCTGTTGCTCGACGCGATTCGCCTCGACGCGCCCGACTGTTTCCGCTGTCCGTTCGGGAAAACGCGCGACGCTTGCGCCTGCGAATGTTCGTCCGCCGCCGAAGCGAGTTTCGCGAAATTCGGCGAGGCGACCGCCGCGCTGATTGTCGAGCCGTTGTTGCAGGGAAGCGCCGGCATGCGGATTTATCCGGCGGCGTATTTGCGGCGGTTGCGCGACCTCTGCGACCGTTACGGCGTGTTGTTGATTGCCGACGAAATCGCCACCGGTTTCGGGCGGACGGGAAAAATGTTCGCCTGCGACCACGCGGAAATTTCGCCGGATATTATGTGTTTGTCGAAAGGGTTGAGCGGCGGTTATTTGCCGTTCGCCGTTACGGCGACGACGGAGCGGGTTTTCGCGGCGTTTTACGCGGACTACCGCGAGGGCAAGGCGTTTCTGCACAGCCACACTTACAGCGGCAATCCGCTCGGCTGTCGCGCGGCGCTCGCGGTGTTGGACGTGCTGGCGTCCGAGCCGATTTTCGCGACCGCCGCGGAAAACGCGGAATTTCTGACCGGCGAACTTAACGCGGCGTTGTTAGACCACCCGAACGTCGGCGAGATTCGCCATCTCGGTTTGATTCACGCCATTGAATTAGTCGCGGATAAAAAAACGAAAACGGCGTTGCCGGCGGCGCGGCGCACGGGTTATCAGATTTACCGCGAAGCGTTGCGGCGCGGTTTGCTGTTGCGCCCGCTGGGGGACGTGTTGTATTTCAACCCGCCGCTGAACACGCCGCGGGAAACGCTGGCGCGCGCGGTGGCGCTTTGCCGCGAAGCGGTCGAAAGCGAATTGCCCGCTTAATTCCTCTCTATGGAGGGACGGTTATTTTGATAAATCGTTCCGATTCCGGCAACGCGAACCCAACCCGCCGGAAAATCATAAAACCGATTTTCCTTTGGGTTGGGCTGTTACGCTCTGCCGCTTCGCGGCGAATAATCCCTACCGCTTTTTTTGCGCGTTCAACGCGACCGGCGGAAAATTTGTCGTTTTCGCCGGTCGCGCTTTTTACTTCAAGTTACGTCAATCGCGTCCGATAATGAGTGCCAACTTCATCAGTGGGAATTTTTATTCAAGGAGGGATAAAAATGCGTATGGGACAAATTACCGCCGAAAATTATCAGGCGTATTCGCAGTTATTTCAAAACGGCGGCAAAACGAAAGCCGCCGGAAAATCCGGCGCAGGTCTCGCGGATTTATCCGCTTTGGTCGGCGCAAGTTTGACCGGCAAGCCGCGCGGCACCGACACGGTTAGTTTAAGCCAGAATTGGGCATCAGGCGGAGTGATAAATTCCGGCAAAGTTCCGGCGAAAGCGATAACCTCCGCCGCCGACCCATTTTACTATCGCAACCGCTTCAACCCTGCCGTCTTCACGAAACAAGGCGGCGGCGCCGCGCTTT
>JAISJR010000068.1 GCA_031261425.1 Planctomycetota bacterium
GCGATGGCGTCATTAACAGCGTCGATCTTGCTTTCAATCCCGCTTTTTACGTTACCGGCGGTTTCGTCGGCAACCATTTCGCCCTTGACAATTGCGGCGGCAAGCGCGGCTTTGGCGGCGTCGGCGATATCTTGGTCAGAGTTTTTAAGGGCAGCGAAGAGCACGTCGGCGGCATTTGGGCCGTTGGCTTCGTTAAAATTGGTTCTACTGGCATAGCCAAGGGCGGTGACCATGTCGGCGGCGCTGGATTCGGCGGCGACGGTGGTAACCAAATTGGTGACGGCGGTTTCTAAATCCCCCTTCGCCTGTATAACATCTGTATCATTCGCAATGGCGTTATTTACGTTGTTGATAGCGCCTTCAAGGACATCTTGAATCGACATAAACCACGTATGGGACACATTAGACGCGGCGTGAACATCGGACATCGGCGCGAATAGCGCGGCGGCGGCGGCAAACAGTGATAGGGCGGACAGACCAACGCGGCGCCGGAATGAACTTGGCGCGGCTGCATTGCAAACGCTTGTTACTTCACGACTTGCAACAACGGGGGGGGGGGGGCAATTGTTGATGCCGAAACTTGCTTCGTGTTACTCATAACCATTTTTATCTCCTTTGCTAAAAAAAAAGACCCAGAAATAAGAAACGATAAGATTTTTAAGAGCAGAGTTGAGAGTTGAGAGTTGAGAGTTAAAAGTTGAGAAGGTAGTTGCGCTTCGCGCGTCTTAAAAAATAAAACTCCGTTTTCTTCTCAACTCTAAACTTTCAACTCTCAACTCTGCTCTTTTCGCCGCCGAAACCTACTTATCGGCACACAAAGGCGGCGGAGTGTGAAAATAATTGCCGCTTCTGTCAATAGTGTTTCCCAAAAAAATTGTGGCGAGGAAAAATAGTGGCGGGCGGCGGCGACATCAATCGGCGGCGCAAACGCGGCGCTTGTTTTTTTTCGCGGACCTAAGTTTTCCTTTTTGGCAGAGAGGAAGCGGGCGCTACTTGCCCTTATATTCCAGCATCACCCCGTCGCGGAAATCTTTGACGATGCGGTTCACGTCGTTGAACGTTACATACATAAACAGCGCGACCAAGCAGGCGATGCCCAAATACTGCGTCGCCGCCCGCAAGCGTTCGCTCGGCGGCGAGCCCTTCAGCCACTCCACGAAAATAAACAGCAAATGTCCGCCGTCCAAGACCGGAAAGGGCAAAATGTTGAACACCGCCAAGTTGATGCTGATGAGCGCCAACAATTTCAGCAACTCCATAAACGGGTCGGCGGCTTTCAGCGTCGCCGTCATAAAGTTGACGATGCCCACCGGACCGCTCATCGCTTTCGCCGAAATTTCGTTCGTCAACAGCCGCTTCAACAATTTATAGACCGTCAACGACATATCGACCGTGTCGCCCGCCGCCGCCGCGAGCGCCCCGCCGAGCGCTTCCCGCTGACGGAATTGCGTCGTCAGCCAGCCCACGCCGGGCAGGACGCCTTGCACTTCCGGCAATTTCCCGTCGCGCAAGGCGGCGAGCGCCGGCGGCGGCGTGGCGAAAGTTACCGGCTTTTGCGCCTGCCGCGCGGCGTTGCTCCAATACACCGTCGTTTGTCCGTTCGGCAACAATAGCGTTTCAATTATGTAATCGCCCGGCGTCAAAAATTTCTCCGCCGGCGAGTCGGACGCGACCTTATACACCATCGGCAACGGCTCCATCATAATGCCAATCAGCGGCACGCCGTTCAGCCGGTTGATTTGCGGGCGCATCGTTATATCGCCGCGTCCGGCGACGCGAAGCGTGATTTCTTGACACGAGGCGCTTGCCGCCGCCGCGCCGAGGTCGGTGAATTTTTCCCCCGCGACGCGCGTGATGACATCGCCGGCTTGCAGCGGCGTGGCGACGCCCGCCAAAATTTTCACGACGCGCGCGCCGTCGCCGCTCGCCTGAATCGCCGCGCCGAGAAACGAATCCTGTTGCGGCGGCACTTCGTCGTTGCCGCCGGAATACAACACCGGCGCGGTCAGCGACAGTTCTTCGCCGCCGCGCTCGACGGTCAGCGGCGCCGGTTGATAGGCGCGCGCGCGAATCGCTTTCGTCAATTGCGCGACGCTTAACAGCGAATGTTCTTCGTCGCCGACGCGGTAACCGAGCACGCGGTCGCCGGCTTGCAGTCCGGCGCGATGCGCGGGGTAATTCTCGGAAATTTCGGCGATGCCGACCGACACGGTGTAGCCGAAATCGTAATTGCCGACGCCGGCGACCGGCAAACCGACGGTTTCGTCTTTGCCGGTGGCGGCGCGGCGGACGACGGCGGGCAGGGTCTTGCCGGCGTTCGGTTTGACGGCGGCGGCGAGCAAATAGCCGTCGAGCGCCGGTTGCGGAATTTTTTGTCCGGCGATTTCGACGATTTCGTCGCCGATTTGCAATTGGTCGATATTTTCGGCGAGACCGCCGACGGTCGTCGAATGCGCCGGTTCGATGCCGAGCGTGACCAAACCCGCGAGCGCGGCGTTGGGCTGACCGGTAACGTTGCAATTGAAAATTTCGCCGGCGCGTTCGATTTGCAAATGAAAGACCTTGTCGCCGTTTTTGCCGCCGTTGATGGCGATGTGTTCGCGGAGTTTGTTGAAATTCGCGAGCGGCTCGCCGTCAACGGCGAGAATTTTATCGCCGCTCCGCAGACCGGCGTAATAGGCGGAGGAATTTTCCTGCACGGCGCCGACGTAGGCGGGAATCGTCGCCATGCCGTGCAGATACATATAGACGAGCGCGAAAAAACCGAAGAGCAAATTCATTAGCACGCCGGCGGAAATGATGAACGCGCGCGCCCAGAGCGGTTTGGCGCGGTAGTCCCACGGTTCGGGATTTTCGGTGTTTTTTTGCTCGGACGGGTCGTCGGATTGCCCGGACAGTTTGACGTAGCCGCCGAGCGGCAACAGCCCGACGCCATATATGCAGGCGCCGACTTTCTTTTTGACGCCAAGTCCGAAAATATCGAAGCCGATGAAAAATTTTTCGGCGCGGACGCCGACCAAGCGGGCGGCGAGAAAATGTCCCAATTCGTGCACGAAAATCAGCACCGAAAACGCGGCGACAATCAGCAAAATTTCACCGGCGGAAGACAACATCGAGAGCATATTTTTTCCTTGTTTTGAAAAGCGAGAGAGTTTAGAGATTAGAGTTGAGAGTTAAGAGTTGAGAGTTAAGAGTTCGAGTTACGCGCAAAAAAAAAGAGAAGCCACGAATAAACACGAAAAGAACTTAACACGAATTTTCACGAAACCGAGCGAAGCGAAGGTTAGTGTGCTTTCCAAATTAGACGAATTAACACGAAACCGAGCGAAGCGAAGGTTAGTGTGCTTTCCAAATTTTTTTTGTCCGTTTTTCGGCTCTTTAACTTCGTGTAATTCGTGTAATTCGTGGACAAAAAATCTCTCTTTTTTATGCGTAAAAATTCGCGTGTTGATTGGTTCCCGCCGATGACCCTCCTGCTCAAAAAAGCCCTCGCGTTGCCGGAAGAACCCGGCGTCTATGTGATGAAAGACGCCGGCGGCAAGGAGATTTACGTCGGCAAAGCCAAGAATCTCAAACGTCGCGTCAGTTCTTATTTTCGCCCCACGCCGCATGAGACCAAAACCGTCGCGCTCGTCGAAAACGTCCGCGATTTCGATTACGCGGTAATGCCGAGCGAAATCGAAGCGCTGTTGCTCGAAAGCCGCCTCATCAAGGATTTGCAACCGAAATACAACTTGATGTTGAAATACAACGAAATTTACCCCTACATCGAAATCACGTGGGGCGAGGACTTCCCGCGCGTGTTCGTCACGCGGCGCAAAGACCACGAGCAGAGCCGCTATTTCGGACCTTTCGTCGGCGCCGGCGATTTGCGCGCCTCGCTCAATCAACTGCAAAAAATTTTTCAATTCCGCCTTTGCAAAAAAGAACTCACGCCGGCGGGCATCGCCAAGCGTCGCGAACGCGGCTGTCTTAATTATCATATCGGGCGGTGCGCCGGCGTTTGTCGCGGTTTGCTCGACAGAAAAAATTATCGCCAACGCCTCGGCGGCTTGTGCCGTTTTCTCAACGGCGAAAAAAAGGACTTGTTGGACGACTTGCAACGGGAATTGCAGACGGCGGCAAAAAATTTGCAGTTTGAGAACGCGGCGGGCTTGCGCGATTTAATCGCCGGTTTGCGGGCGCTCAACGAATATCCGGTGATTGACGAAACGTTGGCGCCGCCGGCGCCGATTTTGGATTTGCCGCGGGGCTTGGCGAAACTCGCGGAAATTTTGCGGTTGGACGCCGCGCCGCGCGTCATCGAGGGCTTTGACATCGCCAATTTGCAGGGCGGCGAAACGGTCGGGTCGCTCGTCAATTTTGTCGATGGTCAGCCGAACAAAGACGGTTACCGGCGGTTCAAAATCAAGACGGTCGAGGGGCAAAACGATTTCGCCTGTTTGCAGGAAGTCATCGCGCGGCGCTACGGCGGCGGGCTAATGAAAACGTTGCCGCTACCGGACATCGTCTTAATCGACGGCGGCAAGGGACAACTGAACGCGGTCGCGGAAACTTTCTCCGCCCTGGCGGTCGCGCCGAAAGTTTTGTTGTCGCTAGCCAAGCGCGAAGAATTGATTTTCCGGCAGGGGGGCGAGCCGCTCCGTTTGGCGAAACGGAATCCGGCGTTGCGCCTGTTGATGCACATTCGCGACGAAGCGCACCGTTTCGCGCAACACTACCACCACATTTTGCGGCGGAAAGCGGTGTTGCAATAATTAACAATTAACAATGCACAATTAACAATTCGAGTTACGCGCAAAAAAAAGAGAAGCCACGCATAAACACGAAAAGAACTTAACCCGAATTTTCACGAAACCGAGCGAAGCGAAAGTTAGTGTGCTGTCCAAATTTTTTTGTCCGTTTTTCGGCTCTTTAATTCGTGTAATTCGTGTAATTCGTGGACAACCAATCTCTCTTTTTTATGCGTAAAAATTCGCGTCTTTTTGTTGATTGCGTAAGTCGAGTTAACAATTAAAAATTCGGCGTTAATCATTAAAAATTCGCGGAGCGATTTTGCTAATCAAACTCCACCATTGTTAATTTTTAATTGTTAATTGTTAATTGCTTACAAAGGCAGAGCATTTATGGCGCGCACCTTATATTTCGATTGCCGTTGCGGGGCGGCGGGCGATATGTTGTTGGCGGCGTTGTTGGACTTGGGCGCGCCGCGCGAGAAAATTATTGCGTCTCTGCGGACGCTCAATCTCGGCGATTGGCAATTAACCGCCGAGCGCGTTTTGCGCGGCGGCGTCAGCGCCACGCGCGTCGTCATCGCCGAGCCGTCGCATCCTCACCGGCACGACGGCGACCGGCACGGCGACCATCACCATCATCACCCCGCCGCGCCCGGGCGGAAATTGGCGGACTTTTTAGAGGCGTTGGCGCGCGCCGATTTTTCGACGCCGGTCAAAGCGCGCGCCGAAAAAGTGTTTCGTTTATTAGCCGCCGTCGAGGGTAAAATTCACGGCGCATCGCCAGACGAAATTCACTTTCACGAAATCAGCGGCATCGATTCGTTGCTTGACGTGTGCGGCGTTTGTTTGGCGCTCGATTATTTGGCGGTCGAAAAAATCATCGTCTCGCCCCTGCAAGTCGGCGGCGGCATGGTCGCGTGCGCCCACGGTCTAATGCCGGTGCCGGCGCCGGCGACGTTGGCGATTTTGCAACAATTTCACGCGCCGTTTGCCGCCGGTTTAGCCGATAAAGAATTATTGACGCCGACCGGCGCGGCGTTGCTCGCGACCCTCGGCGAATTTGCGCCGCTACCGCCGGCGCAAGTCGCGCAAATCGGTTACGGCGCGGGCGCCGCCGATTTTTCGACGCACTCGAACACCGCCCGCGCGTTATTATTGACGCCGAGTCGCGAGGCGGCGGCGTCCGCGAAAATCCCCGCCGCGTCCATTCACGACGCGACGGCGGAAACGTTGGGCGAAATTCGTTTTGCCGTGGACGATGTGAGCGGCGAAATTTTGGGCTGGTTGCAGGAAAAATTATTCGCGGCGGGGGCGCTCGACGTGTATGCGTTGCCGGCGCAAATGAAAAAAAATCGTCCGGGCGTCGAAATGGTGATTTTATTGCGACCGGAACAACGCGACGCCGTTTGCGATTTGATTTTTTCCGCCGGCGTGTCGCTCGGCTTGCGCTACCAAGAAATTACGCGGGTGGCGTTGGCGCGCCGGTGGGAAGAAGTTGCCGGTCAAACCGCGCGGGTTAAAATCGGGACGTGGCGCGGGCGCGACGTGTTCGCCAAACCGGAATACGAGGATTGGCGGAAAACGGAAGCGCCGAATAATCCTTTTTTAAGAGGAACAGTGGGCAGTGATTAGTGGGCAGTGGGCAGAAACCGCGCTTGCGACTGCTCACTGTTCACTGCCAACTGCTCACTCTTCGCGGAGAACGGAATGATATGTCGCCATTGTTTTCGTTTTGATTTGGCCGTAACCGATTTGTTTTTGGCGCAACGGGACGGGCATTGGGAAATGCGGTGCCGCAAATGCGTCAGCGTGGACTTTCCTTTTCCCGACGCGGGGATGACGTGGCTCGCGCCGAGCGACAACGCGCCCGACAGTCCGCCGGAGGTCTCGCGGTTGCTCGCGTCGCTACGTTTCAACAACACCGCCGGCGCGGCGGCGGCGGATAATAAATTTCACGGTCGCCGCCGCGACCGCTATGCGTTCAACCTGACCGCCGAATACGAGGACGGCGAAAAATCTTGCGTCGCCCGCGTCCTGAACGTGTCCAGCGGCGGCGCGGCGTGGCGGGGCGACCGCGAATTGGTCGTCGGGCGGCGGTATCGGGCGCATATTTTCAGCCACAGCATCGACTTGGTCAGCGTCGATTATCGCGGCGAAGTGGAGGTCGCGCGGTGCGCGGCGGACGGCGACGGCTGGCTCGTCGGCGTGCAATTTTACGAACCGGACGTTGCCGCCGCCGGCGACGCGACGTTGGCGGACGTGTGGTATCAGCGTCGCCATTGGAAGGACTTGCGGCACGGTCGCCTGCTTGACTTCGGCTCGTCGCGGTTGTCGCTCATCGTCAACGAGGAATTGGCGCCGAAAGAGGTCATTTTTTTGTCGATTCGCGGCAAACAGGGGATTTTTCGCGGACAAGAGGTGCGCGGCGTGATGCGCGTAACGCAAATCGAACCGATTTCCGCCGACCACTTTTCGGTTACCGTCGAATTTGTCAAAACCCGCTCCATCAGCGCCGCCGACACGGCGACGCCGAACCGGTATTAAGGCAATTAACAATTGAAAATTAACAATTAACAATTGTTGAATAATGGTCAAAATTACGCGAAGCGAATTTGAAAATCAAACTCTGCCCTCTGCCATTTTTAATTGTTAATTGTAAATTGTTAATTGTTAAGGGGCTGGCATAGATAATTGACAATATTTTGGTTAGTGAATACGCTTTTCGTGCGTGAAAATACGGCATTCGCGCTTAACTCCGGCGCAGACAAAAAAGTTACTCGATTTTTTCGTCGCCGGCACCACCGCCAGAACGACGGCAACGGTGGTCGGCGT
>JAISJR010000073.1 GCA_031261425.1 Planctomycetota bacterium
ACCGCCGTTCGCCGCCGCGCGTTCCATTTCGGCGCGGACAATATGTTTCAGATTATTCTTGCAAGCCACGCTTCGCGCCACGCCCAACGCCGCCATTAACGGCGACGACAACAACGCCAACAAAACGCTAATAATCGCTATTACCACCAACAATTCGACCAGTGTAAAAACGCGACTGCGAGCGCGACGCATCGCCGGTTCCTCCGTTAAATTGCCCGATAAAGTCATTGCGCTTAAACAGCGCCGGCATAAACCGCCGCTGTTTTTTTGGCGCATTTTTCCCATGAAAAATTTGACAGTCGCGTCCGCCCTTTGACTACCAATTCTTTTTGGAGCGATGGCGAGGTAATGACGCTTTCAATCGCCTTTCGCATTTCCTCGACATTATACGGGTCAAAATATGCCGCCGCGTCGCCGCCGACTTCCGGCAAAGAACTGGTATTGGATAAAATCGCCGGACAACCGGCGGCGAACGCTTCAAGAATCGGAATGCCGAAGCCCTCGTAAAGCGACGGGAAAATAAACGCCACGGCTTTCGCGTATAAATCGGCGAGTTCTTCCTCGGCGGCAAAACGACAAACGGTCCGGTCGGCGATTGCCAATTCACTCAATAAGGCGAGTTCCGGCGAATCAAACGGTCGTCCGGTGCAAATCAGCCGCAAACCGTAACGAAGCAACAGCGGCGCCACCGCTTGCGCGAAAGTGGAGAAATTTTTATAGCCGTCGCGATTGCCGGTAAAAAGCAAATAATTTTCTTTTTCTACATTCACATCAAGCGGCGCCGGTTTCATCGAAGCGCCGTGATAAACAACCGTTATTTTTTCCGCCGCAATTTCAGGATATAACGCCAAAATATCATTTTTGGTGCTTGCGGAAATCGCAATAATTTTCGAAGATTTAAGGGCTAAATTTTTCTTGTTAAAACCGGTCTTGTCATTTTGATTAAAATAAGCGGGAAATTTTTCGTGTATCATATCGTGAATCGTCAACACAAACGGCTTATGTAAATAGGCCAAAAAATACGGGTCATAATAAGTCGGATGAAACACGTCGAAATCGGCTTTTAACAACGCTCGCACCGACGACTTATCTCGCAAATGCGCCAAAAAATACCGCACGTAGTAAGTCGGGTGCGATACGCCAAAATCCGCTTTTAATAACGCCCGCACTAATGTCATTAAGTTGTTTCCCCCCCCCGTATTTAGCAATAAATTATACCGTTGCGCCAATTCGTCGCGCAAATAAACATTATCCGACCGACATAAAGAAAGTCGGGCGTCGGGATTGGCTTTCAATAATTCCGCAAAATAGCGGGAAATCCCGCCGAATTTTTGTAGCGTGAATATCTGATGGTCGTAGAGGATTTTCATATTTGACCTGTTTCATAATTTGCAATAAAAATCGGTCCAAAAAGGTGTTTTGTTTCAGCCGCAATTTAGCGTTAAATAGTATCATTTTTCCGGCGTGGCTCTATCCGTAATCCGGTCTTGAACCGACAAGAAATAACGCGACTGAGCAACTGAAACATCGCTTTTTACAAAAATACGCCCGGTCAACCAAGACCGAGCGCAATTGTTTAATCAACCCACAGAGTTTATTTTTCGCCGGTAATTTCAATAGACCGGTTTGACAATCTCCGCGCTATGCGGACGTTCAAGGTGTTGACCTGACAAAGTCGTGAGCGGCTTATTCCCCCGCCGCTTTATACGGGAACGCCGGCAAGGTCGAACCTTTGTAGGTTTGCAAAATAAAATCCGCGACCGGTTGCGATTGGTAAAGACGCAAGAATTTCTGATACGCCGGTCGGTCTTTATCGGCGGCGCGCGCGGCGATGACATTGACGTAGGGCGAGTCGGAACTTTCCAAATAAATCGCGTCGGCTTGCGGATTCAAGCCCGCCGCCACCGCGAAATTCGTGTTGATTGCCGCCACCGCCACATCGTCCAGCGAACGCGCCGTCTGCGCGGCGTCAACTTCGATGAGCCGCAAATTCAGCGGATTTTCCGTCACGTTAATCGGCGTGGCGGTCAGCCCCGCGCCGGGACGCAATTTAATCACGCCCGCTTTTTGCAACAACAGCAACGCGCGCCCCTCGTTTGTCGCGTCGTTGGGCAACGCCACGCGGTCGCCTTTTTGTAGGTCGTTCAGCGACTTCAGGCGGCGCGAATAAACGCCCATCGGCGTTACGTAAGTCGTGCCGATGGAAACCAGCGCGTCGCCGTGCGCGGCGACATAATCTTGTAAATACGGCAAATGCTGAAAGGCGTTAAGGTCGATTTCTTTTTCCGCCAGCGCCTTGTTCGGCAAAACATAATCGCCGAACGGCACGATTTTCACCGTCAACCCTTCCGCCGCCGCGAGTTCCTGCACTTTCGCCAAAATTTCCTCGTCCGCGCCCGCCGTAGTGCCGACCACAATGTTCTCGCCGGCGACCAAATTGCCGACCACCGCCACGCCCGCCAACACCGCCGCGCCCAAAAATTTTCCCCACCGCATAAAACACCTCCTCTAAAAAGTTGTTGTTGCACCGTAAAAATTACCTATTACGTAATCTTACAGGAAAATTGGCGGCGGTGAAAGAGCAAAGTTGAGAGTTTAGAGTTGAAAGTTGAGATAGATAAGTGGTTCGCTCTATTCAATTGCCACGCGCTTCAGCGCGTGGTCGGCGGCTCTCTAAAAATGGGCTTTAGCCCAAATAATAATTTGGCTAAAGCCGGTGGAAATAAACCGTATTTTTTACTTCAAGTTACGCTCGGCGCGTCCGATAATGAGTGCCAACTTCGTCAGTGGGAATTTTTATTCAAGGAGGGATAAAAATGCGTATGGGACAAATTACCGCCGAAAATTATCAGGCGTATTCACAGTTATTCCAAAACGGCGGCGGCAAAACGAAAGCCGCCGGAAAATCCGGCGCAGGTCTCGCGGATTTATCCGCGTTGGTCGGCGCAAGTTTGACCGGCAAGCCGCGCGGCGCCGACACGGTGAGTTTAAGTAAGAATTGGGCATCAGGCGGAGCGATACTTTCCGGCAAGGTTCCGGCGAAAGCGTTGGCGTCCACCGGCGACCCGTTCTACTATCGCAACCGTTTCAATCCCGCCGTGTTCGATAAACGAGGCGGCGGCACGACACTTGCTTATTATCAAAGTCATCCGGCGCAAACCAAAGATATGCAATTGCAAGAAATCCAAAAACCGGATTGGAGTAGCCCGTCGCTCGCGTTTGTAACGCGCAATTCCGAACCTTTGTCCGAAGAAGAGTATGTCGCCGCCATCAAAGAACTGGCGCAAAAAGATTTCAAAACCGGAATTTGCGGCGAGTCCGAAGAGTTCAACAATCTTCGAGGGGCGTATCTCAGTCCGGTGTCGCCCGACCGTAAGGCGATTTACGCGGAGAGTATGCAAAAAACCGGCGGCTATATGAACTTGGGCGCGGCTTTTTTTGCGGACGACGGACAAATGGTTATTAGTTATTCTGCAATACAAAACCGATATGGTATAATGTTCACCCAAGAAGAAAACGCGCGTGACCAGCGCTTTTATCAGTTATACATTGACGAATGGCGCGCGCAAAAAAAACAAGCGTCATCGCCGGCGCCAAAAAATGACGCGCAAATTGATATTCAAATTGACATTAAAGAAACCGTAAATGTAACCGCATAACCACATTTTATACCTTTTAATCGAATATAAAAAACGCCGCGCCAATCTGCGCGGCGTTTTTCTTTGATACAGCGGAATAAATTAGCAAAATCGTGTAACACGAGTTCAGCGTTGAAAGCCGGTAGTTTTTAGTTGCTCAACTCTGAACTCTTAACTCCGAACTCTCAACTCTATTTGAGGAACTGCCTTAGCGCGCCGACGATTTGGTCGTAATCGAGGGGTTTGGGGAGGTGTCCGTTCATACCGGCTTCGCGGCATTTGATAATGTCTTCCATAAAAACGTTCGCCGTCATCGCGACAATCGGGACGGTTTTCGCGTTCGCCACGCCGCTGGCGCGGATGCGGCGCGTGGCTTCCAGCCCGTCCATTTTCGGCATCTGCATATCCATAAAAACAAATTCGTATTTGCCCGCGCCCGCCAGAAATTTCGCCACCGCCACTTCGCCGTTTTCGGCAAAATCCAGCGCGCTGTGCGTCTCTTCCAACAAACCGGCGACGACCTCGCGGTTGATTTCGTTGTCCTCCACGACCAAAATCCGCCGACCGGCGAATTGGTTGTCGAGCGCGGCGGACGACTTCGCGGACGGTTGCAGGCAGTTGATAATGTCGTCGGGCAACAGCGGCAACGACAGGAGATTGTCCTCGCTCACGCCCGCCGCCGACAATTCCCGCCCCGCCGCTTCCCATTGGTCAATCGGCGCGACCGCCGCAATCGTCATTTTATCGCCGCCCGCTTGCCGCAATTGCCGCGCGATGCCGTCGCCGCCGCGATAAAAAAACACCGCCAAATTAAAATCGGCGCCGTCGCGGCATTGCGCGAGGGCTTCCGGCAAGTCGTAGCCGCGACAACGCGCGCCGTAGCCGCGGCAGATGCGCTCGTAGTATTCGCGCGACACGGCGGAGCCGCCGGCGAACAGGATGGACGTTTTTTTCCATTCGTCGGACGCGAAGACGTTTTCCTTGCCGGCGCGGCGCAATTTCAACGTTACGTGAAACGTCGCGCCTTCGCCGAGCGCCGACTCCAACCAGATTTTGCCGCCCATCAATTCGACGATGCTTTTGCAAATCGTCAGTCCCAAGCCGATGCCGCCGAAGCGCCGTGAGGCGCGCATTTCCGCCTGCTCGAACGGCTGGAAAATTTGTTCCTGCTGTTCGGGGCTGATGCCGATGCCGCTGTCGATGACGCGAATACCGATGCCGCAAACGCCGCTTTCTCTGGCTTCGCCGAGAAAACGCGCCCGCAGGCGCACCGCGCCGCGCTCCGGCGTGAATTTCACCGCGTTCGCCAGCAAATTGGTGACGACTTGTATCAGTCGCCGGTCGTCGCCCACCACGCGGCGCGGCAAGCGCGGGTCGATGTCTAAAATAAAGGTCTGCCCTTTTTTCTCGGCTTGCGCCGCGACAATGTTCGCCACCCGCCGCCAGAAATCGCCGAAATCAAATTCCGCCGGCTCCAAGTTCAACTGCCGTTCGGAGATTTTCGTAACGTCCAAAATATCGTTGACGACGCCGAGCAGGTGCGTCGTCGCGCCGTTGATTTTATCGAGACAAACATCGCGGTGGGCGGGGTTGTTCGACCGCCGCGCGATGGCGACCATTCCCATCACCGCGTTGAGCGGCGTGCGGATTTCGTGGGACATATTGGCGAGGAAGTCGCTTTTGGCGCGACCGGCGAGTTCGGCTTTTTCTTTGGCGCGCGTCAAGCCGGTGATGTCGCGCAACGACAGCACCGCGCCCTGATAACCCTCCACGCCGAAGACGGGCGTGAAACTTAATTCATAAACCGCCGCGCAGTCGGGGCGCTCGACTTTGACGGCGGTCGCCAAAGTTTTTTTCTCTGCCTGCGCCCGCCGAATCAAGCCGTCCGCCGTTTGCAACCAAACGCTTTCGCCGCTGAACGCGGTAAGCGCGTCGTAGTAATTTTTGCCGGAAACGCCGGCGTCCGCCTTGAACTCGCGCAGAAAAGCGTCGGTGCAGTAGGCGACGCGGTTGTGCGCGTCCAACAAAACGACGAGGTCTTTGCTGTTGGTCAGCAACATCCGCATAAACACGTTGCGGCGCCACGTTTCTTCCACCGCCGTCGAGGCGGCATCGTCGGGAATTGCAGACATAGGCGTTCTTTTGAGGAAAGGGAAAGAGCAATTCACAATTAAAAATTGTGGAGTTTGACGGTAAAAATCGCTTCGCGCAATTTTTGCTAACGACTCCACAATTGTGAATTGTTAATTGTGAATTGTTAATTGAAAGGGATTGTAGCGGAAGAAACGGATTTTCAAACGCGGCGGACGCGCCCGATTTGACAAATCGGCGCGAAAACGAAAATAGGCGGCGTTATTAAATTCCCCTCTACGGAGGGGTGGCAATCGGCGGCTCTTTCGCCGATTGACGGGGTGGTTGCCGAAACAGGGACAACGCGAAATACCACCCCGTCATCGCGACATAAGAACCGTCGCGATGCCGGCGGATAGTCCGCCCCAGCCCCTCCGTAGAGGGGAATTAAGCGGAGTTCATTCAAAAGGGAAAATTATGCCAACTTACGATTACGAATGTGATGCGTGCGGCGAAAAATTTGAGATGTTTCAAGCCATCACCGCCGCGCCGGTGAAAAAATGTCCGCATTGCGGCAAGCCGCAAGCCCGCCGTCTCATCGGCGCGGGCGCGGGCATAATTTTCAAAGGCGGCGGTTTTTACGAAACCGACTACAAACGCGCCGGCGGCAAAAAAGCCGACGCGCCCGCCGCCGACGCGCCCGCGACGGATAAAGCCAAGCCGGAAAAAACCGAGAAAAAAGAAACCGCCGCGCCCGCGAAAGCCGCGCCGGAGAAAGCCGCCGCGCCCGCGAAAGAAAAAGTTAAAAGTTGAAAGTTGAGAGTTGAGAATGGAGAAAGGTTGCGCTTCGCGCATTATTTAGTTTTGTTTCATAATCTCCGCCAGTCGTCCCGTAGGGACGAGCCGTTGGTAGCCCAGGGTAAGCGACACGTTCTATCGTCGCGCAACCCTGGGTAGAGGTTATTTTTGATAATCAATCCGACAGTCCCGCGGCGCTTTTTGCCGCGCTAAATCGGCGCTTCGCGCCGAAATGCCGCCTAACGGCGGGACTGTCGGATGGTCGCTTCGCGACCTTTTACCCAGGGTGGCGCGACGGTAGAGCGTGTCGCTTACCCTGGGCTACCGATAGGTCGCCCCGATGGGGCGAGTAGTGGAGGTCATTAAAAATACTTACTGCTCAACTCTCAACTCTCAACTCTGAATAGTAAAGGACTCCGATGAAGCCCGCGATTCTTTTGACGTTGCTGTTGGCGGCGGCGCCGCTTTTCGCCGCCGATTACGCCGCGCCGGCGCAGAAAATTCTTTCGACCATTGCCGCCGACGAGCCGGTTTGGGATTACATCGACCAAATCGCGAAAATCGCGCCCGCCGACGGCGGCGACGATTTCGCCGAGCAACTCGGCAAACTTGCCGCCGCCGCCCAACCGACCGAAAAAATCGTCATCGGCGGCGCGCTCCTCGCCGTCGGCGAGCAAAAAGACGGCACGCTCGTTTTGCAACAAGTCATCGAAAATCAAGCGGTCGAATTGTTGCTCCGCCTCGACGCCGCGACCTTGCTCGGCGCCAGCGGCGGCGAATACGCCGCCAACCGCCTGCGTTTTATGCTGAACGACGAAGCCGTGCCGCCGCTGTTGCAAGTGGAATTGGCGAAAAGTTTGTGGCAATTGACGTTCGACCCGGCGGCGAAAGCGCGGCTGAAAAAAATCGCCTTCGGCGAGAGCAAAAAATCCCGCGCCGCGATTGACGCGACGCTGGCGCTCGGACAAATCGGACAATACGAATCCGACAAGCCGGACGACGCGTTGCGCGCGGCGTTGCGCGACCTGTCCGCGTTCCCCGGTAGCGTCGGGGCGCAGGCGAAACTGCTGATTTTCGCCGACGAAAAAAATCAACAGACGGTCAAAAGTTCGTCGTTCGCGACGAATCTGTTGACGGAAATCGTCGATAAAATTCACACCCGCTACGCTTTCGACGAAAACAACGAGGAAGAAGCCGACCGCGCGAAAACGGACAAACTCGCGGCGCGCGCCTCCCGCGCCTTGGTGCAGTCGCTCGACGATTTCAGCGATTATTTGGACGAGGAGGACTATCAGGAAATGCTGAACAGTATGCACGGCGACTACGGCGGCATCGGCGCGTATGTCGGAATGCGGAGCGGAATGTTCGTGATTTTGACGCCGATGTTCGGCAAACCGGCGCAAAAAGCCGGACTGCAAGCGATGGACGTCATCACCAAAATCGACGGCGAGGACATCGGCAGAAAGAGTTTGGAACAGACGGTCAAACTGCTGAAAGGCGAGCCGGACACGACCGTGAAATTAACCGTCATTCGCAAAGGTTTCACCGAGCCGCACGACTTCACCGTGCGCCGCGAAGTCATCACCCTGCCGATGATGTTCAAAGAGGAACTGCCCGGCAACATCGGCTACATTCGTTTGACCGGTTTTCAGGAAGACCCGGCGCGGCGGATTTCGACCGCCAGCGAATTGAAACGCGCGCTCGGCGAATTGAAAAAGAACGGAATGAAAGGGCTGATTTTGGACTTGCGCAACAACCCCGGCGGCTTGTTGACCGAAGCCGTCGCGGTGTGCGAAAATTTTCTGCAACGAAGCGATTTGGTCGTGTATAGCAAAGGGACGTTTCAGCCGCGCCGCAATTACATTTCCAAAGTGATTGGTCAGCCGACTTACGCCGGACCGCTCGTCGTCTTGGTCAACGGCGGCTCGGCGTCGGCGAGCGAAATTGTTGCCGGCGCGTTGCGCGACCACAAACGCGCCACGCTCGTCGGCGCGAAAACGTTCGGCAAAGGGTCGGTGCAAATGCTCCTGCCGGTCGAGACCACGCGCGGCGCGTCACGGTTGAAACTGACGATTGCGAAATACTATCTGCCCTCCGGCGAATGTATTCACGGACGCGACAAAGGCATCAAGCCGCACGTCGAAGTCGAGGAAGAAAAATTGACCGACGCGGCGCGGGAGTTGCGCATTAAGGAATTGGAAAACCGCGACGTTACGCTGTGGCTTGAAGAAAATTTTGACCGGCGGCGCGAGGAATTTATGGCGTTGCTCGTCGCCGGCGACGAGCGCGACCCGGAAAAATACCCCGGCTTCGACGACCTGTATAAACTCCTGACGGAGAAATATCCCGACCTCGTCGGCGCCTGCGGCGGGGCGCTCGACAAGCAAACGGTGCGCGAGGAATTGCGGTCAACGCTGTTCGCGTTTTTGCGCGAAAATCGCGGCATCGAAGATTATCCGGTTGACCTCGAAAGTAGCGAAGTGTTGGGGCGGGGCATCGCGGTGTTGGGCGAAAAAATCGGCGGACTGCCGGACTTGCCGCTGTATAACGAATTCACGAAAAAATGGCGCGCCGCCGAAGCGAAAAAACGGGCGGACGAGGCGCTGAAAAAGGCGGCGGAAGAAAAAACAATTAACAATTGACAATTGTCTCATTTCTCAACTTCTTTTAATGGTGAATGGTTAATTGCGGTTCAACGGGGAGATAAAATTATGACGACGGGTTTGCTGGCGCAACTGACGGCGCGGGGAATTGTCGAGCATTGTTCCGACGCGGCGGCGCTCGATAAATTGTTCGCCACGGAAACGGTGGCGTTTTACACCGGCTACGACCCGACGGCGTCGTCGCTACAAATCGGCAATCTGTTTGCGATTGTAACGATGCGCCGCTTGCAACTCGCCGGTCATAAGCCCGTCGTCATCGTCGGCGGCGCGACCGGGATGATTGGCGACCCGTCCGGCAAAAGCGTCGAGCGCGTCTTGCTCTCCGCGGAAACGGTCGAGAAAAACATCGCCGCGCAAAAAAAACAATTCCAAAAATTGCTCGATTTCGACGACCCCAAAAACGGCGCGCTCCTCCTTAATAATTACGATTGGCTCGGCAAATTTTCGTTCATTGATTTTTTGCGCGAGGTCGGCGCGCGCTTTCGCTTGGGCGAAATGCTCGCCAAAGAATCGGTCAAACGGCGGTTGGAATCGCCGGTCGGTTTAAGTTTCACCGAATTTTGTTATCAGTTGTTGCAGTCGTATGACTTCTGTCATTTACGGCGCGAATACGGCGTGAAGTTGCAGGTCGGCGGCGCCGACCAGTGGGGCAATATCGCGGCGGGCATCGACTACACGCGCAAGTCCGGCGCGGAGGTCTTCGGGTTGGTCGTGCCGCTCGTTACCGACGCCAACGGGAAAAAATTCGGCAAAAGCGAAGGCGGCACGATTTATCTGGACCCGAACGTAACCTCGCCGTATCAGATGTATCAATTCTTGCTGAACGCCGAAGACGCGATGGTGGTCAAATACTTAAATTATTTCACGTTTTTGCCGGACGCGGAGGTGGCGGAATTGGCGCGGGTTACGCAAACCGCGCCGGAAAAACGCGCCGCGCAAAAAGCGCTGGCGGGCGAAGTGGTAAGAATGGTTCACGGCGCGGAGGGACTTTCCGCCGCCGAAAACGCGACGAAAATTTTCTTCGGCGCGAAAATTGAAAATCTCTCGGACGCGCAATTGAACGGGATTTTCGCCGACGTGCCGGCGGTGGCGTTGCCGCGCCGCGATTTGGACGCGGGCATTAAATTGGTTGACTTGTTGGCGCAAACGCCGTTGTTCGCCAGCAAAGGCGAGGCGCGCCGGTCGTTGCAACAAAACGGCGTTACGCTGAACAACGAAAAAATCGCCGATGCCGATAAAACGATAACCGCCGCCGACCTCGCGAGCGAAACTTTGTTAGTGTTGCGCAAAGGCAAAAAAAGTTATTGTTTGGCGCGGTTTCAATAGGAGTGAGCAGTGGGCAGTGGACAGTAGTGGAGTTTTATTTTCAACTCCGCAAACGCCCACTGCCCACTGCCCACTGCCCACTGCTCACTGCCCACTGCTCACTGCCCACTGCTCACTGCCCACTGCTCACTGCTCACTGTCCACTTTTTTAGCGTTCCCTCTCGCCGCAAAGGAATCCCCAAATGACGAAACTTCGCTTACGAAAAATCATCGCGCAACCGCGATATATTTTTTCGATTTTTGTGTTGCTGGCGCTGATTGCGAGCGCCCAGCCGCTAATTTCCGCCGCGTTATCCCCGGCATCGGCGCAAACGGAAAAAATGAAAAAATATAATAATTACACCATCTTCAAATCGTCTTTTTATCATCTTATCGACGGTAAAGATTTATACGTCGGTCATCCGCAGGAGCATCACGACCTGTATAAATATACTCCGACTTTTGCGGCGTTTTTCAGTTTGCTCGCGATAATGCCGGATTGGTTGGGACTCAATTTATGGGTTTTGTCGAACGCGCTAATGCTGTTCGCCGCGATTTATTATCTGCCGATGGTGCCGGATAAAGCGAACTTTGCGGGGGGGGGGCGTAAATTATCAGAAAGGTCTGCTGGCGACAATTTGTCTTGTCGATTTAATGACCTCACTGCAAAACCAACAATCAAACGCGCTGATGGCGGGATTGATTATTTTGGCGGCGGGGTTGCTTGAGCGAAATAAATATCTCGGCGCGACGCTTTGTCTCGTCGCTTCGGTTTATGTCAAACTTTTCGGCGTGGTCGGCTTCGCGCTGTTTTTGCTATATCCGCGCCGGAAAAAATTGGCGCTTTATACTTTATTTTGGGCGGCGGCGCTCGGCGCCGCGCCGCTGATTTTTGTCAGTCCGGCGCAATACGGGGACTTGCTCGTCAGTTATTGGAATATGCTGGCGCAAGACCACGCGGTTTCCGCCGGCGTTTCCATAATGGGTGTTTTGAATCCGTGGCTTGGCGGGGAAATCGACAAAAATTTTACGGTGTTGATTGGCGCGATAATTTTTATGTTGCCGTTTTGCCGGCGCCAAAGTTTTGCCGACCTTCGATTCCGAATGTTGTTATTAAGTTCGGTTTTGCTTTGGGTGATTATTTTTAACCATCGTTCCGAATCGCCGACGATGATTATTGCGGTCGCCGGCGCCGCGATTTGGTTTATGGCAAGCGCGAAAAATCTAATTGACCGCGTTTTATTAGTCGCCGTCTTGTCGATTACCTCGCTTGCCGTGGTCGGCGTCGGTTTATGGTATGGGTGCGGCGAAAAAAGAAAAATCTATCCGGGACTGTTTGTCGCCTTGGCGGTAATCGTCGCGTTAGTCGCGCCGGATATTTTCCCGCCGTCGTTTCGCCGGCAATACATTACGCCTTACGCGATAAAAGCGGTGCCGTGTATTTTGATTTGGCTAAAACTTACGTGCGATTTGCTCGCCGGCAAATTCTCCGGCGCCGGCGAAATAAAAGAGCCGCTGATGTTACGCGGTCAACAAAAAGAAGCGAATTTTTACGAGTAAAAGAGAGAGATTTTTGTCCACGAATTACACTAATTACACGAATTACCGAGCCGGAAAACGGACAAAAAATTTGGAAAGCACACTAACCTTCGCTTCGCTCGGTTTCGTGTTAATTCGTTAAATTCGTGAAAATTCGTGTTAAGTTCTTTTCGTGTTTATTCGTGGCTTCTCTTTTTTTGCGTGTAACGTGAGTTTGTAATTTTTAATTTATTTCAGAATTTCCCTCTCGCCGCAAAGGAATCCCCGTGCTATTAGAAATTCGCTTGCCGCAAATGGCGAAACGGATGACCGGCGCCGTTTTTGCGCAGTGGCTCGTTACGTCGGGCGATGTCATCCGCAAGGGTCAGCCGATTTGCGACGTAACCATCGACAAAGTTACGCTCGAAATCGACAGCGAAATCGACGGCGTGGTGGCGCATCAAATCGCCGCCGCCGGTCAATTGGTGCCGGTGCACGGCGTCTTGGCGCTCGCGACGACGACGGCGGACGAAAAAATTTCCCGCGAGCAACTCCTCGTCTATCCCGGCTTCGCGCCGGCGCCGCCGTTGCAAGCCGATTGCGCGATTACGCCGGGTTTAGGCGATTATTGGGTGCCGAGCAACGCGATGCGCACGATTATCGCGCAACGGATGACCGTCGCGCGCACCGACATTCCGCATTTTTACGTAACCACGTCCGTCGATATGACCAACGCGATGCAACTGCGCCAACGGCTCAAAAAAGAAGCCCGCCAACGCATCGCCTACAACGAAATGCTCATCAAGGCGTCCGGCGTGGCGTTGCGGCGCTACCCGGAAGTCGCGTCGCTCTACACCACGCAGGGCTTCGTGCGGCGCAATCATATGAACGTCGGCTTCGCGGTGGCGATTGAGCCGGACGGCTTGGTCGTGCCGGTGGTCGCGGAAGTCGATAAAAAATCGCTGAAAGAGGTCTCGGACGCCGCCAAAGAATTGGCGCGGCGCGCGCGCAATAAACGGCTGACGCCGGACGAATACGGTTTCGGCGTGTTCACCGTGAGTAATTTGAGTTCCTACGACGTTGACCAGTTCACGGCGATTATCAATCCGGTGAACGCGGCGATTTTGGCGGTGGGCAAAGTCGCCGAGACGCCGGTGGTCAAACACCACGAAATTTGCATTCGCCCGCTGATGAAAATCACGCTGTCGAGCGACCACCGCGTTATCGACGGCGTGCTGGCGGCGAAGTTCAACGCCTACATTAAATATCTGCTGGAAAATCCCGAAACGCTGATTGAGCCGTCGGGCGACCACACGGCGCCGCCGCCGGCGACGGAAGAGGAAGCGTAGTTTATTCAATTACGAATTAAAAATTACGAATTACGAACTCACGTTACGCGCAAGAAAAAAAGAAGCCACGAATGAACACGAAAAGAACTTAACCCGAATTTTCACTCGGTTTCGTGTTAATTCGTGTAATTCGTGGACAAGAGTTCTTTCTTTTTTATTCATAAAAATTCACGTCTTTTTTGTTGACCGCGTAACATCAGTTATGAATTGATATTTTCGGAAACCGCAAAATTTCGGTTGCGTCCAAACTTTTATTGGCGCTTGCTTTATTCAATTGCCACGCCTTTTAAGGCGTGGCAATTGAATGGAGTATCGCCCGCCAAGCCGACGAATCCAACCAATACGCTATTCATCGCGCCCTACTTGGGGGGTGGGGCTAAACTTGGCGCGCTTTCGTAAATCCGCCCATTTCAGGGTTTGACTTCAAAACACGATTGCGAGCGCGACGCATCGCCGGTTCCTCCGTCAAAATAAACAGTTTGGAATGAGGTAACACCTTCTCTTTACGCCAATCCGCCAACCGCGCCGAAGGCGCGACCGGCGGAAGTTATCAAAATATCGCGCTTCGCGCGTCTTAAAACTCCACGCTCAAAATCTCTGTTTTTACTTTTACGCTTTGTCTAACGGCGTGAAAACATATTGGTCGAGCCGGAGTTTTTCATCGGCGGCGACCACGATTTTCCGCTGGAATTCGGTTTCCAACTCGAGCAATTTTTGGCGCAGTTCGTTGGCAATCGTCAGCGCCGCGCGCGGGTGGAAGGTTACGCGCACGTCCGCCCCTTTGCCGAGTTCGGCGCGGAGTTTGCGGACAAATTCGGCGCCGAGCGATTCCGGCTTGCGGCATTTGCCCGACCCGCCGCAATACGGGCAACTTTGATAATGCGCCAAATGCAAACTCTGCCGCAAGCGTTGGCGCGTCATTTCCATAATGCCCAAGCGCGAAATCGGCAAAATGGTAATCCGCGCGCGGTCGCTTTTGGTCGCCGCCCGCATCGCGTCCTCGACTTCGCGCTGGTCGGCGGCGTGTTCCATATCGATAAAATCAATCATCACCAAGCCGCCCATATCGCGCAAACGCAACTGCCGCGCAATCGCCGCCGCCGCTTCGAGATTGGTTTTCTTAATCATTTCGCGCGACGATTCCGCTTTCAGCATTTTGCCGGTGTTGACGTCAATCGCCACCAACGCCTCGGTTTGCTGAATCAAAATCTCGCCGCCGCTCGGCAGTTTGACCGCCTCGTCAAACAATTTTTCAATATCGTCTTCGACCTTATACGCCGCGAGCAACGGCTCGCGCTTGTCGTAAAGCCGCGTCCGCTGATAAAAATCCGGCATCATTCGTTTGATGAACGCCACCGCTTTCGCGTATTCCTCGCGCCGGTCGATAAACAACTCGTCGAGCGAATCGTTGCAATAGTCGCGAATGGCGCGAATCGTCAGTTCGTTTTCGTGATACAACAACTCCGGCGACTTCGCCTTACGCGTCCGCTCGCAAATTTCCTGCCAGAGTTCCGTCAGCGCGTTTAAGTCCAACTGCAACTCTTCCGCGCCGTGTCCCAAGCCCGCCGTGCGAATAATGAACCCCATATCTTTCGGCGGCGACAGTTTCGCGAGTTCGCGCCGCAATTCGCGCCGCTGATTTTCGTTGGTGATTTTTTTGCTCACGCCGCGCGTGTGGCTCGCCGGCATCAACACGAGATAGCGCCCCGGCAACGAGATGTAAGTCGTAACGCTCGGTCCCTTCGTCGGCAACGCCTCGCGCGTGATTTGCACCAACAATTCCTGCCCGTCGGCGAGCATATCGTTGATTTTCATAAACTGCGGATTCGTCGGCGCTTTTTTGCGGCGGCGCGTCAAAATATCCTCATAGCCGCCGAACGGCGGAATCACGTCGTCAACGTGCAAAAAGGCGTGTTTTTCACTGCCGATGTCGATGAACGCCGCCTGCAAATTCGGTTGAATGTTGACGACGCGCCCCTTGAAAATGTTGCCGTGCACAAACTGCCCGCCGGCTCTCTCAATGTAAAGTTCTTCCAAACCGTTGTTGCCGATAATCGCCACGCGCGCTTGCTCGGCGTCGATGACGTTGAGCAACATTTTCCGCCCCGTCGGCTGGCGCGGCTTTTTCGGCTCGGATTTTTTCTCGTGGTCTTTCGGCAACGGCGGCGTTTCGGTAATCGCGTCGGCGGCGGCAATGTCGAGCGCTTCGCGATTCTCCGCAGACACGGGCGCGTTTGGCGCATTGGGCGCGGTTACCGCGGGTAATTTCTCATTATTCGCGGCGGGAGCGGTTATCGCCGCCGGCGCAACGCCTGTCGTCGGCGCGGGCGGCGGCACCGCAACCGTAATTTCTTCCGGCGCGGCGGACGGCAATCCGCCGACCGCCGTTTCCGCGCCGACCGGATTTTCCGGGACGCCGGCGGACGCCGCATAAGCCGCCCGCCAATTGCCGGGCGCGCGGCGCGCCTCGTCGTCGCCGGTATTTTTGCGCCCTTTCCACAACCAGCGGCGCGACGGCGAGGCGGCGTTGTTGACCGGCGGCGACGCGGTCGGCGTTGAGGTCATTGACGGCGGATTATTTGCCGGCGCCCCCTTTTCCGCCGTCGTAATTTTGACCGGCGAAGCGTTAGGCGAAATCGTCGGCGAGGAAATAACCGGCGCCGTTGGCGGCGGCGCGATTTTTGCCGCTGCCGGTCGGCGTCCGCGCCGGCGCGAATTGTTTTTACGCGGCGCATTTTGGGCGGGCGCGTTAGTAGGCGCGATTGTCGGCGTTGGCGGCGATGCCGGCGTTGGCGATGTCGGCGACGCGGCAATTCTCGGCGGAGTCGCCGGCATAATGGCGGACGGAGCGATTTTTACATTTTTTTTGCCGGCGGGGCGCGGCAACGCCCTCGTTGGCGGTTGCGGCGAATTTGCCGCCACGGGCGACGCGCTCGGCTTTTTTACGGCGTTTTTGCGGGGGGCGGGGGGGAGATGCAATTCTGGCGCAACATTTTTTTTCGCCGGTCGGCGCGCCGGTTTGGTCGGGGCGGGCGCGCCGGAAGTAATTTCGTCAGACACTTAAATTTTCCTTTTTTAGGGTTGTTCTTAAATTCCCCTCTACGGAGGGGTGGCATCGCGACGCTCTGTTTTTATGTCGCGATGACGGGGTGGTTTTTCACGTTGCCCCAGATTCCGTAGCGCGAGAGTATAACCGGCAACCACCCCGTCAGGCGAGATGGAGCGTTTCGCCTGCCACCCCTCCATAGAGGGGAATTGAAAGGAATGGTTATTAAATAGTCCTATTTCACCTTCGCCAGCGCCGCCAGCACTTCTTTTTTCACCGCGTCAATCGGCTGGGAGCCGTCCACGGCGAGGTAATGAACGCCGGATTTTTTGCCGAGTTTTTGATAATAATCTTTCAGCACTTCGGTCATTTTGTGATACGTTTTCAGCCGCTCGCGGATAACGTCCTCGTGGTCGTCGGGGCGTTGGATTAAATCCTCGCCGGTAAAATCGTCTTTGCCGGCGACGCGCGGCGGATGGTGCTTGACGTGATACGTGCGCCCCGACGCCGGATGGATAAACCGCCCCGACAGGCGTTGCACGATGTCGGCGTCCGGCACCGCCATTTCGATAACCGCGTCGATTTTAACGCCGGCTTTTTGCACGGCTTCGGCTTGGGCGAGCGTGCGCGGAAAACCGTCGAACAAGAAACCGTTGGCGCAGTCCGGCTCCGCGATGCGGGCGATAACGAGATTGACGATTAAATCGTCGCCGACGAATTTACCGGCGTTGATGAGGGTCTGCGCTTGTTTGCCCAACTCCGAACCGGCGGCAATCGCGGCGCGCAACATATCGCCGGTGGAAATCTGCTTGATTTTGAACTGTTCGGTGATGAAGTGGGCTTGCGTCCCTTTACCGGCGCCGGGCGGTCCGAGCAGAATGAGTTTCATAAAGCGTCCTTCCAATAAATAAAATCGAAAGCATCGTCGAACTGACGTGCGAGCGCGGCAGATTATACAAGCGCCGCGCGTCAGATAAAGACGGTAGCGCGGGCGATGCCGTCCGCGAAAAAAAACGCCGGAATGTTGAAACGATTTCGCCGGCGGCGGTAAGTTATTAGCGAAGCGTGTCTTTGACCGTCAAACTCCACCGCTAAAAAATACCGACTACCAACTCTATATTTAATATTCTACCCGCAGGAGAAGACGATGAACAATTATTGGTTGCGTTTTTTCGCGCTGTTGTTAATCGGCGGCTGGCAAAGTTACGGCGGCGAGGCGCGAGGCGACGCCGGCGATTTATGCGCCGAACTCAAAAAAGTCGAGGAGCCGCCGTGCGTCGAAAAAGCCGCAAAGAAATGCTACGCCACGGTTAAAGTGCCGGTGACGGTGCAGTTGCCGCCGGTGGCGACGCCAACGCCGAAACCGGTCGCGCCGACGAATTGTCAAATCGTCGAACATAAAGTCCGCACTGTCAAAACGCCGGTGATTACTTATCAAACCGTCGCCGAATGGGTTGACGCGCCGGTGCTGGAAGAATACGAAGAGAAAGTGGAAATTCACCGCAAAATGAAGGTGCCGGTTACCGACGAGGTCTGGGATAAAAACCGCGTCGCGGGCAAAAAAACGACCGAGAAAAAAATCGACCGTAACCGCACGGCGGTTTGCGAGGAAGACGGACACGGCGCGGTGGTCGCGCAAAAAGGACAGCGCGACGGCTATTACACCGACTATAAAACGGTCAAAAAATATCGCCAAGTGCCGGGCAAGGTGCTGAAATTTAAGCGGGTGCCGGTAACGGTCGTCGCGGAAAGACCGGAAGCATACACCGAAATCCAAGCGCCGGTCGCCCCGCCGGCTACTCCGGTCGCCGCCGCGAAAACGAAATATGTGAAACAAAAAGTTCAGGTCGATTGCGCCACGAAAAAATTACCGATTGACTGGAACAGCGCGGTCGCGGCGAAATAGCGAATAATTATTCGCGCGCGCCAAGCGGAACGAGGTGAGTATGGACGCGCGCCGCGTCCATACTTTTTTTATGGCGGGTTCGCGTTAAATAATGTTTGGTAAAACGTTGGCGAATAGGTATAAAGCGGCGGACAATTAAAGCGAACACCACCTAAATGTAGGAAACAGGTCTATGCCCACCCTCGCCGACCGGCGTCCCGCCGGCAAACCAACGCCCGCCGCCGCGCCGGAATCGGAACCGGCGCAACCGCGGGGAATCAACCGCGGCTCGCCGGTCGTGGGCGCGCGGTTGCCGCTCGGCGAAATGTTGGTCGCGCAGGGCGTCATCACGCGCGCGCAACTCGACGAAGCGTTGGAAGTGCAAGCCAGCGAAGGCGGCAACGTCGGCTTCAATCTGAAAAAACTCGGCTACTGCACCGACGCCGACGTGTTGTTCGCGCTGGCGCGGCAAGCCGGCATGGACGTGGTTACGTTGCCGGATATGGAAATCCCGCCGGAAATTATCCAAAAAATTCAGCCGCCGATGCTGGCGGAGACCTACCGCATCATCCCGTTTGAATTTGACGAAGAAGCCAACACCCTGACCGTGGCGATGGCCGACCCGTTGAATTTGCACGCGCTCGACGAATTGCGGTTTATGCTCAACTGCAACGTCAAGGGCGCGGTGTCCAGCGAAAACGACATTCGCGCGGCGCTCGCGAAATACTACGGCAACAACGAAGCCGAAACGTTCGACGGCATCTTGCAAGAGATGGACGAAATCGGCGGCTTGCCCGGCGGTAGCGACGACGAGATGGACATTGCCAATTTGGAAAGTTTGGCGAACGCCGCGCCGGTGGTGAAACTACTCAACCTCGTGTTGCTTTCCGGCATTCGCGACCACGCCGCCGACCTGCACTTTGAGCCCTACGAAGACAGTTTCCGCATTCGCTATCGCGTGGACGGCGCGTTGCTTGAATTGCAAAGTCCGCCGCGCTCGCTCGCGATACCGCTGGCGGTGCGCATCAAAGTAATGAGTTCGCTGAACATCGCCGAGCGGCGCGTGCCGCAGGACGGCAAAATTTCGCTGAATTTAGGCGGTCGGTCGGTCGATTTGCGCGTTTCAACTTTGCCGACGATGTTCGGCGAAAGCATCGTTATCCGTATTCTCGACAAATCGGTGGTGTCGCTCGACATCAACCGTTTGGGGATGGCGGAAGACGTGCTGAACACTTTTTTGGAGTTAATCAACAAGCCCAACGGCGTGTTGCTCGTAACCGGTCCGACGGGTTCGGGCAAAACGACGACGCTGTATGCGTGTTTGAACGCGGTCAACGACACGGCGACGAAAATCATCACCACCGAAGACCCGGTCGAATACGAACTCCCCGGCGTGATTCAATGCCCGATTCGCCCCGAAATCGGCGTAACTTACGCCGCGTGTTTGCGGGCGATTTTGCGGCAGGACCCGGACAAAATTTTGGTCGGCGAAATCCGCGACGTGGAAACGGCGGGCATCGCGATTGAAGCGGCGCTGACCGGACACTTGGTGTTCAGCACGCTACACACGCAGGACGCGCCCGGCACGGTGGCGCGGTTGGTGGAAATGGGCGTCGAGTCGTATCTGCTCGCGGCGACGATTGAAGCCGTCGTCGCGCAACGGCTCATCCGGTGCATTTGCCCCGAATGTAAAACGTCCTACAAGCCGAGCGACGCGGAACTTTTGGAATTGGGGTTGGAGGCGACGGACGCGGGCGAGCATCGTTTTTATTACGGGCAGGGGTGCGACGCCTGCAAGAAAACCGGCTATCGCGGGCGCAACGCGATTTACGAAATTATGCGGCTGAACTCGCATTTGCGGGAATTTATCATCAACAAACGGTCAACCGAAGTCCTGCGACAGGCGGCGGTGGAGTCGGGAATGTCCACGCTCCGCCGCTCCGGCTTGCAAAAGGTCTTCGACGGCATCACGACCATCGACGAAATCGTGCGGGAAACGTCAGGCGGCGACGAATAGAAAATTCACAATTAACAATTGTGGGGTTTGGTTTTTCAAAATTGATGTTAATTAAAATGTCATACCTCAACTCATTTTTATCGGCTCTCGTCGCCGCCGCGTATCGCGTGTTCGCGCCGTTGGCGTTTCGGCTGTATCTGCTTCGCCACCCGCGCAAATACGGCGACCGGAAAAGCGAAAAATTCGGGCACGCGCCGTTGCGCGACGCTTCGCGCCCGTGCCTGCTCGTCCACGCCGTTTCGGTCGGCGAGGCGCTGGCGGCGCAAAGCATCGTCGAAGAATTTTCCGCGCGACATTCCGATTGGGACGTGTTCGTTTCCGTCGGCACCGCCACGGCGCGCGAAGTCGCGGCGAAAAAATTCGGCGCCCACCGCGTCGCCTATTATCCGCTCGACGGCGACGCTTGGGTCGAACGCTTTTTCTCGCGCCTGCGCCCCCGCGCCGTCGTTTTAATGGAACTCGAAATCTGGCCCCTCTTTTTGTATCACGCCGAACTCTGCCGCGTGCCGGTCGTCGTCGCGAACGCGCGGATAACCGCCAAAAGCGCGGCGCAATACGCCCGTCTTGCCCGTTACGAATTTTTGCGGCGGTGGCTGGTTTGGGCGTTTAACGCGCCGGCGGCGTGGTTGGCGCAGACCGCCGAATACGCCGAGCGGCTGAAAAGCGCCGGCGTCGAAGCGGCGAAAATCCGCGTCAACGGCAACGTCAAATTCGACCAAATTCCCACGCTTCTCCAACCGGAAATCGCCGCGCAATACCGGCGTTTATTAAAAGTCGAAACGCGCTTGCTCGTCGCGGGAAGCACGCACCGCGGCGAAGACGAAACGTTGCTCGCGGTCTGGCAACAATTGCGCGGCGAAATTCCGGCGTTGAAATTGCTTATCGCCCCGCGCCATCCCGAACGGGTCGGCGAAGTCGTCGCGCGGGCGGGCGCTTACGGAAAAGTTTTGCGCCGGAGTCAAATCGACGAAAGCGCGGACGAGGCGGAAATTATCGTCGTCGATACGTTGGGGGAACTCGCGAAATTTTACGCGGCGGCGGACGCGGTGTTTGTCGGCGGCACGTTAATTCCGCGCGGCGGGCAAAATATGGCGGAGCCGTGCGGCTTGGCGAAACCGACGGTCATCGGCGACAGTTATTTCAATTTCGCCGAAACCGTCGCGGCGTTGCGGGACGCGGACGCGATAACGATTGTGCCGGTCGCGGCGGAAAATTTGACCGGCGAGGTCTTGGTCGAGCGACTGACCGGCGCGTTGCGCGAAGCGCTGTCGTCCGCGCGGGGCGCCCGCGCCCGCGCCGCCTTGCTGGCGTTGCAGGGCGCGAGCCGCCGCGTGGTCGAGGTGGTGGAGGAGGTCATCGTTAAACGCTAATTAAATACTCGTGTTACACGATTTTGATAATTTATTCCGGCAGTGTCGCCCCGCAGGGGCGGCGCGTAACAGCCCAGCGCAACGCGCTGGGTAAAAAATCGCCCACAAAAATACGCGCCCTGTAAGGGCAATGCCGGAAATTTCCATTGCTCTTACAGAGCGCCGATGTTTTTCCGGCAATGCCAACCCAGCCCGCCGGGAAATCGATACCGCCGATTTTCCTTTGGGCTGGGCTGTTACGCTCTGCCGCTTCGCGGCGACGGTCGGAAAAATCACCACCGCCGTCAGTCCGGCAAACCGCGCCGGACTGACGGCGGATAGTCCGCCCCAGCCCCTCCGTAGAGGGGAATAAATTTGCCGCGTCGTTGGCGCGACGATTGGAAATTATCACCAAATCAAAAACCGAGGAACTTTTATGCCTGACCGCTTGTCGTCAACCAAGATAATTTTCATCGCGCTGTTGTTTGTCGCCGGCGCGGTCATTCCGTTTTCGCCGGTGAAATATGTGGTGGAGCCGGCGTCGTTCACGCTCGCTTGTCATACGCCGATTTTTATCGCGATGTTTATTTCGCCCCTCGCCGCGTTGACGGTCGCCGCCGGCACCACGCTCGGTTTTGTTATCGGCGATTTTCCCGCGGTGATTATTTTACGCGCCGCGTCCCACGGCATTTTTGCTCTGCTTGGCGCGTGGTATTTGCAATACCAGCCGGGCATTTTGGCGTCGTTTTTCCGCGCGCAATTATTTTCGCTGGTTATCGGGATAATTCACGCCTGGTGCGAAGTTACCGTGGTCTGCTTTTTTTATATGGACGACAACACGTCCGGCGCTTTCACCTCCGTCCCCTCGATATTGCTGTTGGTCGGACTGTGCGGCTTGGCGCACAGTATGATAGATTTCGCGCTGGCGTTGGCGGCGCTTAAATTGCTCGCGGCGTCGAAAAAATTGGCGCCGATTTTTGTTGCCGGCAAATCCCCGGAATGAAGAACCAAGGACTTTTTTGTCCACGAATTACACGAATTACACGAAATCGGGTTAATTCGTCTAATTCGTGGACGAATTTCTTACTCTTGTAACGCCAATCGAAAAAAGATGGAAAAAAACGTGTCTATTCGCCTCCGCGTAATTTTGGTTATCTCGCTCATCGCCGCCGCCGTCATTATTTTCGGCATCGGCGGCGGGTTGTCTTTTGTCTTGTGGCACTTTGAAAAGACCATCGCCAACGATATGACCGGCATCGCGAACATCGCCGACCGGTTGGTTACCGCCGAGATTGACCTGCTCAAAGCCGACGCCGCCATCGCGGCGCGGAATCTCGCCAACACTCCCGACGCGCAATTGCCCCGGTCTTTGGCGGAGCAGGACGCCCTTTACGACCATTTCATCGGGCTGACGGTTTTCGACCGCCAGGGAATTGTGGCGAAGACGGGACACGCCGCGACCGCCGCCGCGTTAATCGACAACGAATATATGCAACGCGCTTTCGCCGGCGAAACGGTCATTTCCACGACCCGCCGCGCCGCCGGCGGCGCGTTGGTGTTGAACGTCGCGGCGCCGCTCGCGGACGGACGGGTGTTGTCCGCGACCGTTCCCGGAATGTTTTTCAGCGAGGTCGTCGCCGGTTGCCGGGTCTGGGATACCGGCAACATCTTTATGTTGGACGCGGAAGGCACGGTTATCGCCAGCGTCCGCGAGAGCGCGGTGAAAAACCGGCGCAACCTTACCCGCAAAATGGAGAACGACCGGCAAACGGACGAGCGCCTCTTCGCGCTCGCCCGCGAGATGGTCAAGGGGCGCGCGGGCAAGGGCTTGTTCGCCGTGGACGGCAAAGAGCGGTATTGCGTCTATCTGCCGGTTACCGGCTCCAAAGCCGGCTGGACGCTGGGCGTGGTCGCGCCGCTCGCGGAAAGCCCCCTGCGCCGGATGCGCGCCGGTTTGTTGATTGTCGGCGGCGTGTGTTTGACGCTCGGCATCGTCGTCGCGATTTTCGCGTCCGCCGTCATCCTCGAGCGACCGTATAAAACCGCCAACGAGTTGCTCGCGCGGTTGGAGAAAAACAACGAACTGCTTTACGCCATCAACGACACGGCGGCGATATTGCTGAAAACCGGCGCCGGCAGTTTCACCAGCGACCTGTGGAATTGTATGAACCGCGTCGCGCAGTGCGCCGACGTTGACCGGGTGCGCATTTGGCAAAACCACGAGACGGACGGGGAGTTGTATTGCTCGGAATTGTTTGAGTGGTCGGGCGAGGTGGAGGCGCAGACCGGCAAGAAAATTGTGATTGACGTTTCCTATCGCCGCCAGATTCCGGGGTGGCAGGAAAAACTGTCCGCCGGCGTTTGCATCAATAGTCCGGTCAACGCGCTCTCGCCGGCGGAACAGGCGCAATTGTTGCCGCAGGGGGTGGTTTCGCTGTTGGTGATACCGGTGTTTTCGCAGGAGCGTTTCTGGGGCTTTGTCTCTTTTGACGATTGCCGTCAGGCGCGCGTGTTTTCCGCCGACGAAGAGAAATTGTTGCGCTCGGCGGGCGGGGTTATGGTTAACGCCATTTTGCGCAATCAGGCAACCCTCGACCTCATTCGGGCGCGGGAGGACGTCGCCGCCGCGGCGCAAGCGAAAACCGATTTTTTAGCCAATGTCAGCCACGAAATGCGCACGCCGCTCAACGCGATTATCGGGCTGTCGGAGTTGACGTTGGACGAGGAAAGCGGCGCCGACGCGCGGGAAAATTTGGAGAGAATAAATAGTTCGGGAATGATGTTGCTCGGTCTGGTCAACGACATTCTGGACATCTCGAAAATCGAAGCCGGAAAATTAAAACTCGTGCCGGTCGCCTACGATACGCCGAGTTTAATCAACGACACGGTTATGCTGAACCTCGTGCGGCTCGGCTCGAGACCCATTACTTTTAATCTCGACATCGACGCGACCTTGCCCGCGGTGTTGATTGGGGACGAACTGCGCGTCAAACAAATTTTCAACAATCTGCTCAGCAACGCTTTCAAATACACGGAAAACGGCAAGGTGGATTGGCGCCTGACCTGCGAGAACGACGGCGAAAACGTGTGGCTGGTTTCGACGGTGCGCGACACCGGCATCGGCATCCGCGAGAAAGAACAGGGCGACCTTTTTACCAAATACATGCAGGCGGACACCAAGCGCAACCGCGAAATCGAAGGCACGGGCTTGGGGCTTCCCATCGTCAAGAATATGGTGGAGATGATGGATGGCAGTATCGCCGTCGAAAGCGAATACGGCAAAGGGAGCGCCTTTACGATTCGCCTGAAACAGGGTTGGGCGAGCGACGCCCCCATCGGCGGGGACACGGTCGAAAATCTGAAAAGTTTTCGCTACGTGAAAAATAAGCGCGACCGGCACGCCAATTTGGCGCGGGCGCATCTTCCTTACGCCAAAGTGTTGGTCGTGGACGACGTGTCGATGAATTTGGTGGTGGCGCGGGGTTTGATGAACGCCTACGGCATGCAAACCGACTGCGTGTCCGACGGACCCGCCGCGATTGATTTAATCCGCGCGGCGAAAGTAAAATACAACGCGATTTTTATGGACCATATGATGCCGGGAATGGACGGCATCGAAACCGCCCGCGTCATTCGGCAGGAAATCGGGACGGATTACGCGAAAAATATCCCGATTATCGTCCTCACCGCCAACGCGATTGCCGGCAACGAAGAGATGTTCCTGCGTAGCGGCTTTCAGGCGTTTCTCGCCAAACCCATCGACCTGATGCAACTGGATATGGTCATCAACCGCTATGTGCGCGACGCCGAATTGGAACGGGAGTTGGCGGGAAATAAGTCCGCTTAATTCCCCTCGGCGGCGGGGCGGCGGTTTTGATAAATCATTCCGCTAAACGGTTCTATTTTTTAGCCGGCAATCGTCGCGTTGACGGTCGGTCGAAGGTTGACCGGACCACGACGTTTTCTACCATCGGTCGAAACTGTTGAGCCGCGATGGTCGCGGTTCATTTTTTTCGGGATGTTCACCGCCCCAAAAGGAGAATCCAATGGCAGAACCAAAATTTTATCGTTGCGAGTTGTGCGGGAATTTGGTGGGTTTAATTCACAACGGCGGCGGACCGCTCGTTTGTTGCGGCAAGCCGATGACGGAACTCAAAGCCAACACCACCGACGCGGCGCAGGAAAAACACGTGCCGGTCGTCGAACGGCGCGGCGACGAACTGACGGTTAAAGTCGGGAGCGTCCCGCACCCGATGACGGCGGAACATTCGATTCAATGGCTTTACGTGCAAACGGCGAACGGCGGGCAACGGCGCAATCTCGCGGTCGGCGCCGCGCCGGAGGCGAAATTCAACGTCGCCGCCGACCAACCGACGGCGGTCTATGAGTATTGCAACCTGCACGGTTTGTGGAAAAAAGAAATTGCGTAAAGAAGTTGTCGCCAAGCGTGATTGCTTTATCGGTTGCTCTATTCAATTGCCACGCCCTTTAGGGCGTGGCAATTGAATAGAGCATTTTCAATTGATGTTTCTCTGTGTCCTCTATGTCTCTGCGAGAAACAAAAAAAATTAAAAAAAACGGTGATTAACCGCCATCCCCCGCCCCTATGAATCATCCCGCTCGCCGCCTTTTATTGGCGGCTATTGTTTTTTTGACGTTGAACGCCGAGCCGGGTATCGCCGCCGATACTTTTGCCGGCGACCAGTCGTTGTTGGCGGCGGCGCGGTGTTCGTCGTTGCGTCAAGCCAACGCCAACTTGGTCGCGCTCCTCAAAACCGTCAATCCGTTCTACCAAAACGAACGCCCGCTCCTCGCGCTCTTCGGCGAAAAAATCGTCAATCCGCATCTCGCCAACCTCGCCGCCGACCACTGGGTCGAGGGCGTCTATTTCAATTTGCCGAACGAGACCGCGTGGGTTTGGGTTTTCGGCGTCGCCGACGAAAAAAAATACGTCGCCGATTTATTGGCGCGCGGCGACGTGCGCCGCGAAATTCAGGAACTCGACATCACGCGCTACCGGCTCACCGGCGGCGAACGGCAAACGGTTTTTTATTTGACTTTCGCCACGCCGGTCGGCGGGCGTCCGTTGGCGTTTCTCGGCGCCGGTCAAAACGCCGTCGCGCGCGCGCGCGCCCTCTACAACAATCGTCCCGACGGGGCGCTCGGCGGCGTCCGCGGCGACTTCGCGTTCGCGTTTCACAACACGCGCTTTCAACTGAATTATCCGCGCGCTCTGCCCGATTGGCTGGAGAGTTTCCGTCAAGACCTCGTCGCCGATTTAGCCGGCGTAACCGCCAAGCCCGACAATCCGCTCGCCGTTTTTTTAGCGCAAATTATGGACGGCTGGACGCGCGCGGCGCGCAATTTCGCCACCGCCGCCGCGCAAATTTCGTTGGACGATAAGACGGTGGCAATCGCCGCGCAAACCACTTTTCAATACGGCGGCAATATCCATTACGCTTTGTCGGCGATGCCGCAACGCGCGGCGGCGGCGCCGCCGCGCGCCGCGGTTTTCGCCGAAACCGTTTTATGGACGGAATTGCGCGAACAGATTTGGGAGGGCTTGGGCGCGGCGCTCCGGCAGACCTTTCCGCCGGAAAAACGCGACGCCATCGCCGCCGCGACCGCCCGCTGGTATGAATTATTGACCGGCGCGGATTGGCGACGCACGGCGGTCGGCGCGGTTGACGGCGGCAACGGCGCTCCGGCGCTCGTCGCGCGCCTCGACTTCGGCAAGCCGGAATTACTGCCGGAGTTGTGGCGGGAAACGCGGGAACTCGCGCACGCCGGCGAGTTGGCGGAGGCGCTGTCGGAAGCGGGGATTAAGTGGGAAATCGACGTGGACGAAACGCCGGAAATTATCGCCGGACAAAATGTCTGGCGCGCGCGCGTCGGCGGGCGGGCGCAGGATTTTGCCCTGCCGGGCATTTTGGCGGAAACGCAACGTTATTTGGCGGCGACGGTCGGCGGGACGTTGGTGTTGGTAACGCCGGCGGCGCCGCTGACGTTCAATCAATATCGCGACGCGGAAAAACATTTGTTAGCCGCGCTGACCGGCGAAATCGCCGCTTTAACCTCGCCCGCGCCGCCACGCGACGAATTGCCGCCGAGCGAGTCGCCGCCGAGCGAGTTGCCGGTTAGAAATCGCGACGTTTTTTTCACCGCCGCCGGCAATCCGCTACGCGCCGCGTTGCTCGCCCTTGCCGCCGAAGCCGCCTATCCGCAAAAAGGCGAGCCGGAACGTCTGCCGATTCCGTGGGCGGCGATTTACGACGAAATCAAAGACCTGCCCGCCGTTGCCGCGCCGCTGACCTTTTCCGCCGCCGTCCAGCGCAATTCGCTGACCGTGAATTTAAGCGTTACCTTCGCCGCCCTCGCGGAGTTGGCGAACGCTTTTTTGGATTTCAAAGAAAAAAGCCGGTAACGGGGGTGGGGGACTCTTGCGCTGAACGCGGCGCCACGGCATAATCGCCAAGATTAGAAATTCATAAAATCCAGAGACGAGGAAATTTACTATGGCTGAATCCGATGAGAAAAACCGGTTGGGAATTGTGCTGGCGGTGGTCGCCGGTTTGCTGGCGTTAGGGCTTACTTTCGTTTTTTTGCAACGGGTCAAAACCGAAGCCACGTCTTCGCGCTCCGTCGCCGCGAAACCGCTCGCCACGAAAAAAATCCTGATGACCATTAAGGATTTGCCCGCCGGACACCGCTTAGACATCAACGCCGACCTGATGAGCGTCGATATTCCGTTGCCCGACGAACTTGCGGTTTTCGCCAGCAATTGCGTGGACGCCGCGCACCCCGAAGAATTGCAGGGGCGGAGCATCGGCGTGGCGTTGCCGGCGCGTTATCCGCTGTTTTACAGTAGTTTGTTCGAGACCTTCAGCATCGACGACGATTTCACTTCCGGCTACCTGAAAACCATCACGCTCAGCCGCGAGAATTTTTTCTCGAACCACCTCGTGCCGGGCGACCGCGTGGACGTGTTGGTAACCATTCCGAAAAAGAAAGAAGAAAAAACGCCCGCCAAGGGCGCGTCCGCCGCGCCGCGCAGTCCCGAAGAATTGATTGCCGCCGCGTTGCAACCGATGATGGTGCCGGGGGTGGTCGATACGGAAACCATCACCATTTTAGAAAACATTGAAGTGTTTATGGTCGGTCCGCGGTCGCGCAGTTCGCGGGTGCGCACGGAGTTCACGCGCGCGGCGCAGAGCGACAGCAGTAACGAGGTTACGTTCCGGTTAAGCAAAGAAGCCGCGCTGGTCCTAACGCAATACGCCAACAGCGGCACGAAAATTTCCTTGTTGTTGCGCCCGAATCGGCAGGCGCAGAATGAGAACCAATAGGGAAAGGGAAGAGGGAAAAGGGAAAAGAAATTAGGGAAGATTGATTAGAGAAAAGAGTGTAGGTTTTCTTTGGCGAAACTTTTCCCTTTCCCCTCTTCCCTTTTCCCTTCAAGGGAAGAGGGAAAAGAAGATAAGGATTAGGAATATGGATTGGAGAAAAGAGAATAGATTTTATTTGGCGAAACTTTTCCCTTTTCCCTCTTCCCTTTTCCCTTTCAAACGAGAGTCCAAAAAATATGCAAGTCGTCCTCAACGATGTCATTCATAATCGAGCGCAGGTCGCTTACGACGGCGTGTCGGGATTTACCGTCGGGAGCGCGTCGACCAATCAAATCGCGCTGACCAAATCGCGGTTCGTGTCGCCGTTGCACTTGACGGTTGACCGCGGCGTGGACGGCTGGCAAATCACCGTGCATCCCGACGCCGCGCCGACGGAAATCGACGGCGCCTTGGTCGCGCCCGGCGCCACGGTTACGTTGAAAGAGGTCTCGGAGGTGGCGTTGCCGGGTTACGTGTTGACGTTCCGGCGCGAAAAAACCGAGAACTACTTTTACGAACCGGGAATGAGCAACGACGCGGTCAGCGCCCTGCAACGCGAACTGCACCGCAAAGTCGTTGACCGCCTAAATCAACAGGGCGAAAATTTTTCGAGTCCGACGCCGGCGGTGTTGCTGAAAATCGGTTTGACGGTTGACGATTTACTCCGCAACGATTATCAGAAAGAACTCGGCGCGGTCGGCTCGTTGCGGATTCCAACGTTGTCATTCGCGATGCGCTCGCGCTTGCAACGCCATTTGGCGCAAGGCGCGTTCGCGGTCGCGGCGACGGATTTGCCGGGTTACAATTCGGCGTTGGAACAAATGGTGGACGCCTACGACGAAGAATTTTTGCGGAAACTGCGCGGCAACCAGCCGGTCGGCAATATCGCCGCCGAAACGTTTTTCAAGCGTTTCGCCGGTTTGTTGGAGCCGCTCGTCGCCGCCGCCGCGCGGAAAATGCCGGAAAATCTACAAGTTTATCTCATCGCCAATTATCTGAAAAAATGCGTGTGCGATTTGATTTTCGGTTTGGGACCGTTGCAACAATTGCTCGACATCGAAGACATTTCCGAAATTATGATTGTCTCGCCGGCGTTGGTGTATATCGAACAGTCCGGCAAACTGCAAAAATCCAATTGCGTTTTTTCCGACGACGAAGAATTGCTCGGCATTTTGGAGCGCATCGTCGCGCCGCTCGGTCGCCGCGTGGACCGGTCGTCGCCGATTGTTGACGCGCGGCTGTCCGACGGCTCGCGCGTCAACGCGGTGATTCCGCCGTTGGCGCTCAAAGGTCCGTGCGTAACCATTCGCCGGTTTCCGTCGGAGCAAGTAACCTACAACCATCTGCTCAAATGGGGCTCGATTACGGAAGCGGCAATCGAACTGTTGCGCGGCGTGGCGCGGGCGCGCAAAAACATCATCGTCGCGGGCGGCACGGGGTCGGGCAAAACGACGATGTTAAACGTGCTGTCGAATTTCATTCCCGAACAGGAGCGTCTCATCACGATTGAGGACGCGGCGGAATTGCAGTTGCAACACGAGCACTTGGTGTCGCTCGAAACCCGTCCGAAAAACGTCGAAGGCAAAGGCGAGGTTACGATTCGCGACCTAATAAAAAACGCGCTTCGGATGCGCCCCGACCGGATTATCGTCGGCGAATGTCGCGGCGGCGAGGCGTTCGATATGTTGCAGGCGATGAACACCGGTCATAACGGTTCGATGACCACGGTGCACGCCAACAGCGCGGCGGACGTGTTGACGCGGTTGGAAGCGATGTGCCTGATGGCGGCGGAAATTCCGGTCGCATCCATTCGGCGGCAAATTTCGCAGGCGATTGATTACATCGTGTATTTGGAGCGTCTGCCGAACCGGCAACGAATGACGACGGCGGTGGCGGAAGTCGGCGACATCGACCCGGCGTCCGGCGAAATTTTGGTGCGGCTGATTATGACGGCGAATTATTATCCCGCCGAGAATTTGTATAAATTGGAAATGAACGGTTATATCCCGTCGGTCTTGCCGGAACTCTCGGCGCGGCAATTCGCCGACGTGGGAAAAATTTTCGGCGCGGCGTGATAAGAGCAGAGTTGAAAGTTTAGAGTTGAGAGTTGAGTGGTGGAGTTATTTTTAATATGCGCGAAGCGCAACCTTTGCTCAACTCTAAACTCTCAACTCTTAACTCTCAATTTTTCCGAAGGGAAAATGTTTGACCTTAACTCAATAATGTTGGCGGCGGGCGTGTTGTTTGCGATTGCGGCGGCGGCGCTCGCGTGGAGTTTTCACCGCGGCGTGGCGCGGCGGCTCGACCGCGACGCGGCGTGGCTCGACGAGGCGCGCGCGCCGTTCGTTGACGGCGAGTGTCAACACTCGCGCCGCTACGTGATTATCGCCTACATCGTGCAGTGCGCGGTGCTGTTGCCGCTATTGTTGTTCATTATGCCGTCGATGGTGATTGGCGTGTTGCTCTGGGCGGTGTTGTGGTTCACGCCGCAAATTATCGCCGACCAATATTGGAAAAAGCGCTTGCGGCAAATCGACGAGCAGTTGCCGCAATCGGTGCAGAAATTCGCCAATTTATGCTCGGCGGGTTTGTCCTCGGCGGACGCGATGCGGCAGTTGGCGAAAGAGTTGCCCAACCCGATTCGGCGCGAATACGTGATGATGGCGCAGGGCTGGGAGATGGGCGCGGGACTGGCGGGCGTGGTCGAATCGGCGGCGAACCGTTTGCAACTCGAAAGTTTCCAGTTGTTTTACGTCGCGGTCGTAACCAACAGTTCGCTCGGCGGCAATTTGGTGAAAGCGTTAAGCGAAATCGCGCAGTCGCTGAACGGGCAAATGGAAATGAAACGCGAAGTCGATGCGGCGATGGCGGAAGGCAAAATGAACATCTACGGTCTGCTCGCCGCGCCGCCGATAATGCTGATTATCATCACGTTTATCGACGCCGACGCGGTGCGGATGATGTTCCACTCCGGCATCGGTCTGGGCTTTTTCGCCGGCGCGCTGGTGTTGATTGCGATTGGCTCCATTTGGGCGTGGCAAACGGCGAAAATCGAGGTTTAAGAGCGTTTCCACGAATTTAAGAGCGTGTCCACGAATTTTCACGAATTTTTTCTCACAGAGGCGCAGAGACGCAAAAAAAATATTAAACCGCCGCCGCTAAAAAAAACAGAGTTGTTTTCAAACGCGGTTGCTCTATTCAATTGCCACGCCTTTTAAGGCGTGGTGGGCGGTCAAAAAAAATAAATGGGCTTTGGTTCCCAAATAAACCATTCGGCTAAAGCCGTTCATCAACATATTCCCCCTCTACGGAGGGGCTGGGGCGGACTATCCGCTGGCAGTCCGGCGCGGTTTGCCGGACTGACGGGGTGGTGATTTTTCCGACCGTCGCCGCGAAGCGGCAATGCGTAACAGCCCAGCCCAAAGGAAAATCGGCGGTATCGATTTTCCGGCGGGCTGGGGTTCGCGTTGCCGGAAAATGCGCCCTGTAAGGGCAGTGGAAATTTTTTGCATTGCCCTTAACAGGGCGCGTAAGTTTATGGGCGACTTTTTACCCAGCGCGTTGCGCTGGGCTGTTACGCGCCGCCCCTACGGGGCGATTGGCGGAATGATTATCACCATAGAACGTTTCGCCTGCCAGCGGATAGTCCGCCCCAGCCCCTCCGTAGAGGGGAATTAAGCGGAGATGGTTAATTTTTTATTCGTAATTGCTCTTAACTCTCAACTTTTAACTCTCAACTCTCTCTCCAAGATGAACCCGGAATTTCTCAATCTTTTGGACGAAGCGACGTTAGTGCGGCTCATCGCCGGCATGGCGGCGTTGTGTCTCGGTTTGGCGGTGTGGGTGATTTACGCCCGCGCGGCGCGGTCGCGCTCGAAACAGACCGGCGATTTTGACGGCGAGTCGCGCGTCCTGCTGGCGCGGCTGAAAAGCCGCGGCTCAAAAACGGTGAAAATACTCGCCGTCGCCGGTTTTTTCGGCGCGATGTTAAACGCCACCGGCTTGATTAACGACTTGCTCGTCGGTTACGCCAAAGCCGGTTATCCGCGCCGCTGGACCGACAACCAATTGGCGGGAATTTTATTGTTGTTCGCGTTGCCGGTGGTATTCGCGGCATTTTTCGGCTTGTTGTTTTTGGCGCCGGTTTTCGCGCTGTTCGCGCCGTTTTTCGGTTTTGGCGTCGCTTATTTGGGGCTGAAAGTGTGGATTGACGGCAAATATCGGCGCCGCATCGGTTCGGTGTCGCGCTTGATGCCGTATGTGATGGATTTAATCGCGATGACGATGAACGCCGGCGCGTCGCTGTTGATGGCGATTGAAATTGTCGGCGACAATTATCGCAAAGAAGCCATCGGCGAGGAATTTACGACGATTTTCGACAATGTGCAAAACGGGATGTCCATCGCGGCGGCGATGGGGTTGTTCAAAGGACGCTACGCGATGGTGCCGAGCGTGGCGTCGTTCGCCGACGACGTGATTACCTCGCAACGTTACGGCAATCCGCTGACGGAAATTTTGGAAAACTCGTCGGCGCGGATTAAAAATTTGCGGATTCAAGCGGCGCGCGAAGAAGCCGGCAAAGCGAAAGTCAAAATCCTCGCGCCGGGGGTGATTATTTTGTTCGGCAGTTTGTTGTTATTGTTCGGTCCGTTTGTCGTGAAATTCTTGGAAGGCGAAGGCGCCGACGCGATGGGATTTTAACACAATTAACAATCAATTAACAATTGACAATTAACAATTTTAGCGGAGTTAATTGTCAAATACGCGAAGCGATTTTTAACCGTCAAACTCCGCCATTTTTAATTGTTAATTTTTAATGGTTAATTGTTAATTAGAGATGGGAAAACATTATGGCGAACTACGTAAAACCCTTGCGTTATTTGGTGGAAGTGACTACCGGCAAGAGCGCCGGCAAGTTTGTGTATCTTGAAGACAAGCCGGTGTTGGTCGGGTCGTCGCCGATGGCGGCGTTGTCGCTGACGGACGACGGCGTCAAAGCCGAACACGCCTTGGTCAGTCGCGAGGGCGAGCAAATTTGGTTGGAAAATTTGTCGTCCGGCGGCACGTTGCTCAACGGGCGAACGCTCACCAAACGCGCGATGTTGATGCCGGACGATGTGTTCACGGTGGCGGACGACGTGGAATTGACGTTGCGCTCGACGGCGGAAAAAGGCGGCGGTTCCGGTTTGACGTGGTTTTTGGTGGCGCTGATTTTCGTGGTGTTGGCGGGCGCCGGTCTTGCGGCGGCGGTGGCGGCGAAAAAGACGGGCGGCTGGCAACGGCGCGCGGCGACGCAGGATTGGCACGGAGCGTTTATGCAACTCGAAACGCGCCTGCACCAATGGCGGCAAAAAAACATCGTGCCGGCAGAGTTGGAACAGGACTTTCGGGAAGCGTGGTTTCGCGATTGCGGCGGCGACAGCGCCAACGCGCTTTTTTTGTGGCAAAAAGTCAAATTGGAATTGCTGAACGGCAAATTCCCCGGCATTCTTACCGGCAACGAAACCGTCGGCGCGGCGGCGTTTAACCGCGAAGCGTCGTTGCGCGGCTTGCTCGCGGACGCCGACAGTGTCGATGAAATCGCCACGCGCAACGACCGCTCGTATTTGACCGCGCTTTGGTGGTTCGTTGACCAGCGCCTCGCCGAATTAACGAAGCCGAAGAAATAACCTCTGCCTGTCCAAAAAATAAGTATTTCACGGAAGCACGGGGGTTGTTTGCCAACGCGGTGGCTCTATTCAATTGCCACGCCCTTTAGGGCGTGGTCGGCGGTCGAAAAAAGAAAGGGCTTTAGCCCAAATAAATCATTCGGCTAAAGCCGGTCATTTTTTTACGCTATCCACGCCCTAAAGGGCGTGGCAATTGAATAGAGCATCCCAATCGGTATTTCTCGGCGTTCTCTGTGCCTCTGTGAGAAATCTCTTGCTCTTAAAATTCGTGTTAATTCGTCTAATTCGTGAAAATTCGTGGACGAATCTCTTGTTATTGATGTTTGCCTGCCAACTCTTTTTTAATTCTTACCGGAACCCCAAAAATGTCCAAGACCATTAGCGACCACTATCAACTGAAAGACCAAACCGGCGAGACCGCCGCTTGGACGTTGTTTAACGCCGAGCAAATTCTGGCGGGGAAAGTTACGCGCGCGGTCGTGATTAAAATTTACAAGGATTCGCTCGCCGCCGAGCGGCAGGAGGAATGTCTCGCCGCGGTCGCCGATTTGGTGGCGTTGGGCGACCAGTCGGTTTGCAACCGCGTCTTCGATTTCGGCGTGGACGAAGAACGCGGCGTTTGGGCGGCGATGGAGCGCGCCGTCGGCACGCTCGCGAGCATTGACGACGTTAAACCGGCGTCGCCGCGTATCGTCCGGCAGGTCTTGGGGCAAATTTTACAGGCGTTGCAAGTGATGCACCGGCGCGAACCGGCGCTGATTTATCATCGGGTCAGTCCGCGCAATATCTGGCAGTTGCCCGACGGCGGTTGGGCGCTGAACGGCGCGATGCTCGGCGGCGCCGCCGCGTTGTGGAAAGTGCTGGGCGAAGACGGCGCGAAATACGCCGCGCCGGAGGTCTTGGACGCCGAGCAGGGCGAAATCACGGCGGCGAGCGATATTTATTCGTTAGGTTTCGCGACGTATGAATTAGCGCTCGGCAAAAAACTGTTCGCCGAACAATTCGCCAAAAACAGCCAGAAAACGACGGGCAAAAACAGCGACCAATGGATGTATTGGCACGTGTCGCCGCAACTGACGTTGCCGCCGGTTAAAAAGTTATTGCCCGATTTCCCGGCGGATGTGTCGGACGCGCTCGAAAAAATGACGGCGAAAAATCCCGCCGAACGCGCCGCCGACGCGGGGCTGTTGTTGGAAAAAATCAACTGGGTGGCGGCGGACAAAACCGTATTGCGCGGCGAAAAAAAAGAAGTCAAAAAGTCGTCGCCGTTCCGCGCCGCGGCGGTCGCTTTAATTATCGTTTTCGTGTTGGCGTTGCTCGGCGGCGCCGGTTACGGGGTTTATCAAAATTACTTCAACCGCCCCGAATTGGAACTCGACAGCATCGCCTTGCAGACCTCCGACGACCAACAAACCATCACCGGCAAGTTGGTGAATTTCCCGGACGGCGGGCAGTTGCTCGTCACGACGCGCAACAATTTAGTCGTCGGTCGCGTGCCGGCGCGGATTGTTTTCAATCAGAAAAATTACCGCGCCGAGGCGTTTAAGGCGACGTTGGCGACGCCGATTTTGGGCGAATATGCCGGCAAAGTGGTGTTGATGGACGGCAAAAATAATCCGTTAATCACCCGCGAATTTGCGGTTACGCGGCATCCGCCCGCCGTCGTGAAGATGCAATTGGACACGTTCCCGACGGCGCGCGACGGCGATTTGACGATTGCGTTCGTCGGCACCCGGAGCAAAGAAAAACCCATCGAATTGCTAACCGACGCCGAGGGCAACGCCGAAATCTCGTTGCCGTATGGCGATTATGTGCTGAATCTAAAACATCCGGCGTTCCTGCCGTTCCGCCGCGCGTTCAGCACCGGCATCGCGCCGGCTAACGAACTTATGCTTAATTTGTTGCCGTTGTCGGACAAAGAAATGCAGGCGGCGCGGCGGCAATCGCGCGAAAATTACGAAAAATTAAAACGTCAGTGCGCCGACGGCGACCTGAGCGCCTGCGACGAAGTGGCGGCGGCGCAACGCGACCTTGACCGCCTGGGCGCCGATGAAAAAACGGAGGTCGTCGAGCAGGATTATTTGTCGAAACGTCTCGGCGAACTGCGCGAAAGACAAGCCCGCGGCGAAACGAACGAAGCGTTGCGGAAAGAACTCGCCGCCGCCGAGCGCTTGCAAGAATTACGCGCAAAGAAAGCGCGGGGCGAACTGACGCCGGCGGAAGCCGCCGAACTCGCCGCCGCCGAACGTCTGCAAGAATTGCGCGAGAAGAAAGCGCGAGGCGAACTGACGGCGGCGGAAGCCGCCGAACTCGCCGCGAGGGAGCGCCTCACGCTAACGGCGCCGGTTGAAGCGACGGACGGTTTTTCGCAAACCTCGCTGAATTTGACGTCATACGAAATTATGTCGCTCAGTTTGAGCGAGTTGAAACCGCATATCCAAAATTTGTTGCCGCGCAAAGCGGTAACGGTCACGGAAAACGCGGCGACCGATAAATTGGACGTGAACGGCGCGACGCTCGACGAAGCAAGCAAGGAATTGTTGTTGGCGCGCTTGACGCCGGCGATGCCGCGGCTGACGGTTGACCTGCGCGTTGACCCGAATTTGTTGGTGCGCGATTTGCGCCGCGACCTTGCCGAACGGCAATACGCGGGCGTCACGGTGCATCCGTTCCTGAACGAACCCGCGCCGCGCCTGTATATCGGCGCGCCGGAAAAATACGGCGAAGCGGATTTGAAAATGCTGACGCGCGCCGGCGCGCAATACGTCGCCACCCCGAAATGGCTGGTGGTGGAAAATTTCCCCGACAAGCAATAAGTGCAGAGTTGAGAGTTGAGAGTGGAGCAAAGGATGCGCTTCGCGCGTCTTAAAAATAAAACTCCATTCTCTCAACTCTAAACTCTCAACTCTCAATCCATAACGGAGACCGCAATGGGTATGGCGCAAACGGCGACGGCGGCGGATGTCGCGATGGTTTATGATATTGGGTTGCGGGCGTTTCTCGCGCCGATTGCGACGCTCCTCGACGACGCGTCCATCTCGGAAATCATCATCATCGGTCCCGACCGGATTTACCTTGAACGCGGCGGGCAATTGGTGTTGAGCGACTGCCGTTTCGCCTCGCGCCACGCGCTCGCGGCGGCGGTCAACACCATCGCGCAATTCTGCGGCAAAACCATCACCGACGAAAAACCGATTATCGACGGGCGCTTAAACGACGGCTCGCGTATTTGCATCGTGATGCCGCCGGTCAGCGGCGAAGAAATCAGCGTCAACATTCGTCGCTTCAGCCGCGCGGTGGCGTCGCCGGATTTTTTATTGGAAAAAAAAGCCGTTACGCCCGTCGCGTTGGAATTTTTAGAACTGTCCGTCAAGTGCAAACAAAACATCATCGTCAGCGGCGGCACCGGCTCCGGCAAGACGACGACGCTGAACATTCTCTCGCGCTGGTTCGACCCGACGCATCGTATTCTCGTCATCGAAGACACGCGCGAATTGCAGATTCAACAAGAGCACGTGGTCAGTATGGAAGCCCGCGCGGCGGACGTTTTCGGCAAAGGCGCGGTAACGATTCGCGATATGTTTATCGCGTCGTTGCGGATGCGCCCCGACCGGATTATCGTCGGCGAATGTCGCGGCTCGGAAGCGTTTGATATGTTGCAGGCGATGAACAGCGGACACGGCGGGACGATGACGACGGTGCACGCGGACTCGCCGTTGCAGGCGTGCGGACGCTTGGAAGCGATGTCGTTGATGGCGAACGTCGGCTTGCCGGCGGAGGCGTTGCGGCGGCAGTTGGCGTTGGCGGTGAATTTAATCGTGCAGGCGTCGCGGTTGCACGACGGTCGCCGCGCCATCACGCATATCAGCGAAGTGTATTTCGACGCCGAAAAAAATTCCTACGCCACCGACGATATTTTTGTCCTCCGCCCCAACGAAACCGGCTTTTTGGAATTGACGTGGACCGGTAGAACGCCGTTGCTGAAAAACGTTCTGCCGCTCTACGGTTTGGACGCCGCGCCCAATTTGACCAAAGAATTATTTGCCGCGAAAACGCCCAACAAGAATAAGAGCAAGTAATTTGACCTGTGTCCTAACTTCTTTTTTTCACAGAGGCACGTAGGACACGGAAAAATTCCATTTTGATAACGCTCTATTCAATTGCCACGCCTTTTAAGGCGTGGTGAGCGGTCAAAAAAAATAAATGGGCTTTGGTTCCCCAATCAAACCATTCGGCTAAAGCCGGTCATTTTCTAACGCTAACCACGCGCTAAAGCGCGTGGCAATTGAATAGAGCAAACCGTGTCTCTCATACCCGTCAAGGGTCGCTAAACAACTACATTTTTCATCTCCGCGTTTTCCCCGCCTTCGTTAAAAATAATTAAAAAAAATTTGTCAAAAGGACACCCCCAATGATTGCTTCGCCGTTGTTGAATTTGGACGAGGTGGCGCGGATTTTACAACTGTCGCCGCCGGCGGTCGTCGCGCTGGCGGAAAAAGGCGAATTGCCGGGGGGCAAGGTCGGCGAGGTGTGGCGCTTCCGCCGCTCGGACGTGGAAAGACAGCGGGCGTTTTCCGCCGTCGCCCGTCCCGCCGCCGCGCCGGAATACTTTGAGGGCAGACGCGCCGTCCGCGATTTTCTCGCGCCGGAGCGCGTCTGTTTGTTGACCGACTGCCACAGCCGCGACGCCGCCTTGCGGCAAATGTGCGCGTTGTTCGCCAAAGTTTCGCAATTGGGCGACGCGGACGAATTTGCGCGACAGATTTTCAACCGCGAAAAAATTCTTTCGACCGGCATCGGCGCCGGCGTCGGCGTGCCGCACGCGCGTCTCGCGTCGATTACCGGCACCGTGATGGCGGTGGGGATTTCGCCGCCGCTCGCCGACTACACCTGCGTCTATGACGAGCAACCGGTGCGCGTTATTTGTATGATTGCCGCGCCGCTCGAACAACCGACGAGTTACTTGCGGCTACTCGCCGGCATCGCCAAATTCACGAAAGACGCCGCCGTCCGCGAACAATTATTGACCGCGCCGAGCGCGGCGGCGATTTTCAACATTATCGCCACAATCGAATTATAGAACCGACGCATACCCTTAAAGTCGCGCCGCGCGGCGGTATTATCTCCGGCTACGCTGTCCGCCGCCATCTCATAAAATAAAAAAGGAGTCGCTTATGTCCGAGGTCCCTGCGTTGTCCGACGATGAACTGCGCCGCGATTATCCGTATCGTTACTGGGGCGCGCACGCCGCGCCGGATAAAACCGTTTTTCGGGTCTATGCGCCCAACGCCACGAACGCGCGTTTGTTGCACGCGCGGAATAGTTGGGCGGGCGACGCGATGACGCGGTTGCCCGACGGCACGTGGGAGGCGACGGTCGCCGGCGACTTGTCTTTCGTCGAATACAAATACGACATCGAAAATACCCGCGCGGCAAACGGCGGCTACCGGATGGGGCGCATCGACCCGTTTTCGCCGCGGCTGGTTTGGTCGGACTTCAACGGTCAGCGCAATTTCAACTCCATCGTCGGCGACGCGAAGCCGTATCCGTGGGTGAAAAAACATCTCGGCAAAGGGACCAACCCGATGGCGATTTACGAGATGCACCTCGGCGGCTTTCTCGACAAAAACTATCGCGACATCGCCGTCAAAATCGCCGAGCACCTCGACTATCTCGGCTTCACCCACGTCCAAATAATGCCGCCGTTTCAGACGCCGATTCACGAAAGTTGGGGCTATCTCGTCGGCTGTCCCTACGCGCTCAACGACCGCTACGGCACCGTCGAGGATTTCAAATGGCTCGTCGATTACCTGCACCAAAAAGGTCTCGGCGTCATTGTGGACGTGCCGATGGGTTTCGGCATCAAGGACTGGGACTGCGGACTCGCCTGTTACGACGGCACGGAATTGTTTCACCATCAGGGCGAGCGCGGCTGGAACCGCCAGTGGGATACGCGCATTTACCGCAAAGGCGACGAATTTGTGAAAAACTACCTGTGCGGACTCTTGACTTATTGCTATCAGGAACTCGGCATCGACGGGGCGCGGTTGGACGCGGTCAGCAGTATGATTTTCTTCGACTACGACCGCGGCGCGTGGAACTGGCCCCGCAACGACCGCGAAAAAGTGCCGGCGGAATACTGGGAAATTTTCAACGGCATCGGCGGCGATATGAAACTCGACATCGGCTACTGGCTGTCGGAGGCGACGGATTTCGAGGGACTGAAATTTTTGCAGGATTTGCATTTGCGCCTGCGCTACACCGCGCCGGATTTTTTCACCATTGCCGAGGATTCGCGGCGGGTGTTTCCGAAGTTGGCGGCGCCGATTGACCGCGGCGGCTTGGGTTTCGCCTACGCGCAAAATATGGGCGAAATGCACCGCGTGCGCAAATACCTGACGTTGCCGGAAAAAGAAAAGCGCATCGAGGTGATTGAGCGGCTGATGACCGCGCCGAGCGAAGAAAAATTCGTCAACGCGATGAACACGCACGACGAATGCGCCAACGGCAAAACGCGCCTTATCACCGAACTGAAAAATCATTTGCAGTTAATCGGCTTGGCGGCGTTGTGCTGGTTTCGCGCCGGCGCGCCGATGTTGTTTATGGGCGACGAATTTTGCGAAGACGGCTGGTTCGACGTCTATCGCGGTCTGGACTGGGGCAAGACCGGACCGGGCGCGAAAATTCACGAGCAGGAAATGACCAACAACATTCACGATTTGAATTATTTGTTGCGCCGCGAAAAAGCGTTGGCGCGGCACGACAGTTGGACGCTGGAACGCGCCGGCTCGAACAACGAGCGGATGTTTTTTTCGTTTATCCGTTGGGGCGGCGACGCGCCGCCGACCGACGGCGCGTGGGAGAATCACCAAGAGGACATTATTTTTGTGCGCAACGAAGCGCCGCATCACGTCCTGCGGGCGGAAATTAACGCGCCGGTGGAGCAAGCGGAATATCAAGTTATTTACAACTCGGTTGACGAGCGCTACATCGGGCGGCAGGGCTACAACGACCATAACCCGTATTGGACGATTTGGAGCAACGGACACCGTTTGAGTTTAGACCTCCTGCCGTATCAAAACCTCGCGTTGAAGTTGAAAAAGTAAGAAGGCGGTGAAATGGCTCTATTCAATTACCACGCCCTTTAGCGTGGTTAGCGTTGGAAAATGACCGGCTTTAGCCGAATGACTGTTTGGGCTAAAGCCCTTTTTAGAGAGAACGCCCACCACGCCTTAAAGGGCGGTGGTAATTGAATAGAGCAAACCGCGTCGCCGCCGTAGAGGGGAATTAAGCGGAGATTATTAAACAGGTCAATTGAGATAGATAGCGACCATCTCAGCTCTAACCTTTCAACTCTAAACTCTGCTCCAAGACCGTCAAACCGAAATCGAACTCGTCCGCCGAGGTGTTGAACGCCGGCAACATTCGCAACACGGTGTCGTGCGTGCAGTTGATTAACACGCCGTTTGCCGCGCATTTTGCCGCGATGGGCGCGCCTTCGACGTTTAATTCGACCGCTACCATAAAGCCGACGCGGCGATAATCCTTGATTTTCGCGGTCTTTTGCCGCAGGGCGTTAATTCGCTCGTCCAACAACTTGCCGAGTTTTTGGATATTGGCGAGCAAATTTTCCTGTTCGATAACTTTGATTGCCGCGACGCCGGCGGCGCAACCAATCGAATTGCCGCCGAACGTGCTGGCGTGCGTGCCGGGTTTGAGGAATTGCGCGACGCTCGCGTCCGCCATAAAAATCCCCAGCGGCATCCCGCCGGCAATCGCTTTCGCCGAGGTCATAATGTCCGGCTTGACGCCGAAATGCTGATAGCCGAACCACGTCCCCAACCGCGCCGGCGTGGTTTGCACTTCGTCGAAAATCAGCCGCAAATTTTTTTCGTCGCACAACTTCCGCAAGCCGCGCAAAAATTCCGGCGTCGCGGCAATGACGCCGGATTCGCCCTGCACCGGCTCGACCATTATCGCGCAAGTGCGGTCGTCGATGAGGGCTTCGACGCTCGCCAAATTGTTGTATTCGGCGTGCGCGAAACCCGGCACGGTCGGCTCAAATCCGCGCCGGTAAGCCGGCTGACCGGTCGCCGAAATCGCCGCGAACGTCCGCCCGTGAAACGCGCCGTAAAAAGAAATAACGCCGTAGCGTCCGTCGCTCGAAAGCCGCGCCAATTTAATCGCGCCCTCGGCGGCTTCGGCGCCGGAATTGCAGAAGAAAATTTGCTGTCCGTCGGCGCGGGTGGAGAGCAATTCGGCAAATTCGATTTGCTCTTCGGTGTAATAATTGTTGGCGCAATGCAAAAGTTTTTGCGCCTGCCGCGCAATGGCGGCGGCGACGGCGGGGTGGCAGTGTCCGAGTCCGGCGACGCCCCAGCCCGGAAAGAGGTCGAGATATTTTTTGCCGTCGGCGTCCCAGACCCAACTGCCCGCGCCGCGCGTGATAACCAGCGGAAACCGCCGGTAATTCGGCATCAGATAACGCGCGCCTTGTTGCGCGATATGGTCGGAGAGTGCGCTCATAGGGTTTTCTTTCTAAAAAGGATGCTCTTTGGCATATAAAACCGCCTGCCGATTGAATTCAGGCAGGGAAACATCGGCGAAATGTTTTTTTTGCCATTGGGTATAATCAAAAGGTTCCCGTCGTATTTGCGTCTGGTCGTCATACGGACGATTATAGCAACAGTTATCGAGATAAACGCGCATGGATTGCCCTTTCGTCGTCTTCGACTTTGCCCAGATTGTCAAGCCACTGTAAATCGCGGCGCAATTCTTGCCCCTCTTCTTTGGTAAGAAAAGGCGTTCTAAACGCCTCCAAAACGGCGGGAATTGGGGAGCGCGGTTGGGCGACCGGCGGCGCGGAAACTTCATCAAGCATAGTTGGGGGCATTGGATTTTCCTTGATTGCGAGGTTTAATGATTTCCGTCATTCGCCGCGAAGCGGCAGAGCATAACAGCCCAGCCCAAAGGAAAATCGGCTCTATCGATTTTCCGGCGGGCTGGGAGCGCGTTGTCGGAAAAATGTCGGCGCTCTGTAAGAGCAATGCAACTTATGAAAAAATATAACGTTCATCAAACTCAACGTTATGTTTTTTCAATAACGACCGTAACTCGTCCGTGAATGACCGTCGCCGGTGATGTTCTTGTTGATTATGAATGTATTTCGCCACCGTCGTTACCTTGGACTCGCTTACCGAGAACGCGCCATAACCGTTTTGCCAAGCAAAATCTCGCCAGCCACGCGCTTTTAGCCACCGCGACGAGCCGCGTTTCATATCCTCAATCACTTTGGCGACCGTAACGGTGCGCGATAAAATAATCAGCGCGTGTAAATGGTCAGCCGTGCCGCCGACCGCCACCGTAATACATGCCAATTTATTCAGAATCCCGACGGTGTAAGCATAAAGGTCAGGTCGAATGGTTTCGTCCAAAACGGAAGCGCGATTTTGGACGCTATAAACAACGTGGATATTTATTTTCGCCAACGATTGCGACATTTCTTTCTCCGTCCACTGCCCTTGCAGGGCGCAATATTATTTTTTGCGCTCCATTACCCAGCCCGCCGCTTCGCTTTGGGCTGGGCTGTTATGCTCTGCCGCTTCGCGGCGCAAATAACGGAAAATTATAGAATCGGCAACGCGACGGCGTTGCTATGGTCGTCGATAGTGGTTGGGAACGAAATCGTCGCCATCGTCTTTCCCTTTTTGTTTATTTCCGAACGTGATTGCGGTCGCCGCCGATGTTGTCGGCGGCTTCTTTGCCCGCCGGGGCGTTCCCGCCAACGCTCGGCAATTGTTCGCCTCGCGTCGCCGCCGCCTCCCACAGTTTTATTCTTAATCCATTAGGATTGCCGTCTTTGGTGTCGCTCCCATAACTCCAAAGTTCCGGCGTCAAACGTTCTCGCGTCAAATTAGTTACCGGCGGCGCATACAGCGCACTGTCCATATTGTTGAAATTAGTTTGAGGATTGCCGTTGGCGTCACACCACATCGTATCGCCGCCGCTCGGCTGGGTTTTTCCGCTGTAAAAAACGTTGGGAGATTTCAGCCCGTCTTTCCAATGCAACCAGTAAGCGAGCGGCATGCCATAAGTGTCAATAATCACGCCATCGGCTATATTCCCACCGCCGGCAGTCGCCGGTTTTTTCATCCCGCCGGAAGAAAGCCGCAATTCGCCTTTTTTGAGATAATCGCCATACCAAGTATGAGGTTTATTCCGGTCAAATGGAGTTAAATCCGTTGGTATATCGACCGAATACATCGAAAGCGCCAACGCCAACGTATATGGACGTCCTTGATAAAAATTTTGTTCGCCGCGAGAAACTCGCTCGGTCGCGGAAGACGGACCTTGATTAAACGCCGAACGACCGAGCGTTTTCGCTGTGGTGCCGCCGCTAAACGCGGCTTCGGGTTCCATCTCAAACGGATAAACGCCAAAATCATTATAAAACATTTCGCCGGCGGTCAGAATTTTCGAGATTTCCGCCGCCTGCGCGTCGCGCATCGCCGATTTCCGCACACTGCTACCGACCGTAAAACCAATCGCCGCCAACAGCGCGATGATGAACACCACAATCAACATTTCGATGAGGGTAAAATGACGTTTCATTGATAGACCTCCGTTTGTAGAGGCGTATCAATCACGTTACGCCCCGGATTATTTTTTTATGCGGTTCACATCGCCGCCGATATTGTCGGTGTCGATAGGATGATTACTGTTGCAATTGTGGTTGCCGACCGCGTATTCCAACAGTTTCAGGCACGATTCCGTCGCATTCTTGTCCGCGCCGTCGCTCCAAATTTCCGGCGTGGGTTTTATCTTCCAATTCTTCAACTCTTCTTCTGTCTTCACGCCGCCCGGAAAATACAGCCAATAAGTCAGATTCCCGCCATAGAGGTCGATAAGGTTGTCGCCTGCGACCTTGATTTCACCCACGTTCAAATAATCGCCCCGTAAGGCGCTCGCTAAATTGCCCTGATTGTGCCGTTGCGGCGCTTGCCGTGCTGGGTCGCGAGTCCAATTTTGCGGGGGGGGGGGGGGGGAGTAATTTCGCCGGATAGTAATTCCGTCGGATAAACGCCGTAATCGACTTCGTATTTGGCGCAGGCGGTTAGGATTTTGGCGAGTTCCGCCGCTTGCGCGTCGCGCATCGCCGCCCGCCGGACGCTACCGCCCACGGAAAAACCAATCCCCGCCAATAACGCGATGATGAACACCACCACCAACATTTCGATTAGGGTAAAATGACGTTTCATTGATAGACCTCCGGTGAGGGGACAGGGGAAAGTTAGCGTTAAAAGTTGAAAAATAAGAATTTAAGGGGTTAAGAATTTTAAGAAGCGTAAGGGCGCAATGTTCAACGCTTAACTATAAACTTTCAACTCTGTTCTCGCGCAATTCACGAAATTTCCAAATCAAAAAGCGTCCAATCGCGCACCGGCAAATTGGCGATAGACGCAAAATGTTTGCGATTGTTCGTTACTAACGTGAATTTATGCTTCCGGCAAAACGCGGCGATTAAAATATCCGCGTCGCCGATAGCCAGTCCGCGCTTTCGCAAGTCCGCGTAAATTTCCGCCGCCGCGTCTAAAATATCGTTGTCTAATTTTCCGACCGGACAATCGGCGCAAAATCGGACAAATTCGTTTAATTGCCGGTCGGCGCCAGCCGCTATGAGTCCGCGTTTTACCTCATAATAAGCCAGCGGCGCGACCAAAACTTGGGCGCCGGTTTCCAGAGCGCGACGGATATTCGCCGCCACGATTTCATTGCCGCGTAAGCGGAATGACACGATATTGGCGTCAAGAACAAAAGCGTTCATTTGCACATTTCTGAATTAAAATTGACGCCGGTCGCTAAAATTTCGTAAAACTCCGACGGCAAAGGGGCGGTCGCTTCCAATTGGCGCAACCGCGCCGTTTGCCGGTGTAATCTGGCTAATTTTCGCCGAATCTCTTCTTTGGATTGCGGACGCGCCGCTTGCGGGTGCGCCGCCGCCGCTCGCGAAACGGCGGTCGGGCTTATTTTTTTCAAGGTCAAGGTTTTCATCGAACGCTCCTTAAAAATAAGAATTTAAGGGAGGTAAGAATTTTAAGGGTTTTAAGAAGCGCAAGCGCGCAAAACTTAACTTTTAACTCTCAACTCTAAACTTTCAACTCTGTTCTTGCCGTCCCGCCAACATCCCCCGCAAAAACGCCATAACGCGGCTGTCGAACACGCTGTTTTTTTCCAATTCGCGCCGGATAAACGCCGCGATGTCGGCGCGCGGTAAAACGATATTTTCGATAAATTCGCCCTCGTCCGGTTGCGGCGCGCACGGCGCGTCGTCGTCGATTTCAACCCAGACCTGATAATTCGCCTCGCTCGACAGCCCCGGCGTGTTGCACGTCGGCGGCAAGACCTCGACCACGCGGCAGGCGTAACCGGTTTCTTCTTGCATTTCACGGATTGCCGCGACGGCGGGCGTTTCGCCTTTTTCCATCAAACCGGCGGGAAATTCGATGACCAAATTATCCACCGGCGGACGGTATTCGCGCACCAACAACAGCGTGTTCGACGGCTTGAAAAACGGAATCATCATCACCGCCGGCAACTCCCGCGCCCGCTCGACCGTTTCCCACAGCCGCTCTTTGCCCGTCGCGTCGGTCCACGTGAGCGTTTCGTATTTGATAAATTTTCCGGCGTAATTGGTTACGCGCGATTGCAACTTGGGGGCGGGCATAAAATTCTCCTGTTTGAGTTGCGGCGCGGTTACGCCGCGTGTTCGGGATAATTTACCACCGCGACTTCGGCAATCATCGCGCCGATAATCCGGTTCACAATTGCTTCCAATTGCGCCGCCACCGTCCCGGAATACCAGACGTTGCCGCACTCGGTGCAAACCGCCGCCGGCACGTTGCGGATAACAATCACCGAACGGTCGATGTCTTCGGTGTAAGTAACTTTTTGGCTTTGCGTTTCCGCCTTGCAAATTCCGCATTGCATAGTTTTATCTCCTGCGAGTTTTGCCGTCGTTTTCCCGCTTTTCCGGCGCGGGGCGATAGGCGGTGATGATATACAACAAACCGTCGCCGATGCCGCAAACCACGTGTAAATTGAAAAACCTCCGACAGTCGCCCTGCAAGGGCGGAATATATTAGCCCAGGGTAAGCGACACGCTCTATCGTCGCGCCACCCTGGGTTGCGGTTCGCGAAGCGAACCATCCGACAGTCCCGCCGCGCGGTCTGCGGCGGCAAACGCCGCCTCCGGCGGCGAGAGCGGTTCGCCAAAACACGGCGAACCGTCCAATTTCGGTTGGCGCTTCGCGCCGCCTTTACCCAGGGTGGCGCGGCTGATAGAGCGTCGCCGCTTACCCTGGGCTAATATATTTCGCCCTTGCAGGGCGGCTGTCGGAGATTATTTTTATTACCGTTCGTTTAGGCATTGGCAATATCTTCTTTTAACTCGTCCGTATTTTGCGAAAACAGCGAGACGCCGTAAATGCCCAACGTTTCCGCGAATGCTCGTTTCGGCAAACCCGCCGCGTCAGCCGCTTGTCCCAACGATAACTCCTGCCTTTCGTATAACTTTGCCGCTAAAAACGTTTTGAGATACGTTTCACTGACGTGGTGCAAGTCGGGCAGATTGATGTTTAATTGAACGGTTTGCATACGGGTTTCCTTTTTCAACTTTACAAATCCCCGCCGCCAATTACGGCGATAATCAGCGGAATTTCCCGCCGGATACGCTCCCACGTGAACGGGCGCCGTCCGCTCGTCGTGCCGGTTAAATTGCCCGCGGCGTCAAATTCGCCCTGCATAGTAATCAGCGGGCGGTCCGGCGCGGACAACATTCCGTGCCGCAAATCGCGGAAATAAACGCGCTCGCCGTCGTCTTTCACCACATACGCCCGACCGGAGTGCGCGAGCCAATCGCGCAGTCGCGGACTGTTCAATAATTCGCGCGTCCGCGGCGTGTCGTCGGAAGTCAAATGCTCCGTCCATAATACCCGCTTGCGCCACGCATCGACATAGACCACCGTCGCCTCGCGCCCGTTCATTTGCGTGCAACGCCAGAGGAGATTCGTGCCGATGAGCGGATTGGCGCGCGTCAAACCCGCGCCTTGCAACGGCGCCACGGTCAGCGCCCGCTCGCCTAAATACCAGCCCGCGCCGAGATACGCGCCGCACCAAATCAACGCCGCGACGACCGCGACGCGCTGAATTTTGCGTAGCGAAACGCGGTTGAACATTAAAAAAACGACGACGAAAAGTAGCGGCAAACTAAACAGCGGGTCAACCACCGCAATCGCGTCAATCGCGTCGAGCCGGTCGGAAAACGGCAAAAACAGGCGCGTGCCGAAACTGTTCAATAAATCCAACAGCGGATGCGAAAACAACGCCGCCGCCACGACGACGAGCAGACGGCGATAACCGATTTTTGGGTCGTTCGCCCACCACAGTTTTTTCGCGAGGAGCGCGAGCAACGGCGCGGCGAGCGCCAAATAAAAAAACGAATGGGTTTCGGCGCGGTGGCGAATCAGCGAGCGGAAAAATAAATCGGCGTCCGGCAACACCGCGACGACGGCGCACGTCAGCGCCATTTTCCGCCGCGCCGCCGCGACCGGCGTCAGAGCGGCGCCGAGCGTGGCGCCGAGCAAGCCGTGGGTGATGGTGTCCATTATTTTAGAGTTTAGAGTTGAGAGAGCGGATTTCAGAGTTGAGAGATTAGAGTTTAGACGCTCAACTCTAAACTCTAAACTCTAAACTCTTTCCAGTGAGCCGCTCGAACGCTTCGACATACTTGGCGGTGGTTTGGGCGACGACCGCCGCCGGCAGGCGCGGCGCGGGCGGCTGTTTGTTCCAGCCGCAACTTTCCAAATAATCGCGGACAAATTGTTTGTCGAACGACGGCGGATTTTTGCCGACCGCGTAGGTGTCCGTCGCCCAAAAACGCGAACTGTCCGGCGTCAACACTTCGTCAATCAAAATCAACTCGTCGTCGTCCGACAGTCCGAATTCAAATTTTGTGTCGGCGATGATGATGCCTTGGGTCAGCGCGTAATCCGCCGCCGCCGCGTAAAGGGCTAAGGTTTTCTCGCGGACTTTTTCCGCGAGGGCGTCGCCCAAAATTTTCCGCGTTTGCGCGAAGTCGATATTTTCGTCGTGCGCGCCCTGTTCGGCTTTGGTCGAGGGCGTGAACAGCGGCGCGGGCAGTTTGCCCGCTTGCGGCAAACCGGACGGCAATTTTTGTCCGCTCACCGTGCCGGATTTTTGGTATTCGCTCCAACCGCTCCCGACGAGATAGCCGCGCGCGATACATTCGACCGGCAACGGGCGGGCTTTTTTGACGAGCATCGACCGTCCGCGCAAATGCCGTTGCAGTTGCGGCAAAATCGGCAACGCGGAAATATCCTCGCTCAAAAAATGGTGCGGCATAACGGACGCGAGCCGGTCAAACCAGAACAAACTGATTTGCGTGAGCGCGCGCCCCTTTTGCGGAATCGGCGGTTCCAGCACGAAATCAAACGCGCTGATGCGGTCGGTGGTGATGATGAGCAGACGGTCGCCGACGTCGTAAATATCGCGGACTTTGCCGCGATTGACGAGTTTCATTCCGGGAATGTCGGTGTGCGCCAACGTCGCCGGCAAAGATGCGTCGCCGTCGGGAAGTTCGTAGGTGGGCATAGGGGTGTCCTCGACAAGAGAAATTTAACGCGGGAAGTATTCATAAAAAACGGCGCATTGCCATAACTTCCCGCGCGGCAAAGATGAAACGGCGACGGAATTTTGCTTTTGTCGCTTTGCCGCATTGTTTATCGCGAGAAAAATTTTATCTTTATTTCGCTAATTATTTCGCGACAAGTGTATTCCCCGTTTCCGAAAAAACGATTAAACTTCTCCCTCCCGAAAAATTCCACACGTAAAAATCTGAAATGTCTAAACGACTGACTCACCTCTGGCTACCGATTGTTTCACTGCTGGTCATCGCCTTGCTGACCTCAACGGCGGTGATTTATCCGCAATTTTTTCTTGCCGCCTTATCGTTGCCGGACGCCTATTTTCTGCCGTTGCTCTTATCTGCCGCGACGCTTTCCAGCGGCGCGTTTCTGTTGGCGGTTTGGTTAGTCGCGCAACCGGCTTGGCGAGTGGCGCGTAATTTTAGGCGTTTGGCGGCGCACTCGCGGGCGACGGTAACGGTGGAATTTATGTTGGTGATACCGATTGTCGGGGTGATTTTTTCCACGGTCTTCGCGTTGGCGGAAATCTCGCACGCGCAAATTATTTTCCGTTATGCCGCGTTTAGCGCTTCGCGCGCCGGCGCGGTCGAGGATTATTCTTCGAATAGCCACGACTGGAGCGATTTTCTGAAGATGTTTTCCGATATGGTCAACGCTTTCAAAAACGGCGGCTATGATATGCCGACAAACGCGCAGGATCGGATGCGCGTCGCGGCGGCGGTGGCGCTCGCCGGACTCGACAGTCGCTCTTTCAGACGTGGCGATGTCAACTATGCCTTTGACGAAGACGCTTTGGCTGAACTTTTAGCCGAAAAAAAGACGAGCGGCGGAAAAATTTTATCCGGTATATGGAGGAGATTGGGGGGCGCCGCAGGACTCTACAATTGGAATCCGTGGCAAGGGCGAAGCGGTGATGAGGTTTTTAGCGACCGATTGCAGACGGCGCTAACTGTTTTTGACGATGCCAATCCGTCGTTGAGCGAAACGTTCCGCTACACCGACGCGGATATGGGGATTATTCAAGAATTAACTCATCAACTTGCGAATGTAATTAAAGACGCCATTAAAAACCTGTTGACGAAAGCCGGCGAAAAAAAGAAAAACGGCGGCGACGGGGCAGTTATGGGGCTCATCAAAACTGTGCTAGGAAAAATTGTTGATGCCGATATAATTGGCACGCTCGTCGATAAATTGTTAGAGAACACCTTAGACAAATTTACCGGTTGGCTTGACAAAATGGTCAGCGATTATACGCATATCGGGTACTTTTTAGCGCCGCCGGTGATAGAAAACAGTATGAAATTTAACCTCCGCTTGCGTCCGGCATCGTTGTTTTGGCTGATTGCGTCGTGGAAAAATAGAGACCTCGACGGCAACCGTTATTTGACGTTGACGCGCACCGACGAGCGGAAAGATGAAAAAAAAGAAGGCGGAAAATTGCTACCGTTGAGAATGATGACTTCCGGCCACTTGATAGATAAACCGATGATTCCGCCGCTGTTTTTTGAGGTTAATTTTATGTTGGGCGATTCGTCTATCTTTTCGCCTTTCAAAGAAGAATCAAAACCAGAAGAAAAACCAGGTCCGCCAACGCCGCCGCCATCGGATCCCGGCCGCGGGATTTGAGTGCGTGAACAACTGTGCGGCGCGGCGTTACGGTATTTTTAGAATTCCCCAGTAAGGGCAACTGTATGAAAAATCTCCATCACGATGAGCGTAGCACCGTAACGGTCGGCTTTTTGTTTTTGATGGTGCCGCTGTATCTGTGCATTGCCGCCATTTGGAATACCGGTTCGTTGGTTGACCAGAAAATGCGCGCGCAGGCGCTTGCCGACTCGGTGGCGTTAAGCGCCGCGTCGCAGATGAGCCATTCAATCAATCAAATGATAATGTTGAATATGCTCGCGCTTCGCGCCAAGTCCGCCGAAGCCACCGCCTTACGTTGTTTATTAACTGCTGTTGTTGGCGGAGCGGTTGCTACCGCCAACTTATTACTTTCGACGATACCGCCGCCGCCGGCGCCAAATCCATATTTCGATCCGGCGGAAGCCACCATAGCCGGTCTTGATATAGCATTTCTCGCGGCGTGGGCAGCAAAAATTGGTAAGGTAATGGCCAGCAACGATTACCAAGAGGTTACCAAGTTAGATATAGATGAACAACAGAAAAAAGTGAATGAAAAATTACTGAAACGAATGTACCAACAAATATCGGACATTAACGAGGCGGCTAATAACAACTTTAAAAAACCGGGCGGGGTCGGTGATTTTCTCGACGATGTCCGCGACGCAAGAAATGTGAAACGCATCGAGACATATAAGATATACGTTGCACATAAGGATGCCGATATCTATCACCCCGAGAGTGAAAAAGCATCGAGCGAAAAAATTATTTTCAAAGAAACAGAGTATCATCAAAGATTGGCGGCGCTAACGGCTCGCGTCATTCTTGCCGACGGACAATGGGCGAAGGCCTCGAAATTCAATATCGCCCTAGATTTTGCGAACGATAAAAATTTGGAGGAACCAGATGCAAGTTGGCTATTCCCAGCGTTGCGATCGCACAAGTTTTTTGAACCCCTCAAAAGCAAAAAGCCGTTTCCGATTTCGGTTAAATGGATGACAATTTCTTTAGGTTGGTATGGTATGGGATTAGCGTCCTCGCTTGGGTATGCCGGAGGTCAGTGGGGCTATGTTTTTGACGAAGACGATAGGGACTTGTTGCAAGTGGCGGTGATAGTGGAGAAATCCGACGATATTCCATTTGTAGGCGGACATCTTCCAGACAATATGCCAAACTACTCGTTTATGGCGACCGGCTTTTTTAGGTCGGTAAATGAGCGTAAGGTGATAGCGATGGCGCAGGCGGAAACCTACAATACTTACTACCGTCTTATCAAAAATCTGACGTTTTTAAGCGAAATATTGGGCGGACTTAACGACAGTGGACTTTTCCGCTGGATGCAGTGGGCGAGTTTGGGCGCGAATTATCAGGCGCGGCTAACTCGCATTGATTCGCAATGGTTGGGCGCAGTCAAAGCCGACAAGTTCAAAAGTTACTTAGAAGATACTCTCAAACTCAAGAGCGGAGACGCCAATGTTTTTCTGCACTAAAACCGGAACTCCCGACCCTTCGGATAAGTTAGACCTCGCCGGTTGTCGCGGTTCCGCGATAATTGAGACGTTGCTTATTGTCCCGCCGATGCTGCTGCTCTGTTTCACGATGTATTCTGTGCTTAATTTTTGGCAGGACGTGCATATTGACCGCAATACGAAATTGATTTCGGAGGTGGTGCGGCAGAATTCGACGATGGTTGCGGGGTTTGACCACGAACTCGTCGATAGCACGAAAGAAATCAACATAGCTGAAGAAGGCAAGAAAAAGAATGACGGAATAACCAATCCTCGTGTTCCAAAAGATAATGAGGATTACGATGGATTGAACAAAAAATATATCGTCATTCGCTACGGCAACCGGCAGTCCCCTGAGCTTAAGTTCAATCCCAGAGACCTCTGGGCGTATATTGACCATCTGTTTCTCGGTATTCAGCGCAAAATAATATTCGTGCGCGGCGTCAATACGTGGTCGAATTTTCTGTTCTTACGCGGACAGTCAGCCAGTTTTTACGAAACCGACGGCGGCGAACGCGACCCGCGCGTCAAATGGTTCAACGAAGCCGGCGGCGAGAAAATCGACAAAGTCCGCAAAGGTTTACAGTTGGGGTCGTGAAGTGAATTGTCGTGAAAAATGAAGTCGTGATAGTCGTGAGAAATGAAAAGGATTAGGGCAACACTTCGCGTAACCACGCATTTAAATTCACATACGGTAGTAAAATCAGGGCGATTAACAGCGACAGGCAAAACGGCGATTCGGAATTTTTGAATTTCAGCGGCGAAGAAAAATCGCGCAACCAAATCAAATGAATAATCCGTCCCAATAAAATTTGCAAGTTCTGAAACAACGCGCCGCGAAACGTCAAATTGATAATGCCGACCGCGAGCGCGACCAACAACGTATTCAACAAAATTGAAATGGATAAAGACCAACCGGCGAGCGCGCCGAGCGCCGCGATAATTTTTACATCGCCGCCGCCTAATCCGCGCACCGCAAAACTGACCACGCCCACCACAACGCACAAACCGAAGCCCTTTAGCGACTCCCACGCCACGCCCCACTGACCGGTGTTTGCGCCAATCCACGCCGAGACCTCGCGCCAATTCCACGCTTCGCACAGCGGCGCGATTGCCAAATTCAGCGCCAACGCCGAAATTAACGCCGCGTAACTGAAACGGTTGGGGATTTTCCGAAATGCCGCGTCGCTCAACGCCGCCGCGCCGACCATCGCGTAAAGCGTTACAATCACAAAATAGCCGCCGCGGTTGGCGCCGTCGTATTCGGCAAATAAATAAGACGCGACCGCCGCGCAAATCGCGAGCGCCACGCCCCAGAGCAACAAAAATATTCTAAACGGCAACCGACGGCGCGGCGCTTTTTCGGCGAGCGCGACCGGCGCGGCTTCGCTATTCGCCGCCGCCGTTGCCGGAGAATTTTCGGCATTGCCGCCGTCGTTTGGCGCGGAAGAAATTTCGGATTGGTCGTTGTCGCTCATCATTTTTGCCAATGTCGTTGCCGGAAAACTCACGAAAAAAACACGAAAACTGATTTCGTGTTTTTTTCGGGTCAACCCAATTAGGGTTGGTCTAACTAATCAGTGATTCCAAGAGTATTCTTGAATTCACCAACCTTCTGGTTGGCTATACTCCTCCCGCTATCCACATCTTTGGCTTCCTCCGCGCCGCTTTGCAAAACCCACCTCGCTACGTAGTAAATCGCGACCATTACGATTAACGCGACAATCACTAACAACACCCATTCGACGGTGCCCGGCGCGCTTTCGTCGTCGTGTAATTTCTTGGCGAAATTACGCATTTTCTTCGTCAGTTCCATTGTTTTTCTCCTTTTGTATGAGATGGACAAAAATACAGTTAATTTTAGCGGACGGCAAGCGTAGGGGCAAAGGTCAATCTCCTTGAATGTCTTTGACGGTTTCAGCCGTGGAGTTCATCGCCCATATCGCCAAGTGATAAAGCGCCCCCAACACGAGAAGCGCGACGGTAATGACCATCATCCATTCGACGGTAACGGTCGCGCCTTCGTCGTCGTGCAGTTCGCGCAACAGTTCGCGCCAATTTTTCTCGGTCAATGAAAAGTCCATAAGTTTATCCTCGCTTTCAGAAGAGCAATTTACAAACCGAAGAGTTTAGAGTTGAGAGTTGAGCGGTGGAGTTGTTTTTTTTAATGCGCGAAGCGCAACCTTTGCTTAACTCTGAACTCTGAACTCTCAACTCTGGATTTTCTACCCAAACGGCAACGCGATAATCAACGCGCTCCGGTAAAATTGTATGCCGATGATGGTGTTGACGCCGGCGATTATCGCGAAACTCGTCAACGCCACCACGCCGGTAACGAGCAACCACTCCACCGTTACGCCGCCGCTTTCGTCGTTGAATAATTGCCGCCAAGGTCGCCGTTTCATTTTTTCCCCTCGCCTAAAACGTCAACGATGATAGCCGCTTTTTTTAATTGTAAAAGATTTATTTCAGCGCGGCGGCGCAAAAAACCGAAAAAAAGAAAGAGTGTGAAATCTTTCTTTGCCGCTCATTTTTCTATCTCGGAGTAAAACCATGCGCAACCGCTCGCCGTTCAAACTGTCGTTCCAATGGGTCAATTCTCTGCCGCGCTTGGCGGGCGTCGCCGCGCTCAGCGCGGGGATTGTGTGGGCGGGCGAAAATCCGGCGGAGTTGGCGCAACCGACTTTTTTAATGCAACAAAACGCCGACGGCTCGGTAAGCACGGTGTTCCCCGGCGGACTGCCGCCGGCGGCGCAGAACGCTTTGGCGCAGGCGCAAGGCGCTGGGGCGTCGGTCGCGAACAACCCGCTCGCCGCCGCCGCGCCCGCGCCGAAAAAAGAAGAAAAGAAAAAAGTCGAGGCGCCGACGATTTGCGACATTAACGTCGGCAAATACGACACGGTGGATATTCACGCGCAAAACGTGGCGATTTCGACGGTGTTGGAAGAACTCGCGGTCAAGTCGCGCCGCAACATTATTCTTGCCGCCGACGCCGACCGCGCGGTGTCGATGACGATGTATGCCGTGCCGTTTTTCGACGCGCTGGCGATTATTTTGGACGTGAACGGCTTAGGGTTTAGTCAGGAAGGCGACTTCATCAAGGTCTTTACCAAAGAGCAAATCCGCAAACGCGAACAAGGCAAAAACGGTCTCGAATCGCGCATTTTCTACTTGCGCTACTTGCGCGCCAAAGACGCCAAAACCGCGGTGGAAGGATTGTTGTCGGAAAACGGCAAAGCCGAAGTTATCGCCGACGACGAAGGGGGGGGCGGCGGTGGCGGTGGCGGCGGCGGCGGCGGTGGCGGCGATTCGACTGCCGCTTCGCCGACGGACGCGGTGTATAGCCCGACCGCGCAACCGTTTGTTTTTTCGAGCGCGTTAGTCGTCCACGATTACGAAGATAACATCGCCGCCATCGCCAAGTTGGTCGCCAATTTGGACAAGCGCCCGAAACAGGTCTTGGTGGAGGCGTCGATTTTGGAAGTGCTATTGGACGATACCAATAAATTCGGGGTGGATTTGAATTTATTACAGACCGACAATCTACTGAGCGGTAGCGTTATAGATTTAAAATCATTCGCCAGCACGGGCAATGCTGTCAGCGATACTTCGTTCAATGCAAAATTGACGTTAGGCGGCGTTAGCGCCGTCATTTCCGCGTTGGATAGAGTGGCGCACGTTTCGGTGTTGTCGTCGCCGAAAATTATGTCGTTGGACCGGCAACGGTCGATGGTCTTTGTCGGCGAGAAAGCCAGTTATCAGGAATTTACGGTTAGCGACGGAGTGGTGTCGCCTTCGACCAAATTTGCCGACGCCGGCATTTCGTTGGATGTCCGTCCGCACATTTTGCCCGACGGCAAAATCCGGTTGACCGTGATGCCGAAAGTTAGCAATATCACTTGGAAAAACGGCTTTCCGGTAAAAGACGCGCAGGGGCAGGTGTACACCTCGCAAATTCCCGACATTTCGATTCGCGCGGTCGCCGTCGATATTTTGGTGCCGCAAAACGCGACGGCGGTGATTGGCGGTTTATTCCGCGAAGCCACGAACGCCACGCGCTCGCAGGTCCCCGGCATCGGCGATTTGCCGTTAGTCGGCGTGGCGGCGCGCACGCAGGACGACGTAAATCAACGCCGCGAACTGATTTTCCTGTTGCATCCGGTGGTGATTGAAGACGCCGAACTCTCGACGCTTGGCGAACGCTCGGCGCAAGACGGCGCGCAAATTTTATCCGGCGAGCGGCGCGGCTTGCTCCCGTGGAGCCGTTTGCGGCAGGGCGAACAATTGGCGTTGCGGGCGCACGATTTTATTCGCAATAACAATCCCAAACTCGGCGCGTGGACTTACGACCGGTCGTTGGAAGTCGGCAGTCATAAAAATCAGGCGGCGGACGCGACGGTGATGCGCGGCTCGCCGGTGCGCGGTTCGGCGACGCCGAGCGCCGACCGCGGGATTTTGCATCGCGACATTATGAAAAGCGTCCGGCACAAAAAAGGCGACGCGCCCACCGCCGTCATTACCGGCATTGAAAGCGGCGCGGTTTGCGCGGTGAACGGCGAAGAGTGGTTTGACGACGGCGCGATTATTGACGCCGAATATGTCGATGGCGCCGAGGCGGAAGAAGTCCAAAGCAAAGTCGTGTTGCCGGAAACCGCCATCGCCCGCACGGCGGCGCCCAGCGACGGTTACGCCGAACGCCAATCAACGGTCGAGCGCTCATCAATAAAAGAAGTCGCGCCCAAAGAAGTCGCGTCGGCTCCGGTTGCGCCGGCTCCGGTTGGCGAACCGTCAAAGCCGTCGGTCGAAGCGCCCGCGCCGGCGTCGCCGGTCGCAACTCCGGCGGAAGAAACGCCGGCGGAAGAAACGCCGGAAGAAGAAATTGACGAACTCGAAGAAGAAGACCTTGACGACGAAAATAATGACGGCATCGACGGCGAAACGCCGGCGGGCGCGGCAAAAATCACGATAAATTTAGAAGAAGATATCTCCGACATCAACCGCGCCATCGTCGATTATATCGCCGAATATGCGTCGTTCGCCGCCGCCGAAAAAGAAGCGTTAGCCGGTCTGGCGACGCCGGGGAAAAGCAATTAACAATTGACAATTAACAATTAAGGAGTTAATCGTCAAAATTTCGCTCGGCGATTTTTAATCGTCAAACTCCACAATTGTTAATTGTCAATTGTTAATTGTAAATTAAGAACAGACCATCCGAAAGGCATTGTGCGCAAATTCACTTCCCGCCCCAGTATCGTTTTTGCCGCCGCCGTCTGGTGCGGCGCGTTTTTGTGCGGGTGCAACACCGAGCATAGCGACTTCACCCAAGAGGTCATCACCAAGGGCAACGACAAGCACAACGAATTAAAAAGCGCCGCCGCTTACGACGCCGCGCGTCAGCGGTTTGGCGCGGGCGATTTGAAAGCGGCGTATCAACAAATCGAAACGGCGATTGCGCTAAACAGCCGGGAAGTCGAAGCGTTGCTGTTGCGCGCGCAGATTTTGTTGGAAATGGGCGACGATGAAAACGCGATGCGCGCGGCGGTCAAAGCCGGTCTAAAAGTCGCGCCGGACGACGCGCGTTTTTACTACTATATGGGCGTGTTTTACGACCGGAACGGCTACGGCGAAAAGGCGTATCAGTGCTACGCTTCGGCGGCGGAGTTGGACGAAAATTTGGTGCAATACAAACTTGCCGCCGCGGAAATGTTAATGGAATGGTCGAAGTTGGACGAGGCGGAAAATTACTTGCAGACCGCCAAAAAACGCCATCCCAACGCGGCGGGCGTGCGGCAGTTGCTCGGACAATTGGCGCAATTGCGCGACGACGAGGCGTTGGCGACGCGCTATTTTGAGGAAGCGATTTTATTGGCGCCGAAAGAAGAGCGGTTGCGGGAAAATCTGGCGCTCTCGTATTACCGGCAAAAAAAATACGACCGCGCCGTCGCGTTGCTGGAAAAAATGGAACTCGGCAAAAACGAGGACGCGCCGCGCCGCGACTTGCAGGCGATTTTGGCGGAGTGTTATTTGTATGACAACCGTCCGGTGCCGGCGAAAAAAATTCTGCGCCGGTTGCTGACCGCGCCCGACGGCGAGGCGTATGACTTGTGGGTAAAAATGGCGGAAGTGTCGCTGTTGTTGGAGGATTTAACGTCGTTGCGCACGGCGGCGGAACGGTTGCTGACGCTCAATCCGCAACAGGAAGACGGCTATTTGGCGCTGTCGCGCTACTGGGATTTAACCGGCGACAAAGAACAAGCCCGCGCCACGCTCGACCGCCTCCCCGCCGAAGTGCCGCCGTCGCCGCTGTATCGGGACTATCGCGACAGTTTGGAGTGATACCCCAGAGTTGAGAGTTAAGAGTTTAGAGTTAAGCAGTGGTTGCGCTTCGCGCGTCTTAAAAATAAAACTCCACACTCTCAACTCTCAACTCTCAACTCTAAACTCTGAAATTTTAACGGCGCGAAGCGCCGATTAAAATTTCGCGCTCACTCCACCACCAACACTTCGCTTTCGTGTCCGGGTTGGATGCTGACGAAGCCGTAGAGTTCTTCCACGTCTTTTTTGCGCAGGCGGATACAACCGTTGGATACTTTCGTGCCGATGCTGTTCGGGTCAACCGTGCCGTGAATACCGAGACCGTTGGTGCCTTCGCCTTCCATCGCCATCCAACGCGAGCCGATTAAATGTCCGGGTTCGCCGAATTTGAACGTCTGACCGTTCGGGTCGGTCCAGTCGGGATTGACTTCCATCCGCGCGATTTTATAGCGCCCCGGCGGCGTTTCCGATTCCGGCGCGCCGAGCGCGCAACGGTAGCCGCGGATAAACACGCCGTCCAAATACCACGCCAACGAGAAATTGCGCTTGTTGATTAAAATAAACACGCGCCCCGTTACCGCTTTCAATTTCTGCCCCACGCGCAAATTCTGCGGGTTGACCGGATTGATTGCCGCTAGCGAATACCACGTGTCAAGACCGAGTTTTTTGGCGATGCGCGTTAGATTGTCGCCGGACTGCACGCGGTAAAATTCCGCGCCCGCCACCCGCGTATTCGGGTCGAAAACCAATCGGTCATTCAGCCGGTTCAGCCGCTCAAACAGGCGGGCAAGCGTCGCCTCGTCGAGAAACCGCGCGCCGTCCATACCGAGCGCGTCCGAATAAAAATTGCGAATTTTTTCCCATTCGTCGAAATTCGGCGTCGCGCCGGCGAAACGCGCGTAGGCGGCGTCGCCCAACGCGAGCGCGCTCAACCGTCCGGCGGCGGTCAGCGGATAGGCGGAATACGCCTGTTGCCAAAAATTCTGCGCCGCGTCTTCCTGTCCGGCGAGGCGGCTGACATTGCCCAACCGATACAGCGTTTCGGCATTTTCCTTGCGGGGAGCGGGCGACAATTCTTTTTTCAGCAACGCGACGGCGTCCGCGTAATTCCGCGCGGCGGCGAGTTGGTCGGCTTGTTGGTAAACCGGATTTTCCGCCGCGTCAACGGCGGCGGCGAGGATTAGCGCGAGGGCGAGGGCGGCGATGAGGTTTTTCATAAAAGATAAGGGTTTAAGGGGGATAAAGGTTTTAAGGGTTTTAAGAGCGGTTACGCGGTTAGCGTCGTTATTGTTTCAACGAAGAAATTGAAAAACTCCGACAGTCGCCCCAACGGGGCGAAATATATTAGCCCAGGGTAAGGGACACGTTCTACCGTCCCGCAACCCTGGGTAGCGGTTCGCGTAGCGAACCATCCGACAGTCCCGCCGCGCGGTTGGCGGCGGCAAACGCCGCCTCCGGCGGCGAGAGCGGTTCGCCAAAACGCGGCGAACCGTCCAATTTCGGTTGGCGCTTCGCGCCGTCTTTACCCAGGGTGGCGCGACGATAGAGCGTGTCGCTTACCCTGGGCTGATATGTTTCGCGCTTTCAGCGCGGCTGTCGGAGAGTTTTTTTGGTAAAATTTAAGCGTTTAAGAATCTTAAGATTCTTAAACGCTTAAAATCCTTAAACCCTTTCTCCTCTGCCGTTAAAACTTCACCCCAATCCCCACCGTGAACGTCGCGCTGTGTCCGCCGTCCCACAGGCGTTGGTTATAGCGACCGAACAGTTCATACTTATTCGAGATCAGCGTCGTTAGCCCTGCGCCGAACACCGCGCGGTCGGCGGCAATGCGCGTTACCGGCGCCGACCACGCCACGTTTTGCGCGGCGGCAAAACGCATCGTTACGTCGTTGGCGGAAAGATATTCGTGTTCCCACCCGCCCCAAATTTCCGGCAAGAGCGCGAAACGGTCGCTGATTTGGAAAAGTTTTCCGACCCGCACTTCCAAATTTTGCGTCAGCGACCAATTGTCGTAAGCGTTCACTTTCAGCGCCGCCGCCGCGCCGGTTTCCGTGTAGGACGGATTGTGCAAATACGCCATTCCGAGCGCGTAAGACGGCGTGATAAAGAACTTTTGCGGCAGTTCAAACGTGTAGCCGAAACGATTATACCACGCGAAATCAAATCCGGTGTTGTCGGCTTTGGCGGTCTGCTTCATAAAGGTGATATTGCGCTCGGTGTTTTGAATATGAATGCCGAAGGTCGGCGCCGTGTTGAAATAGAAATTGTCCCATTGCCAGTTGCCATAGGCGCCGAGACGAATCACATTGTCGGTCGCTTCGCCAAGGTCGCGATAAAGGTCGGCGTGATTGTAGGAATAGCCGATCAACGCGCCGAGTTCGAGTTCCGGCGCGAATTTATAACCGACGCCGCTGAGCAAACCCACGCCGCCGAAATCGTAACCGGTCGCCGCGTGAGTTGACGTATTGGCGCCAAATCCGCCATACGCTTTCGCGAAACCGGTGAGACCATATTGTAGGGGCGAATTGAATTCGCCCTTCTCGGTCGCGGCGGTTTTCCCGCCTAACGCCGCCCGCCGGCGTTCGTCATTT